>NZ_JUHH01000001.1:954412-1272549 GCF_000799735.1 Methylotenera sp. G11 | reverse complement strand
TTAGTAGCGATTGCTGCATTTTTTATACTTTCACCAAAACCCAAACAGGTCGAACAAGAGCGACAAAGGCCGCCTGGTACGATTGCAATTCCTGTAGCCAAACAGGATATTCAAATGGGTTCTAGAATAAGCAGCCTAATGTTTAGAATTTCATATCTGAAACCGAGTGAGGTGCCTGCAGACGCATTAATTTCGCCTAAAGAATTTATCGGGAGATTCGCCAGAAGAACAATATTAGCGAGTGAGCATTTTAAGGAGTCAGATATTACCGAAGCCGGTGCACACTCTGGTTTTTCAGGGATTGCTAAACCGGGTATGCGTATCGTGCATATTAGCGCAAACCTTTTTCCTGGGTCTTTAAACACCATGCGTGTAGGGGATAGAATTGATTTGTTGTCAATCGAGTCTTCTGCCGGGCAAGCATCATCTGCGGCCAGTGGCGCAAATATCAGAGCACTTGAAAAACAGGCGTCAGATGCATGGGGCGGTGAGAGTCCAGGTGATGGTCAAGCAAAAGCCAATGCAAGGGCAGCTCTGAAAGCTGCTACATCAGGTGCTGTCACGGTAGGGGCATCAAGTGCCGTGACTGCTACATTGATTGCGGAAAATGCCGAGGTGATGTATGTGCCTCGTAACATGCCTCAAAATAAGCGTTCTAATGAGGAGCCGTTTGTGGTGCTGCAGATGACACCGGAAGATGCACATGTTTCGGTGCTGGCGGCTACCATTGGCAGTCCTATGCGAGTTGTATTCAGGCCATTTAGCGATGACTCGCGTCTTACTCCTGTCAAAGAGGTTAAAGTGACAACACGCCTGCCTAAGCCTAGTAAGGATCCGGATAGCATTGTTGTCATTAACGGACTTCAACGTAAACAGCAAAGGCCATTTTCGGAAACTTACCGGAGTGACTCCGAAAATAGTCAGCGCTTTAGCCCCAATGACGACAGCTTGCTATTAAAAGGCAATCAGCAACAGCGCAGCTTAGAGTCGCCGGATTTGAATTTATACGGTGAGTACTGATATTTCGTTTGCTTTTGGTGCCATTATGAGAATGAAGCCAGTCTCATTTATAAATCCTTGCTTAGTTAAAATAGCCCATCTGAAGGCAGGCCAAATCTGGCAGGCTATAGCACCGGAGTGGGCTTTCAATTCAAATGCATACCCATGTGTCCAGGATTAGAGCTTGAAGTCTGGCAAGTGCCTTCGGTCATATTTAATCCTGTTTGAGCTAACAACTTGAAACTCGTTGTTAATAACATAGTCAATTTTTATCACGAATTCAGAATTTAACCGCATTGCGGTAGGCCATTGCAAAGAAATATAAAAGGCTGATTCCCCAAAAGGTAAGGACGCCGGCGGTGCCATAATGAGCATACATATTTTGGAAAAATATTCCCACTTCGCCGTCAAAGTTAGTGGTGAGTTTCGGATCAATCAATAATGTTGCAAATAAACAGGCTGACGAAACAACGAAGCCCAGCATCGAAATTAATATCATTAGAAGTTTAAAATACTTGGTCTGCCACCATGCAATCCCTGCTTCATCGGCACCGGCTACATCAGCATTTTTATTTTGTTGAGATTTTTGCGGCTCTATATAAATTGGTCGAAAACTAGCTGGTTTGGGTCTTGCTGGAATTCGGTCAGCAGTCATTACATGTTCATATCCATCAGATTGCTGAGATTTTCTTAGCTGCTGCAATTTTGCTTCCTTCACAAATGAACAAACTTTACTGAAATATAAGTTTATCTGCCGGCTCTAGCATGGCTGCAGTATTCGCAGGCAACTCCAAGACATGGAGTGCATTAGTTACATAACTGGAAACGCGCCATGGTTGCATTGCAATCACCTTGCTAATGACTGTGTAATGTTTATCTAAAAACACTACATCAATCGGATATCGCATGAAATGTGTATGCACTTGCTTACAAGGGGAGATTAACATTCCTTCTGATTTTGTCAGTGCGGGAGTGCCTATTAGCCCACGTAACCTGAGAAAGTAATTGTTTGCACAGCGTATTTTGGTAACTAACACTTGCCCTGTACGTTCAAGAGTAATGGTGTTGTTTTTATGTGTGTTCATTTGGAAATGATGTCGTCAATTATGTGCATAATACGAACAATACTAGGACCTGCAGCGACGATAATTACTGCCGGTAAAATACAGCCCGCCATTGGCATGAGCATACGGACCGGTAGACGCTCCGCACGTCTCTGGATCACGGCTTCATTTTCGCGAAGCACTGCTTGGGCATGGTGTTTGAGTACCGAGCCTAATGAAGCACCCGTTTGTTCGGCTTGAATCATGCTGGATACAACATCTGAGATATAAACCAGTTCACATCGGTTAGCCCATAAAGCCAGTGCTTCATTGCGGCGACGTCCTTTTTTTATAGCCTCACTCACAATGAGTAAATCGAAATACAGCGGATGCTTAGGGTCTGCCTCGCGCAGCATATGCACTAGTGCGGATTCAAATGCCATACCTCCTTCCATGATTGCAGCTAGAAGCTCCAGTGCATTTGGGAGTTCTGTTTGTATTTTATTTAATTTTTCTTTTTTATTTACATAAAGAAAAAACAAACCTGATGTCAGTAATAAAATACCTCCGCCACCGGCCCCAAGCAATATGCTGCGGAATGGTTTTTCCATGATCGCAAGCGCTGCACTTGCAACGATAGCGCCTAGGCTAAACATCAATATTTTCCCCTGTGGGGTATTCAGAAACTCACGTAAATGATAATAAATGCGTTCGCTTCCCTGCAGGCCATAATCACCAGCGGAAAGGTCAACAATATCAATTGCTTCTGGTTGCTGATCGAACCCAAATTGCAGTCTTGTAATAAGTTGCTGGTGCACTTTGTATTGCCGTAAAAACATGAGTCCAATAGCAACCAAACCAATTAGCAACAGAATAATAATAAATATCATAGCGTTGCCCTAATTCTTAAGACGTGCGATTTTACGTAACCAGATAAAACCCACTAGCGTCATCACGCCGGCAGCAATCAGTAATTTGATTCCCAAACGGTCCGTTAGCATGGAATCAAAAAGATCTGGGCGGTATGCATTGGTAAGTAGCGCTAATGCAACGGGCAGGGTGGATAATACCCATGCAGACAGTTTTGCTTGTGCGGTGAGCGTACTCACCCTTAGTTCCATGCGTTTATGAAACTCCAGTGTTTCAAGAATATGCACCAGTATTGCAGTCATCTGGCCGCCTGATTCCCATTTAAGACGCACTCCAGTTGAAATTAATTTGCATGATGGCGTATCCCAGAATTCAGACCAATCTTTCCATGCAGCGTTGGGTGACCTGCCGATTTGCATGCCGTTGACCAACATTTCTACTGACTCTGAAATCGGTTTGGGGGCATTTTTTGAAGCAACTTGCAACGCCTGCATTGGTGTGCCGCCAGCGCCCATGGTCGTAATTAAGCCTGTGATTAAGGCCGGCAGCTGCTGATCATGCTTTTTTAAGCGGCGCTGCGCTAAATGACTAAGCAAAAACCACATTACGCCTGGGATTATCAATACACCTGCAACTGCCGCAGATATATTATCGAAATAGTAATAGGCGACTAAAGCCCCTGATACTGCACCGAGTACCATTAATATCAGGCCTTTGATGAGTGATATTTCCAAACCGGAACGTTTTAGCTTGATATCAAAACTTCTTGTGAGTGTACTTTTCTCGATTAATTGACGAAATGCATCAACTTTCAGCAAATCCGCAGCATCGGCCCATAGGCTGATATCTTCCTCATCCGTACCTAACACACCCTCTAAAAGACGTTCGCGTATCCTGTCTTCTCTGGACGTTACAATGTAATCGAATACCAGCAAACTGAACAAAACCAATATTAATAATGCAATGATGTAAAACATATATTTTTATGTTGCGAAAAGATTGCTGTCTAACTCAATACCGCGTTCATCTAATATAGTCGCTATAGAAGGCATAATGCCGGTGGCTTTCATTACCATATGCTCGCCTTCTCGCCTGGTCACGAAAATATCCTGGGTCAGTATGACCCCATTATCAATACCAATTACTTCGGTAATGTTAGATACCTTTCTGGCGCCATTAGGGTAGCGATTGACATGCACAATCAGGTTAACCGCTGAAGCAATTTGCTCACGCAGTACACGCTGGGGTAAATCCAGCTCGGCCATTAACATCATAGTTTCCATCCTGGCCAAAGTGTCTCTTGGGCTATTGGAATGCAATGTTGCCAATGAGCCATCGTGACCGGTATTCATGGCCTGCAGCATATCAAGCGCCTCTGCCCCCCGTACCTCACCTACAATGATGCGATCTGGCCGCATCCGTAAGCTATTTTTAACCAGGTCTCTAATCGAAACGTTGCCTTTACCTTCAGTGTTTGCCGGTCTGGCCTCCAAACCAACCACATGTACTTGGTTCAACTGAAGTTCCGCAGTGTCTTCAATAGTGACAATACGCTCACCATCATCAATATATTGTGAGAGGCAATTCAGCATGGTTGTTTTACCTGAACCAGTGCCGCCGGAAATGATGATGTTGAGCTGTGCTTTGACTGCTAGTTTTAGAAAGTCGGCCGCTTCCTGGGTGAGAGCTCCCCCCATCACTAATTCATTTACTTCAAGGATATTGCGCATAAAGCGACGAATTGATATGGATGGGCCTTTAAAAGCTAATGGCGGAATGATCACATTGACACGACTTCCGTCTGCCAGGCGTGCGTCCGCCATTGGGCTGGACTCATCCACACGACGGCCAACGCGTGACAGTATTCTTTCGATGGTCAACATTAAATGTTCATCATCGTGAAAATGCACATCTGTCATCTCCAGCAAGCCATGGCGCTCAACAAATATATGATGTGGACCATTTACCAGAATATCAGACACGGTTGAGTCAGTCATTAACGGTGACAGGGGGCCTAAACCTAATACTTCGTATAGCAGATCTTCTACTAGGCGGCCGCGCTCATGCCGGGATAATGGTAGGGATTCTTGCACTAGCGCTGTCATGACATAGTCTTCAACAGCATTTTTAATCTGTTCAAATGTTGCGTTGCTTACCGCCTGTGGGTTCAGTAAATCCAGCAAACCGCGATGTAGTTTATGCCTGATCTGAGTGTAGGTGGATGCAGTAACTCCCGGAGTTTCCGTCTGCTGCAGTAAGCCAGTCTGCATGGCCGTTTGATTGAGAGCCACTACCCGTTCAGCCAGTAAATTACGCTCTACTGATTGATCGTGCTCGCGCAGTTCGCCACGTAGTGTTTTTGTATTGGAATTTTCCATCAATTAATATTTAACCAGTTACGGAATAGTCGCAATTGACGTTCAATAAAAGCCTCAGGCAATGCTGGTGCAGACTCTACACCGGTTAGGGCATCTACCAGGTCAGCAATAGCCAGCGTGACATCACGGTCTGGAAACATTTGTACTAGCGGTAACCCGCTGTTCGCAGCAATGGTGGAATGTACATCGTATGGGATAACGTCTTTAATCGGCCAGGCTAATGTTTCCTCAACTAACTCAGGGGATACATTGCCTTTGAAGGGGGTATATTTATTTAAAATGATTCGTATTCTATTTTCGTTGTAGCCAGCTTTTTTTAACATTTCGAGATTATGCCGTGCACTGCGAAGTGAAGGCACTACACCTTCTGTAACCAGTAAAATCTCATCTGATAGATCCATTAGAGAAAGGTTAAGGCTAGAAAGTAATGGGAAAGTATCCACAACAACCCAGTCATACGTGCCTTTGGCAACTAACAAAATTTTAGATAGCTGGTCTTCAGAAAAATCCAACCCAAGAGGGTTGTCGCCACTATGTGCCAGCACATTCAAACCAGAGGGTTCGTGAACTGTCATCAGCTCTTTTAACAGTTCGGAGTCAAGGCGTCGATACTCTGCAATGGCATCGCGAAGCCATCTCTGCGGGCGCAGATCCAGCATGGGTGCGATATTTGGCGCTTCAGTATTGGCATCAATGAGGGCAACTTGATTGTTACCGAATCTCTGCTGCAAAGTGATGGCAAGGTTGCATGCAAGTGTGGTCTTTCCTACACCGCCTTTGCTTGAAAAACACATGAATATCTTACCGGTGCGCTCTGGCTGCTGCGAACTGTTACCCGTCAATAACAGTTCCGTTTTCTGAATGATCTGATGGATATCCTCTTCCTGAACTGGCTGGGCTAGAATCTCACGCGCACCTGCCCTTATGGTACGCGACATAAATTCAGTACTGAATTTATCTATACTCACTACCACCATACGATTGGTGATCAGCGCCAATTGCTCTATGGCTAGAATGCCGGCTTCTATGTTCCTGGTCAGATCAATAAAAACTACCTGGGCTTCAAATTGTAATGCCAGTTCTAAGCCCTGGCCAATGGACTCTGCCGTACGTAAGCTAACAATACGGTCAGGCAATCGCAGGCAAATTGCCTGCACTTGCTGTCTGAATGTTTGCTGTGAACTGATAATGAGAATGCGCATTTCTGGATCTACTACTCGATTGATTCATTAGGGAATTGTGGTTTTGTACTTTTCAAGAAAGTCGCTAGTTCTTCCTGAAGTGCTGACGCTTGGTCGTAAGGGGCAATTTTAATTGCGGCTTCGTAAGCTCGTTTTGTGCGACTGCGCATCGCTGTCTGCGCCAGAATTCTTGCTTCCTGTACTTTCCACTGAAGGTTTGAGGGCTCCAGTTGAACCGCTAGCCGGGCTTCCCTGATAGCTTCATTCAAATTGCCTAGCTTAAATAACACTTTTGCTCTTAGTCCATGCCATTTGGCCACTTGTGGCTGGGCATTTGAAAGATCAGCCAAACTGCCTGATGCAGACTTATATTGTTGTGAGGCTAATTCGCAGTCTGCAATAAGCTTGATGATTTTAAGCCGCCTGATTTCAACGTCTTTACCTTCTAGCTTTGTAATGCTGTCCCGTAATTTCTTAATAATTGCCGGGCAATGTTTTCTGGCTTCGATTGGTTTGTGCTGAACTGATCTAATAATCGGCTCAAGGTCTTCTGTAGTTTTTTTTGCAGTTGCATTACCCCAATTGTTTGAAAATGTCACCAAAAAGAAAGTAACAAGTACAGCCATAAACCCTAGCGTTAATTTAATTCCTGATATTTTCATTGGAGTTATTATGTGTATATTTAATTGGCTTATTATTAAATCGAATTTGTAAGAGGCTTAAATTATCGACGACGCTGGTTATAGAATGGGTCGTCAAAAGGACTGTCTTCCATTTTGTTATGCTTATATAAATTAATATCTTCAGCGTTAGCATAGTAAATATCTGTAGTCCTCATGGTGTATAAATTGTTCTCGACCATTGAGGCAGTAACTACTAGCTCCAGTTTTGGCGCCTTATCGTTAGCCCATAAATCAGTCAAGACTGCGCCGGTAATAATGGCTTGCTCAAATCCAGTGAGATCAATCGCATCAGCAACTACACGCGTAACTGCTACACCTCCAGCCAAAACTGTTAATGGGGCTTGTGAAGGTAAAGCTACACTCCGATTCGCATTGAATTTCAACACTTGAACTTTGTAATCCAATACTGTACTTTTTTCTTTGGAGCGACTGACTTTGGCGCCTTTCTTAACCAAATTAGTGATCATAAAATCGTTAAGTGCCTGACTAAATGCCGAGTGATTCGACTTTATCGCAATGTATACAGGTTGATTGAATAATCCTCTCGCTTGCAGGTTTTTAATCACTTGATTTGACATGTCGTCGGCAACAATTGCCCAATGCTGAGAGGCTTGTAATTGTTTCTGATATGAATACGCGTAATTCTGCGGCACTGGTGCATCTGGGCTTTTAACTGAAGCACAAGCCGATATATTTAGAATTAATGCGGCTAAAAAGCCCAATTTAGAATAGTTTGTTAACTTTATATTTTTCATAACGGTTGCCAATTACATTTAACCTTGTGTTGATTCAGTCAATGGTTTTTTAGATTTCAGAAATGGGAATCGATTATTTGGCCGTAATTTTGGTAAATTAGCCGTCTGAGTAAACAGATTCAACTCAACATCGGTATCTAAGAGATAGGAAATCCCATCAAACAGCCTGGCTGAATCATCGAGATTTGGGGGCTCGTTGATAGGTTTTGACGTGCTATCTTGTATTTGAGCGTCTACGGCTGGCAAACTGCTTGTGTTATTAATTTGCCTTGTATGGACTGATTTCGGCTCTATAGCTGGACTGAAAGCATCATCAGCCTGTTGCGGAGTCTTTTTTGGTAGGCCATTTACAATCAGTGGTAATTTTTGATTTACATCTGACAGGCTGTTTTTCTTTATGTCATTAACAGCAGATATTTTTTTGTTCTTATTAATTGCTTCTTTTTTTTGCTCTGGTTTTGCTGTCGCCAGCTTATTGTTTAGTGTGGCTTCTGATTCTTCCGTTGTGCTTGCGTCATTTACAGACTCATTATTGATTAAATTATCATCTGTCGGTTTCAAGTTCCCGGAATCATTGAAATTCTGAGTAGTGTTGTTTACACCATCAACACGTCTCGCATTAACTACAATAAACAACTCATTTCTAGAAACCTTATTGTTCTTCTTCTTAAATAAACTACCTAGCACAGGTATTTGTGAAAAATATGGCACTTCACTGAATTTCTTACTGTCTTCTTCAGTGAGTAAGCCAGCTACAGCCCACGTTTCACCGCTGGCCGACTCAGTAAGTGTGCTGACTGTTTTTTGCCTGAACGAAGGGATGGGGGCTCCCATCAATGTGAATGCATTAGTGTAGTCAGGCTCAGATATGGACTGATCAAGTATGATTGAGATCTTACCGTTCTCTAATACCGTCGGTCTAACAATTAGACTCAGGCCATATTGCACAAAAGTAACGTTGGTTGATACCACTGGATTTTGAGTAGTGCTACCGGCGGATATCATTTGCACAGGTATTGGAAGTGAGCCCCCCACTAAAAAACTAGCAGATTCGCCGCTTAATGCAGTGATCAATGGCTCTGATAAAGTTGCTCCGGCACCTTTTTCTTCTATGAGTTTTAGAAAATTAACCAACCCAAGCGTGATACCTTGCGCTGGATTTGCGTAACTTAATATTCCTGCAATAGTTGATGTGCCAACATTAGTAACTCCCGTATTTCCCGTTCCACCAATGCCGTTTCCTATACTTGGGCTAACGCCACCTAGCATGCTGCCAATGCTAACACCAGTTGTGCTGCCGCCGTTCTCAATCATGCTTGTAAGTCGCCAGTCCCAACCCAGTTCGTCAGTTTTGTTTCTATCAACGGCAACGATTTGCATTTGAATTTCGACTTTCGGCTGACTTTCCACCTTTATGAGACTCATCACTTTTCCCTGGGCGACCATCACTACATCACCGCGTGAAATGTTTTGTGCCAGATTACCCTTATTCGGATATAAAGGCTGATTTAATGATGCGGCTACGCCGCCTCGGTTTCCGCGTGTGGCGCTCCCCTGATTTCCTCCTTGCCCTCCATTTTGTCGGCTATTGATATTTAGTATTTGAAGCGCTAAGTTTTGTCTAACTGGATTGACTTCTTCAGTTTCATCTGTATTTCCTGCCAGTACACCTCCTTGGTCAGAAATAACAGAAAAGTCTGGTGTGGCAGATGAGCTCATAAAGCGATCTGCTATCGTTAAAACTCTATTCAGAGCCGCTGCTGTTTTTACGGTTCCCTTGAGTACAATGACCTCACCAATTTCGTCTACCTTCACGTTGGGTTCAATCTGGTTCAACAGTGTTTTGAGTTGTGTAGTGTCGTTGGTCACTTGCACTACATAGGACGTATTCTGGTTATCTGCACTAAAAATGGTTAATGAAGTGCTACCGGTCATCTGACCGCTGATGATGATCATGTTAGGTTTAAGCGTTGCTACTTGAATGACGTTGGGATCCCCAATCGCCAATGTTTCAATGTCATTCGCCAGGCGTAGTGGATAGGAGTGACCTTTTGTGATTTTGAGGTAACGCGTGTTATTTGCAGGTTTTGCTTTTGTTTCTGCTTGCACATGGTTAACAGAAAATAACATCACCAGGATTATTCCAAAAAAAGTATTTAAAACTTTTGTTGCCATTGAGTTTGCTTTTAGAAATGTTTATAAAATCATTCCACCAAGGTATGCAGAAAACATGCCATTTATAAAGCTCAATTAATTCAATGATCTACTCTCAGGCAGGACATCTCGGAAGATGCAAGTGGTTTTTTTTAACCACCGCTTGGTTTATTAAAGCCAAATTATTATGTGAAATGCTAATGCGTTCTAGATTAGAAACCAGAATATAGATTTTTGTTTTTAGTCAGAGTAAATCGGTGGTGTTCAGCAGGTATTCTTGCGCGGAAATGATAAGCGTCAGCGCCTTTGCGCTTGGCGAGATTGGTTTGATTTTTCACTTCATCACTCATGTGAGTTGTTCCATTGCACAAGCACAATATTAAAGTGTGCTACGTGTAACAGTAATGTGTAACACTTTGAGATTTCAAGTGGTTGATTTGCATGAAAAACCATTGTGAATGTAAGAAGGACAATTTATTGATTAAATTTTAGAAGCATTAATTTATGCAGTTAATAAGGATCTGTCATCGAGTCGAGTCTTTATCTAGGTTTGCAAGGAACCATAAAGTTGACTAAAGGCAATAATGGAAGCATAAATTAACTCGTATTTCACAGATGTCAATTAAATCAGCTTTTACCTACTGTTGCATAAATCTGCAAAGCAACATTTAACTTAATTGTTATGTGTGAGCACATAGACTGCTAATGCTAGCAGTTTGTTTTTTAATGTCCGCTAAGCGGATGGTCAAAATTTTTGAATTCGCCGGCCTGCTTGGCTTTTCGCGTAGGCTGGCGGAATAATGGATTAGCCCATATTGTTGTTGCCTAAATGAAACACCTTTGTGCCATCTGGCGTATGAATTCGAAGTACCGGAATTTCTTCACTCCCTGTTCGATCCTGTTCAAATGACTCGACTAGTTCGGTCATTAAGGACCGCCATGAATCTGCTATTTGTGCAGGAATTTGTGGACTACCCGGCATCATGCCAAGCGCCCATGGTAAAAATTCTTCGCCCACGAAAAAGTGTGCAGTCTTAGCCGAAAGGATTGCCAAGTAGGCGTTCCCAGAGTTTAGAGCGCACATGATTGAGTTAACCCATGCCTCCGTATCCCCACGTTGCTTAAGAGCGCAAGTCAGGAATCTGTATGCAGCAATTGAGTAGTAACCATCTCGACTGGCTAACACACCAGCGTTAAAGTTAAGGCAACCATCAATTGCATTCTTATTCATAAGTGGAAGAAGGTGCGCGATGATCTCACCTTCATTCATGGCTGACGTATATTGCTGCAACACGTCCATATCGCGTTCCTCGATTGGTGAGCCAGTCTGTGACTCCAACCCCCACACTTCGCGAAGTTCATTACACACCATTAAGAGAAGCTCGACATAGGTCCGATTACGTTCACCTACTTCAGGTAATGCAATTTGGAGTTGCTCGCTGGCCTTTGCGAATTGACCCGCATTAAAGAGAGTGTCTCCAAGGCGCCAACGATTTTCTGAGGAATCTTCCAGAGTAAGTGCTTTCTTGTAACAGTTAGAGGCTTCTTCAAAATTTCCTATTTCGAAATTTGCTGCTCCGTACTCGCTCCAGAAATATGACCTGCGATCATAAGTAGCATCTTTTGCTATCGCAATACTGTATGCTTCACGGGCTTCTTCCCATCTCCCTTGGCTAGCAAGCGAGTTACCCAAGTTGTAGGCGAACGGACCGATATTCTCAGGGATGGGTGGCTTTTCCAACCAACTCTCGAGCAATGCTGACCAGGTATGCGCCTCGCCATATCTCCATGATGAAGCAGCGCATGTTGTCGAGAAAATGAACCACGGCAACGACGAATCGGCTTCACCGTTTAGCAAAGGGGTAATCATTTCTACGGCCGACATTAGCCCTAAGGAAAAAATCATTGCGTCGAAGAACTGGAGTCTTAGCTCTTCTCCAGCGGCGCGATATAGGAGTGGTGCCGAAACGCTAGCAAGTGATCTTGCAAAGATAATTCGTTCATATCGACATGCGCAAAGGAATGTCGCCAATAGAGCATGCTCTACTAGCTCGCCTTCCGTTAGTTTCTCCTTGTGGTGAAACACGAAGCCCGGTAGGCCGCTGTAGCTTGAAGCTATCTTGTTAGGAGCGAAGATCAACTGAAAATGGCCAATTGACATTTCTCGCGGAAGAACCTTGAAGCTCTTTGATTTGATTTTGCTAGCGATCTTTGCGGCGATAACTGGTGCGACATCGTTGTTGTCTAATTGCTCAATGGTGATTTCGTACGGAGGGATAAGCGGCTCAAACAGTGCTTGCCTTCTTGCGTGTAGGTATTTTTCAACCTCCGTCGGAGAAATAGCTATATTCCATGTTTTCAATAAACCGGCCACGTCTAAGGACTCATTCCCTGGCTTCATAAGCCAATCGACATCATGCAACCAACACCACTGCAACTGTTTCGTCGTATCAAAGTACCGGAACAGTGCAACCGGGTCAGTATGTCCAGACCAGTATTCGAAATGCGAGCGATCTAGTCTTAAAACATCATCGCTTACGTCATTGTCTGTAGCTTTAACTTGACCGTAGAAACGAATCCCTGTGCGGTCTCCATTCTCAGTAAATAGTTCTACCTGAACATCGATCCCATAATCTTTACTAAAAGAATGAATCACCCAGGAGTCTGGAAATACTTCTCGTAAGAAAGCGAGTGATCGTTCTTCGAGAACGTGGCTACGTATCCGATTGGGCATAATCTGCTAACAGTTAATAATACAGAGATGCGGCATAATTGAATTGATTGTAGTTGAGTTTTTATAATTATTAAATAAATGAATGACCGCTTTGTCCGCTTACCAGTCATTCAATTAAAATCTTAGGGTGGTGAATTTATATTGTTTTAAACTTGTGCCAAAGGCTTTAACGTGCCGAAGCATGAATCTTGGCTAAATTAGATTGAGGCGAAGATTTAGTCTTTTTGAGCAAGGGCTGCAATGGGGAGCATAAACTTTACACGGCATTAACCGACTCTGCTGACCGGGTGCGGGACGTAAAGTTTATGGCAGATTAATTATACCAGTTTACATGCGTTTGAGTACCTGAACCCTTGTTGCTTACGTTAAGCCTAACTCCTTCAATGTGTTGCGATGGGTGGTTCGCAGATGCATTTTCGCAAAACATAGTTTTAGTGGAAGCAGTTGTTTCGCTACTTGCCTGTTGCTAGGATATAAGCCTTGCTCATAGAGATGCCAGGTAATATTCCGCACTTCCTGTAGCTGTGCTTTTTTCTTTTGTAGCGCGGTCCGGTTGATCCATTGCTTGTGCTTCGATGAAATCACTTCACATTCTTTTTTGAACCAGTAGAGCAGATATTTTCTGGTGAGTGCCAGCTCGGTAATGATGTCGGCCAGTGGCCTGCAATCATCCGTATCATTACAGATTGCCTGCAGACGTTCGTAAATTTCGTGCTTGGGTGGTTCCTGCAGACCTATCTTGGGGCTTATGCAGTGCAGTTTTTGGGCATGTGATTTAAAGTGAATATCAATCTTATAGGGATCGAAGTCTTCCATTAACAATTCAGATGGCATCTCTCCCAGCTGGTGGCAAAGATACAGAAATTGCGGGAATAACGGTTTCTGTTGTTTCGTAATCCAAGAGGCCATTGTGGAAGGGGTGAATCCCAGCATTTCCGAGAACCTTTTTTTCTTATTGCTTGCCAGGGCAATAGTCAGCTTCATGAGTTTTTCCCGGAACAACTCACCCGTGACTTTTTGCATGGCGTCTTTGCTGTGAATGATCATGTCCTCAATCGCGCCAGCTACCCAGAGCTGATAGGGATCATGGATATTGGATGGTTCCTTGTCGCAGGTGCCAAGCCAGCCATAACAGTAATTGCAGCGGCCTAGGCTGGCATGAACCGGTATGAAGGGCTGGTGTTTGCCGCACCAAGGGCATTCATCAACCAAATGCTGATGATGTACTGAACATACTTGGTACAGTGCATAGCCCCAGGAAAGCTTGAAGTAGGCAGGCGTGTGATGGTTTCGATAATCTGCCAAACAGGCGCTGCACCATTTGGGATGTTGTGCCATCAGACCGGTGCCTATCGCAGGGATTATTTCCTGCCATGGCAGGGCGGTGAGTAATGCAAGCCCATCCCTGCCGGTCAGTTCCTCCGTCATGGTCACGAATTTATTCGCGAACTTACCAGTGCTATGTAAGGTTTTAGCGTAGTCCATATAGAACATCGCATGTCGCCCGGAATTGACCTCGGACATGCGTGGCAAAAACTCGGTGCTGAGCAACAGCCTTGGGCTGATGCAATGTGCTTTGGATAAACGGATCAGATAGGAAATCAATCCTTCTGATCCGCCACTGCCAATACCAATCGGCGCCAGCCCGAACAACCTGCTACGGGCTGGAATGACGATACGGTTGCCAATATCCTCTATGTAGACATCAGGAGAATAAAGCAAAATTCAACTCCGTTTTGTCACGCTTGGGATTGCGTTTGCCGACTTGGCCTTTGACTGACTTTTTATCCGGCGGAAGATTTGGCAGGGATATTTGCTCACCATCTGCACCTGTCGGCAAAACATCTGTAACTTGTGTTGCAACCTTGCCGATATTCTCATGATGCAATTTGAGCATACCGCGCAATTCCTTGACATCGATGTCCTTGAGCTTGGATTCTCCAGTAAAGGCTTCCTTCAAAACGGTCTGAATGCTTTTATTGGAGTGTGCATATTGCAATATAAATTCCATATCAATGGTTTCAAGGTTCTTCTTTAAACCCTCCCGGACTGCGTTATTAAGCCATTTCTTGAGAATGCCGATACAACCAGCCGATTTCAGATAAAAAATGTTCAGATGCTTGATGAGATCGGGTTCGACCTTGAACGGCATATGCCGCTGAAAGGAGTACAGAGCATTCTTGAATGCCATATTGTCGGCGGCGATATAGTCGTCATATCGTGCCATATGCACCACACGCCCGCGGCGAACCAACTGAGCACTCTGCTCCAGAATTTCCAGCAAATCGTAGGTGTCAATCAAAATTATGGTCACGTTACATTTCTGCGAGAGTGATTTAATGACTTCAAACTGCCGACGCATGAGCTTGGGGTCTACCATCAGCAAATGATTGGCCTCATCTATGATCAACGCTCGGGTGCCTCGCATCTTCATGGTATTTTCTACGGCGCGCCGTAATGCTGCCACGGTGTTCATAGAGTAATGTGGCGAGATTGGCTGCTCCATGTAGATTTCATCTTCAAACAGTTGTTTTTGTGAGATGCATGGATCGCTGAAGGCATACAGCAAACGGGTATAGAAATCCTTCCAGTCAAACTTTATATCTTTATCCGGTGGGATCGCATCGACCCGGATAACCGGCAAATGTGACTTGTCCGATTGCATGCGCATCATATTGCGCTCCAGTAACTGATCTTCGATCTTTGCCGCTAAGGTGGTTTTGCCGACGCCGGTCGGCCCCGTGACGATCATGATGTCCGGTTCGTCGCTGGTATCAACAAGGGACAGAACGTCATTCTTGGCCATCTCCAGTCGCGGATGGTTGATCGTCTTGCGGTAGAAATATTCCTTGCGGACGTCGATAGAGTTTTGCAGCAATGACAGCGGGAATTTGTCTTGAGTGTTCATGATTAAAAGTCTCCGTAAACTTGCAGTTCGTCTTCAATCACGATTTCGGCATCTACAATCTCAGCATCTGAGATGTCCGGTATCTCCACGGTTTCTGCAGCTGGCGACTCAAGCTGCGCTCTGGCCTGCAGCTCCTGATCACGCCAGATCTGGCGTTGCGTCTCTTCGGATAATGACGCCTGCCGTAAAAACTCCGCCATGGATTGCGCCGTAATCTCCTGCTTCTGTCCCATCAGCTTGCTTTTGGCCTTGAAGTCTTTGGTGATGAACTCGATCTGTTTGACGCTCCTGTTCCTGAAAATAGCGGCAAATTCGGAGACACATTCGACCCAGCAGCCGTGGACGTAAGCATAGGCATGGGCTGCATTGTCAGGGTCGAATCTCACCGGAACTTTCTTGCCTGCCAGCGCAGGGGCTGTGAACTCATTGCACCAATACCTCTGGTAATTGAGGTGGATGCCTTTGATGCGATCAATCTTTGCGACACCGGCCTTGGTCGTTGGCATGCACAGCAACTCGAACTCCCGGTTGTAGGTGATATGTTTGTGAGTCCGCATGCCATAGTCCTGCATGCCTACTGCAAATACCTGGGCAGGGCTGGTCCCGAGACTTTTGTGCGGATTGCTCTCGTAGACTTGCGTGAGCCAGTTGACGAAGCAATCGGTAAACGATTGCAGTGTCCATGCGCATAGCGCCTTCGGGTCGTGGCTAGGTACGCAGGTACGCGGGGTTTTGGTTGCCTGGGTATTGCCGCTGAGGTTATGAATGAGCTGCGTATTGGTGGTGCCGAAAAATCGTTCCAGTACTGAACCGAAGCGTGCCTTGGATTTAGCCCTGGATTTTTTGGTGCTTTTTAGGAATGCCAGTAAGGTCTCCAGGTAAACACTGTCGAATTCGGCACCGCCATCCATCACGATGACTCTGGGTATTCTGCCGTGCTGCTGTACGCAACGCTTAATGAGCATCATGCAGCTGTGATAGCTGGGTGAATCGAATGTGATCCAGAAAGCTAGGACTTTCCTAGAGTAGGCATCAAGCATGACGCTGAGCCACGGGCGTTCGTACTGGATGCCGAACAACCTGTCACCCAGTTGTATATCCAGTTGTGTATGGTCGATATGCGCTATATCGAATGGCCGTTCGCCGTGACGCGGTGTTTCCATATCCAGCCGCCAGTAGAATGTCTCATGCTCATAGGCGGCACGTTTGCCTTTTCTGGCCAGTACGACGTCATACTGATTCAGCTTTTCGATCGCCTTGCGGAAGGTCTTGTCGCTGGGGGCGATCAGGCCTTGTTCTTTGCATTTGTTTTTGAGAGCTCCATACGCCGCCATGAATTTAGGGTCATGTGACTTTAGAAAATACTCCTCAATGATCTCGGTCATCAGATCGATCACATCCTGGTCAATCTTGCGGTTACGGTTACCGCGTTTGGCGGTCTGCGGGAATAGGCCAACCAGGCCATTACCGAAGAGCATTTCGGCTTGCTTAAACTTCTTGCGGTAATATTTCACCGTGCTAATGGAAACGGCATTGCTGGTATGGTCTGCATCCTGCAGTATCTGATACCTTGCAATTGCTACCTGCATCGCCTGCGGACCGGCCTCTGAGATCTTTTGGTAGACATCGCTCTGCAGGTCTTCGCGCAGACTGACAGGCCGGCCGGTAATCTTGTTCTCCTGCAGGTAGGTATTGAGGTCTTCCAGCTGCAGTTGTGCTGTCTGGCCTTCATGATTACTCAGGTAGACAGACGTTTTGCCTACATTGTCTATCTTCCATGGCATGCCATCCCAGGTAAGCTGCTCGCCCGGCTTGATCTGCAATGGCTGGTGCAGATGAAATTCGGTGATCACATCCTTGGCAGATTGAAGTCTATAGAAGTCTGCAGCCACCTCATCACGGTATACGACAGTATATTCAAGTTCTGAAATCGGGTTGGACAGGATAGGGAAATACAGATGCCCATCCACGATCAGCTTATACACGGCATCTGCCGGCAGCCTTTCATCCGCACGCACCAGGTCGATCAGGTTCATCCATGGTTGATGCTGGAACAGGCCTTGGGCAATCTCTATCTGGGATTTGGTCGGTGCCGGGCAGTCAGCATCCATATAGTCAGACAGGAACACAAGGTTGCGGATCAGGACCCAATCGTTCACGTCTGACGAGCGCAGACTGTATTGCAAACCGTATTGGGCTGCATAAGCCTCGCCCGGCGGGCTGCGCCAATTGCCTTGTTCGTCTTTTATATAACGCTCTGGCTGGGTGACCGATAATTGAATCAGCTTCTCTTCCGTCTTGCATTCGACCCAGCCGGTATAGTCATCAGCCAGGATGAAAAAATCCGGCGTATGCATGATGGTCACTTTTTTACCGGCGTCCTTTTGGTAGCTCAGTTTTATTTTTGGTGGCTGATCGTAAAACTCATGGGTAACGCAGTCGTGATCCCATAGATACAGGGCAGCCAGCTCATTGTTATGGCTTTCTGCCTGGATGGTGCATTTCATTTTCTTGCTGGGATAGCGGCATGCTACGTTGTACATGCCACTTGCGGTGCGTCGTGATGGATCTGAAGTGCGTATGTGGTTAATGATGCCTTGCGCTTCATAACTGATGTTGTGTTGCTGGTAATACGCTTCTAATTCATTTGGATTAAACATTTCATGCTCCTGATAACTAACTTGATTTAAGGAGTCGTAGAAATTTGGGCGTAGCGAGTCCTGTCTGACTTATCGGCATTTTTTACCGATGAGAAAGTTGGGGCGCAAAGGTGCCAAGACTATCGTCTGGAAATTTGACAAAACACACAGTTGTCGTAGAATGTACTTAACTAGTTGGTCGCTAGCTATTAAGTAACATTCGAGAGACTCAATGCGTTCCGCTTGGGTCTTTTGCATTTCTGCAGCCTGAATATCCAGGCTGCTTCACTCAGTAAGCTTCTTTTCTTCGATATTTCCTTTCTGAAAATGGCAGCTATACAACACTGCCTACTGTTCAAATAACCCAAAACAAGATTCCGCCCTGGGCCATCTGAAAATCAAGTTAGCATGGATTTTTAATCGCGCAACTTTTGTCGAAACAATTACTAATAAACCAATTACAGGGAATATGCAACAGTTAATTATTGATTAAGTCATTGAAACTTAAAGTTAATTTGTAACTTCAAGTTCAAAACCATGAACTTGAAGTTACTGATGTGGATTGCAGAAATGAAAAAGCCGCTTATTCAGCGGCTAAATTTGACAAAATAAATTTGTGTGAAAGCTAGATGAGATAATTCCCTAAATAATTAGAGATTTGATTATGCAGGGAAGTAACAAAATGATTGGTGATTGCTCGTTTACTTGCTCTAACGATTCTTTCGTAAGTACCACCAACTGCAAATGCTACTTCTGGCGGTAATTTAAATATGTTGGAAACTATAAGCTCAGTATCTCTAATTTTTTTGCAAATTTTTTGAATATATTTGGTTTGATACCTATGCGTATTAACCACTACTCGTATTAGCATTTAATAATGCTTATTCCTCAACATCTGCGAATTGGGGATAGAACCTGTAAAATTCTGCAAACCGATGTGCGTCTACTGGACGCACAGGTTTCGACTTAGCTTCGTATTCTGCTTGTGTCAACGACAATGGTAGAAGTGCCTTAAGGTGGTTTACTTCTTTGAACGTTAGTGCTGGGGCGTGTAACTCTATTCTTTTTGGCATAAAGTTTTGTACCATTGATGGTTCAGCGCGCAGAGCCCTTTTTATTTTATTATTTGCAAGAATCCAACCAAATGTAATCATTTGAGCATTGTCTTTGTAAGCTATATCAATCATTCGCAAAAGCTGTTTTTTATTGCTGTTGGTGGCTCCAATATTGATGTCTGCTAGAGTACTTTCCAATCGCGATTCTATAATCCTCAGCATTACATTTTGAAGACCTGCTATTGAAACCACCTCTTTTTTGTAACGTTTGGAGCTATACTCAGCTGGCAACCCAGCAAAAAAATCTTCAATTTTTTCTGCTGCATTTAACAATGCAGAGTTCAATGTAATAACCAAAAAACTGCCTATTTTCGCTTTGCGAACAAAAGTCTCTATATCGGCCAGAATTGATGTCGTTAAATAAGAATAATAATCTAGCCAACAAATGACCGGATTTGTATTGAATAGATTTAAAGTAGGTAGCACTGCATTTGTTGTACCTTCAGCCACTGTAATACAGCCATAAGGTTTGTTGAAATCACATCTGGCAATACTAGGGGCATGCTCTTCAATACTTACCATTTCATTTATACCAAACAATTTATGGAATAGTGCAAAGTCGGTGAAGTAAACAGAACCCATACCTATATAACCATAGCGTGCTGGATCATCAAACCTATAAATAGAGGCTAATTTATCTGCTATGAGTCTTCTTTCAATCCTTTTGCTTGGTCTTAGGTTAAAGTTTATTTGATTATGAGCGACCATAATTCGGTTAATCCTCTGCCTCTACGTTTACTGCGTAATAGATCTCAAATGTTTGAATGCCAACATCTTCCGGTTTCGTAACTTCTAATACTTGCATGACGCGATTAACTTCTTCAGTGGGCTTTTGGTATCGAATCCATGTTAATTTTTTACTTTTATCAGTTTGCGAAGTCGTAACTGGATATATAAAGTTTGCAGATTCGGTAATATTGTCCAGAGCGATTGATTTGGCCTTCGCTATGTAATCATTTAAAGGCTGCTCTTCCTGCTCACTTTCTTTGTCAACAGCATTTAGAAAAGTAAAAGTTTCTTTCATTGCAGCAATCATTTCTTGGAAGGCCTTGCGAAATGCTGGATGTTCCTGATCAACACCGGATTTAGTAGTGTTCCAAGGTAAGGTTTTAATGTCGCTAGATTTGAAAAACAAATAACCTCTAAACTGCCCATATTGGTTATGGTAGCTGGGTACTCTTAGAGCATCATTGTTATAACCCCATCCAGTTACAGGAGATTTGTCTGCTTGTAATAGAGTTCGACCATTACAAATTATGTTCCAACCGGCTTTGTTGTTATCAGATTTTTCTATTCCCGCATATAACTCTATTGATACTTTCCCATCGTCAATTTCAAGATCGAATTTTTTGTATATGGGCTTAATGTCTTTCGAGGAAAGTAATTCAATTTTATGAGAAGCCAATACTTGGTTATTTAGCTCAATTCTCAGACCTTTTTGTATGGAGATTATTTGTTTTTCTTTGATAAGCAATTCTAATTTATCAACGAAATTAGAAAGTCCGAATTTAGCGGAAACTCCGCTATAAAGCCCGTCAACCGTGATTGTGGTGCCTAGGTCTAGGTTGGGGTTGCATTGATGTTCAAGTTTAGAAAATTCAAAGGTCCATTCCTCATTTTTTAACCACTGTTCTACATCGATATCAATTTCAAAATAGTTTTCAGTAGTATTTGAAACTATTTTTATTTTCTTACCCATCTTGAGAAGCGCTCTTTTCATACCGACGCCAAAATTTCCAACCGCATCAGAAGGGTTTTCATCCAGTGCAGCATAGTCGTCAGGACGGCCAAATCGAAAGGCATACTCTTTAGCTATATTTAGGGGAATTCCACCACAATTGTCTTTGATAGTGAACTGGTGCTTATTTATCGTAATTGTTACCCAGAATTGTTTATAGTTATCAACGGAAAGTCTTTTGGCTCCATCAATAGAGTTGTCAATCAGATCCAGAATTGCGTCTTCGAGAAGAATATCTTTTGTTAACACATACGCAACTAGTTTTTTAGTTGGCTTTGCGTTAATTGTATTTTCCATTGTTTCTTACCTACCTGATAATTTGTTGATAAATTCGATTTAGTAAAAATTCAGAAACTTCGGCTGCCTTCATTCAGGCAAATAGACTATAACAGTATCTAGCTAAGAGCGGCAATAAGGTTAGTAAATGTGGTTGAAATAATCGGTTCCGGTACAGTACTGTCCGGCAACTGAACATTTGGTATGACTCCTTTCGAGAAGCTTCATAAAATTTTACATAGGGTAGGATTTCAGGATCCTCCGAAGCACGAAATTTATTTACAGCTAAAAGCAATTTGTAATGCTGATAACTGTCGACGTTTGACTAACATCATTAATGACCTGCACTCACCAGGAAATTTCTGACCCATTGGTCCAAAAGGGATGTGACGTGATTTCTTTTAGGCATAAGCTATGGATTGATTTAAAGTCAGTGTGCAAAGGAAAAATGAACAACTATCGAATGTACATAATATTACCCAGCATATTAATGAATAGGTTGTATATACGCGCAATAGAGAAGTCGCTACGAATCTTGCCGCTAAATGTGTGTTTCGCATAAACGTATTCTAGAGCGAGGCATCGCAGGACATTGACGCAATCGGATTTGTCTTGGTTTTGGTTTACATCCACTAAAGATAACAATTGAGATCATACAAATATTAAATACCATTGACATAAAAAAGCCCTAGGTTTTCAATCGATGGAAATTAATTTGAATTGATCTCATTAATAGAAAATTATGTCGATTATTGTCGACAACATGCTTTATTTTCCAGAGTAGTGCTATAGATAATGCTTTATTTAGTTTTTATGCAACATATTTTGCTAAATGTTGTAGTATTTGTCAGGCTGCGGTCGCTTTTTTTTTATTTTTATGAAATAATTCGCTAACCTTTAACTCAGGTGCGCTGAATGGCAAATAAATATAAAATAGTAGACTTGTTTTCAGGTTGCGGGGGCTTTGGACTAGGCGCCAAGCAAGCAGGCTTTGATGTGGTAGCTGCTGTAGATATCGATAAAACATTACAGTCTTCTTATCAGTTAAATTTCCCCCAAACCCGTACACTTAACGGGGACTTGTCGATAATGGACGAGGACAGTTGGCGCATTATATTAGACCATAATGAAATTGATGGCGTTATAGGAGGGCCTCCATGTCAAGGCTATAGCCGTATAGGTAAGAATGAACGGGATGATCCACGTAGATCTCTACTGATGCATTTTTATCGAACCGTCAATATTATTCTGCCCAAATTTTTCATTATGGAGAATGTTGAGGGCTTATTGGATGAGGGAAATGTCGAAGAGCTGAATAAAGCTATTGAGACTGTAGATAAACGATACACTGTACTTCCACCTACAGTTGTTGATGCTAGTTCATTCGGGGTTCCAACAAAACGTAAGCGTGTTGTAGTGATCGGTTACGATTCAACAAGAATGAATCAAGTCTTTCCTAACGATTTAATTCCTACTGAAATACCTTTAATTACAGTCCGTGATGCAATTCTAGATCTACCTGACCCCTTAAGACAAAATAGTGAGGATTATGGTTGGGCTCCTTACAACAATGCTGTTCCTTCAAATTATGCTAAGAGGATGAGATCTGCACCTCCAGCAGGTATGGGGTGGAATGTAGCATTAGGTCAACTCAAAGTGGGCAACACTTCCGGACATTTTGAAACAGTACATACTGAAGCTGTTAGGTTGCGTTATCTCGCTACAAGGCCAGGGGCTACTGATAAAATCAGTAGATCTAAAAAGTTGGAATGGGATGGCCTATGTCCCACACTTCGCGCAGGAACAGGTGCAGACAAAGGTAGTTATCAAGCGGTACGTCCGCTTCATCCTGAACAGGGGCGAGTTATTACAGTTCGGGAGGCTGCGCGTCTGCAGGGTTTCCCTGATTGGTTTTGTTTCCACAAAACAAAATGGCATAGTTTCAGAATGATTGGAAATAGTGTATCCCCTGTAGTGGCTCAATCTTTACTATCATTAGTTAAATCTAAACTGGATCAAGAGAATCCTATTCGACAAGTAATATCTTAGCTCAATATCTGTACCCCCTAAACAAAAAAATTATATAAGCCCTTATTTAATTTTGGAGACTTATAGCCAGCGGAATCTTATTAAGATACGATTCATATGAACAATGGGGGGGGAGATGGAGCAAAACAAAATTCAAATCACAATGGGATTTCCACAGAACTTTGTGGAGGGGGTCCTTATCAAGGATGTTTCAACTTTAGACGCTCTTTATGACTTAATTGATAATTCTATTGATGCTGCTAGAGATGCCATTTACTCTGCAGGAAAATACGAAAAAGATGAGTTTGGTCTCCCTTCATCATATAGAGGTTACGAGATAAACCTTTCTATCTCAGCTAACAAAATATCTATCGAGGATAATTGCCTCGGAATAGACGAACATATCCTTAAGAATGAAACCTTCCTTATTTTCAATCCATCACAACATAATTACGGAATCGGTCAGTATGGAATTGGACTAAAGCGCTCTCTACTTAAAATGGGCGATAGTTACGAATTTCATATAGACAATGGCAAATCAATCTATGAGGCTCAATTCACTAGTAAACATATTGGTGGATCTGAAGGCAAGCTATTAGCTGATGTGAGAGCATCTGCTGGAAAAGTAAAAACTATTTTCACAGTCACTCGATTAAATGACGAAATACAAAGAGACATTCAAAATGCAAGATGGCTAGATAATGCAAAAAACGGGATTAAAGATAGATACTCCGTTTATTTTTCAAAAGGTTTAGTTATTAATTTAAATTATTTTGATGATTTACCTGTAAAGCTCGAGTCGAAACTTCCATCATTGAGGACTAATGGAAAATTTTTGCCGACACATAACACTTTTTTAATTGATGGAGTAACTATCGTTATTGAGTCAGGGATCCACGAGAAATATAACTTTCCAAATGAGGATCTTTATTCTTTAAGTATGAACCGTACGTTAACGGAAGAGTTTGGGATATATTTCATCTGTAATGATAGAGTAATTGTCAAAGCAAGCACCGAAAGACGGCATGGTTGGCATGCTAAATGGCACTCTGAGTATAATGGATTTATCTGTACTGTAAGGTTTATTGCTGAAAAGCCGAGCTCGTTGCCATGGAATACTGCCAAGAGTGCGATGAGGGAGGATGCTTCTTTATTCCTTACAGTTATAGATAAATTGCAGCCAGTTGCTGATAACTACCGGTCTGAAATTAAAAAAAGATACATCAAAGATGATTCGCATGAAGATCGCCCTTCAAAAGACGAATCAAAATCAAGAAATAATTCAACTGCTGCAGCCACAGAATCAAATAATCAAAAACAATCTCGAGGCCAAAAAAGGCCAACCGAAACTTTACAGCGTGACCGATCAATTTTTGTGGATTGGAGGTATACCAAAACGCGGGTCGATGCGAAGTTTAAAAGTGCTTATGAAATGTTTTACGAAATGAGTAATTTAAGCTCTGAAGAAACACCTATTTCATGTGTACTGCTACTCAGGGCATTCTTAGAGGAAACCGTTAAAACAACATTTAACTTAATGAAATTAACTGCAGAAAAAAAGGATAACCTTGCATCAAAAACGAAAAAAGTTGCAGAAAAGTTAGAGGAGTTGGAAATTATCGATAATGTTTTATTGCACCTTATTCGACTATATTCATCAACTGAAGGCGGAATATTTTCTTTTAGCAACATTCAAAGTCAAATTCATTCTACAAGATTTCATCCTGAAAAAACTAAAGTTAATAATTATTGGGATGAGCTCGATCCATTTATCGCGGCATGCTGGATTTACAACTTGGAAAATGCATAAAATGGACTAATTTATAAATAACAAGAAGAATAAAATTCCAGAGACAGTTAATAATACGTATTTATCAATTAGCTTTTTGGAAGCATATAACTGACTTTGTAATTTGGAAGCATAAAGCTGCCTTAAGGACAAAGATATGCTTCCTCTGACAGTGAATCATGGTCTTGCTAAGCTGGTGGCGCGCCCAAGCTTATGAAGTTGGGCACTGGCAAGAAATTATTTTAGTGCCATAATTAAAGCTCATTTGGGTTGATATATTTTCCTTCTTTGAAAATGTACGTTACATTTTTTGCAGGTATAAGCGCGCCTCTATGCTCTTTGTTTTCTGTGCCAGTGCGAGTTACTAATAGATCTGGATATTCAGATGTTGAGCCATTTGCAACAGATATTACCCCTTTATATTTAAAGCAAGGGCCAAGTGAAAATTCTTCACCAGGAGCAGGTGGAGTATCTTCGCAGTCGCCTGAGTTTTCTCCACCTGTTTTGATAAAACCAACGTCGTGCCATGAATTTTGCGAGAAAACGAATAATATTTTCCCTTCTTCACTGTGTCCTTGACCTGAATATGACTGGTCAAGAGTAAAAGCCAATGAGGTTTTTGAAAGATGAAGAGCTACAGGCTTTGCTTCACTAAGCATGCCCCATGTGCCGGCCGATCCAAATTGGGGTTGTTTTGATATAACCTCCCACTGATTAGAGTTTTGTTTGTAAGTGATTGCCCCAACTTCGAGGCTTGTAGCATGGCTATCATACGGATTGCCAGTTCCATCTAGACTTTGCGTTGCAAAGAATTTTACGTGGAGATTGTTGGTTCCGACCTTGAACGATTGCTCAAACCAAAAGTTTGTAAGTTTATCGGATGCTATTTTTACTTTTCCACTTGGGTCAGATACGCCAAACAGTTCTTTTAAGGCTGTTTCTTTGCTTGGGAGTGGCAATGCTTTAGATTCTTCAGATGTCTTTTCTTGACTGATAACTTGTGGTTGATTTTTACTTTGAAAATAAAAAAAAGCGGATGCTCCAATTGATAGCACTAATGCCCCAGATAGTGCACCGATGATGATTGATTGTTTTGACGATGATTGCTGACTCATTTTGCCTCTTAATTTATTTTTGTAAATGAAAATATAAATATTTATCAAGCGGCGTGTCTTAATCCATTCCGCTTGATAGAAAAATTAGCAATTTAATTAATTTGTTCTCCACCGGAAGCCTTTTGCTTGCATACAGCTTTTAACGAGTTCATTCTGCTCGGATTTTGCAACTTTATTCAACCCTACCTGATATTTGCATTCTGAAAGTGCACTTACCGCATCTTCATGAGAAACTCCCGGTTTCCTCCAGGCTGGGTCAGATGCACAACCGGAAAGAAGGGTTAAAGCTGACATACTCAGAATGATTAAAGATTTCTGAAACATTATTATTATTCCTTTTATTGGTTTAGATTTAATAGCGTAAATTATTTCTAGTTGACGCTTTGAATATGTATATTAGTTAACCCCCCGTTCATGTAACACGGGGGGCTATAAATACATAACTAATCATAACAGTATATTTAAAATGTGGCGATGAATGTGCTACCGCGAAGCGGGAGGAGGTCATCGCCACCAATGTCAGTTCATAAATCAAAAATATTCTGGATTTATCTGTAATTCGTTTGACATTTTCAAAAATTATATGTAACTTATTTGTAAGTTAAATAACTTATGGATGATTTACATGAAAACTCAACATCTGCATGACATTTGGTCTAGTGCTGATAACTCTAGGTTGGTATCAAAACAATTTTCTTTTCGTTTGCCTGTTCATATTGCTGCAAAAATTGCTGCATTATGTGATTTGTATCCACAAAAAAATCGCACCCAAATTGTCGCTGACTTGTTATCAGCAGCGCTGGATGATTTAGAAAAAAATCTCCCGATGAATATTGTTCCTGTGAATGAGTTCCAGCAACAATATGAGGATGAGCAGTCATATCACGCAGGGCTTCCCCAAGAGTCGCTCTTTGAGATGGGCGGTGCAAGGGCTCAATTCAGACATAAATCCAATCAACACTATAAAGACTTAGAAAAAGAACTTGGAAATGACTCACCAAGTGATTTGTTTGAATATAAATGCGGTAGTCATGAATATATCGAAAGTTTATACAAGTGAGCTTTAACTTTCTGATCTCAGGCTTTGACACCATTGAGTGTGCCTATTACTTGATCCCGACTGACCAATCCCAGTTGGATTTCGTGTCGCTGGCTGTCCAGAAAGAAAACCTCGCCCGCTCTAAAAACAGCAAGCAACAAGCCATCAAGCTGGGCTCGGAAGAATTCCTGCTCGCTTCACATGGTACCAGCAGCGGCTATCCGTTCCTGATCGAGAATGAAGCCTTCATTGTCCAGTTCGGGGAGTTCAATACTCCGAATTTTTTTGTGAAATTCCGCAGTATTGCACTGTGGCATCATGGCGCATTAAAACTGCATGAGCGGTTCTTGGCGTGGGCTGCCTCTGTTGGCATGATCCAGTCTCAGCCTGAAAGGTTATCAAGAATAGATTTTGCTTTTGACTACCATTTGTCTGAGCTGGATTTTGATGAAGATAACTTCATTTCCAAGGCAGAAAAAGATACCCAATTTCGCAAGAATGGAAAGGTGCAGACGTTTCAATTTGGATCAGATCAGGTTGTGTTGCGAACCTATAACAAGGTCGATGAAATCAACGAGAAAAGCAAGAAAACATGGCTGTTTGATCTATGGGGAATGGATCACGATGTATGGCGTATTGAGTGGCAAGTCAGAAAAGACTACCTGCGCCAACTTGGCATTTCATCATTCAATAGCTTGGCAGAACGTCAAGGCGACCTGCTGCGGGTGCTGGTAAAAGATCATACAACACTCAGAATTAAATCCAGCGATAGCAATCGCTCACGCTGGTCTATGCATCCGCTATGGCTGGACTTGATTGAACGTGTAGATCAGATGGACGGGCTAGGGGTCATTAAAGAGCTGGATGAGTTGGCATTGCTTGAAGAGCGGCTCACTAGAATTGCCATCAGCGTTTATGGCTACGTTAAAAGAGTGGCTGCGATTGATGCCTTATACACTGGCAATAAAAAGTCCTATATGGATGAAGCCTTCCAGCACTTACAAAACAGGGTCACGGAATTACATGATCCACTGACTTGGCAGCAAGATGTTGACCGCAGAGCCAAAGAAATGAGATTGGGTGAATGGTAGGGGCTAGCCTTTATCAAGTGGTGACTACGTTACTCAATGCGCGTAAAAATCGCGTATTGCTGATCGCTCAGGCGTCATTGCCAGAGCATCAATACCAAGCATTTAAAAAGCTGTTTCTTGATGAGTTCGGGGAACGTGGACTGGAAAAAGAATTAAAACCGCTGCTGATAGAAAAGCAGCATGGCATGGCTAGGAATGGGCGGGAATAGATGATGCGCGAAAGGGGGTGCCATCATGAGTGGAACAAAGTTCAAACCTAGAAATTCGATTCAAAACTCAGGCCGCTTTAATTTCTGATGAAGAACTCGCCTTGATTGAATCCGTCATGCCGGAACTGATTCTGGTAATGATGCAAAACCATCAGGCAGATGATTAACTCGTAACAGGAGAAAACCTCATGCACGTCGCTCTTTATGCTCGTGTTTCCACCACCAGACAAGCTGACAACGACTTGTCCATACCGGATCAGTTAAGACAGCTTAACGAATGGTGCAAAGCCAACGGTCATTTGGTCGTGCATGAGTATGTTGAACCTGGCGCATCTGCAACCGATGACAAAAGGCCGGTATTCCAGCAGCTCATCAATGATGCCATGCAAAGGCCGCAAGACTTTGAAGCCATCATCATTCACAGCCTTTCAAGGTTCTTTCGGGATGCGATCCAGTTCGGCGTCTATGAGCGCAAGCTGCTTAAAAACAAGATCAAGGTCATTTCCATCACACAACAAACCAGCGACGATTCAGCAGGTGAGATGATGCGCCGTATCATCAGCACCTTTGACGAATACCAATCCAAAGAAAACTCCAAACATACCTCACGCGCCATGAAAGAAAACGCGCGTCAGGGATTCTTCAACGGCTCGAAACCGCCATTTGGCTATCAGGTCATTACAACCGAAACACAAGGCAGCCGCGGACGCAAAAAGAAAAGGCTTGAAATTAACGAGGCCGAAGCAGGTATTGTGCGCATGATTTACGATCTTTACCTTAACGGGCTGAGTGGAAAAGCTTTTGGTGTGAAGGACATCGCCAAATATTTAACCGATAAGGGTTTGTTAATGAGAGGCAAGGCATGGCGTATGCAGAAGGTGCATATCGTGCTCTCAGATACCCTTTACATGGGAGAGTACTTTTTTAACGTAATTGATTCCAAAACCGGCCAGAGGCGACCACCAACAGAATGGGTTAAAACCGATATTCCGGTGATTATAGATGCGGCGAAGTTTGAGCAGGTGCGAGAGAAGCGCGCTTTGCGCGCGCCTGCGCAGACGCCGCCGCGTGTCACGACATCACCCATTTTATTAACTGGTTTGCTCAAGTGCGGTGTTTGCGGCGGCAGTATGACACTGGCAACTGGAAAGGGTGGTCGATACAAATATTACAAATGTACTTCGCGTAAGAACAAGGGCAATTATGCATGCGAAAGTAAAAATCTTTCAATGGAGAAAACCGATCAGCAAGTATTGAACCAATTAGCTGAGACAGTGCTTACGCCGCAGCGTGTCCATGGCATGATGACTGCGCTACGCAAGCGCATGAAAAGCAGCAAAGACCTGCAGCAGCAGCGCGTCAATGAATTGAACCGCCAGATCAAGCAAATCGAGGAAAGGCAGCATCGCTTACTGGATGCTATCGAGACGGGTGTCATCGACCTTGATGAGACCACCCAACGCCGCGCCCAACAGCTCAAGTCGGCGCGAGAGGCGCTCTTGATAGAGCAGGCAGGGGTTCGACGTGAGCATTCCCTTCCTGTAGACCAGCTCAAGGCCAGCCAAGTAGATGCATTTGCCAAGACCTTGAAAGCCAAGCTGCTTGCCAAAGATTCTGCGCTCGCAAAAAGCTACTTAAATCTGCTGATTGATGAAATTGTAGTCAACGACAAAACCGCTGTCGTAAAAGGTAGCTACAGCGCAATGGCGCATGCGGTAACTATAGACAATAAAAAAGTGGGTAACTCATTACAAGTGCCCACTTCTATACTTGATTGGCGCGCCCGGCGGGAGTCGAACCCACGACCCTTGGCTTCGGAAACCAATACTCTATCCAACTGAGCTACGGGCGCGTATAAACAACAGGTAGCGCATTATAACAAACAGAATCGCTGCGTGCGGTATTCGGAGACGGCATTTTTCATATCGTTTAATGACTTTGTTCCATGCATTTGATTTTCGGCTGGATTTTTAGTCTTTTTGCCTTAATCTGTCTTTTTGCCTTAATCTAAAGTGCAGGTATAATCGTTTCTTTACTAATTTTTTCTGGGAATGAACTGTAATGAGCAATGTAAATAGCGACGAAAAAGGCTATTCATTTGGACAAGTCGTACTTGCCTCGTTTGTAGGTGTCGTAGGTATTGTCCTATTTGTTTTGTTGGTAGCGAAAATTTTTGGTGTAACTGACACGATTGAGGTTGCAGAGCCAACAGCAGCCGTTTCTCAGGTTGAAGAAAATATCAAGCCTGTAGCCGTTGTTGAAGTCGCAGCAGCCGGTGCAGCTTCAGGCGCTGAAAAAAGCGGTGAAGAAGTGGTTAAAGCGGTATGTTCTATGTGTCACGCAGCTGGCCTGATGAATTCGCCAAAAATTGGTGATAAAGGTCAATGGCAGCCACGTATTGCGCAAGGTTATGAAACACTGATCAAGCATGCCATCGAAGGTATTCGTGCAATGCCGGCACGTGGCGGTAACCCTGCACTGACTGATGGTGAGATCGCAAGTGCGGTTGCACATATGGCAAACGCATCAGGTGCAAATTTCAAAGCACCGGCACCAAAAGCGGCTGCAGATAAGCCGGCAGAAGCCGCAGCTGCCCCGGCAGCCGAAGCAAAAACGGCAGAGCCTGTTGCTGCTGCAGCTCCGGCAGCAGGTAAAAGTGGTGAGGAAGTATATAAGGCCGTATGTTCCATGTGCCATGCAGCTGGATTGATGAATGCACCTAAATTTGGGGATAAGGCACAGTGGGAGCCACGTATCAAGCAAGGTTACGAAACATTGGTATCTCACGCGATTAAAGGTGTGCGTACAATGCCGGCTAAAGGTGGAAATCCAAGCCTGAGCGATGATGAAGTCGCAGGTGCCGTGAAACATATGGCGAATGCAGCAGGCGCAAAATTCTAATCTTTTAGGTTATTTTTAGCGTAAGATGAAGAGAAGCCACTTAATAACTAAGTGGCTTTTTTCTTGGCAATGCTTTTGGTGGATTTTAAATGGTGAGTGTGCGTGGCTATATATGCAATAGGTGATATTCAGGGTTGTTATCATGCATTTAAGGCGCTGCTTGAACGCATAAGCTTTGATGAGAAGTCAGACCGTTTGTGGCTGGTTGGCGACCTTATCAATAGAGGCAGCGGTTCGCTGGAGGTGCTGCGCTGGTGTTACGCACATCAGGATAGCCTCACGGTGGTGCTTGGCAATCATGATTTGCATGCCCTGGTGGTGGCAGAAGGGATCGTTGCCGCACATAAGGGCGATACTCTGGATGCGCTGCTGGCAGCGCCTGATAGGGGGGTGCTCTTAAACTGGCTGCGACATCAGCGCCTGATCTACCGGGAAGGCGATCATTTGATGGTGCATGCCGGTTTGCTGCCGCAATGGACAGCAGAGCAGGCGCTTGGCTATGCTGCTGAGGTTGAAAAGGTTCTGCATGGTGATCATTACCTGGATTTCCTGAGGCACATGTACGGCAACCTGCCGGATCATTGGAGTGACGGGCTGCACGGGTTTGACCGGCTGCGATTGATTACCAATGCGGCTACGCGTTTAAGGATATGCACTACGGAAGGAAAGATGGAATTTAAATTCAAGGGTGAGCTGCAGGATATTCCGGCTGGTTATATTCCCTGGTTTGACGTGCCGGGGAGGGCTACAAAAGATACGCAGGTGATTTTCGGACATTGGTCAGCATTGGGATTGCAACAGCGGGCGAATATTTATGCCCTGGATACAGGGTGCCTGTGGGGCGGTAAACTGACAGCGATGAATGTTGAAACCAAGGTGGTCGTGCAGGTCGACTCACATCCGTCGGATAATCCCATTACCGTAAAGGCCATCAAAAGTTAACGGCTGTCACCTCGCCGTAACGGTGGCGCTTTATCCATATTAAAGCCCCATGCTTAATAACCTTCATATGGCTTCTGACTGGCTGCATTACAGTGCCAGGTGCCGGCGTATCAATGCTTCAATTTGCAAAGTCAGTTCGCGGCGGTCTTGTTTCGCTACATCTTCAGCTGTAATCGGTTTAAGGAAATGCAGTTCGATTACAGGTTTTTTTTGCGAAAGTATTTTCTGCATGGATTGCATGAGCGTTGTTTCCCCGGCGTAGGCCACATCAATATTCACGCCACCATCCGGGTGCGGGTAGCGAATGGCTACAGGCCGGATAGACGCTTTTGCCTCAATGGCTGCTTGTATCAGGCTACTTTTGAATGGATGCAGGACACTGCCGTCAGTCGTCGTGCCTTCAGGGAACAGGCACAGGTTATCGCCGGCCTGCAAGCTTTGCACCGCAACGTCAATGGTGCGTTTTGCATCACGTTTCCTGCTGCGGTCAATAAACAGTGTATTTGCCCGGCTGACCAGGTAGCCAAAAACCGGCCAGTTCCGGATCTCTGATTTTGCAATAAAGCGCAGCGCAATCACGCTATTGATCGCATGAATGTCCGACCAGGAGATATGGTTGGCTACAAACATGGTCGTGGTGAGCTGGGCATCCTTTGCAGGGATATGGCCATGGCTGCTCACTTGCAGATTAAAAGCGGCCAGCAGTTTTCTGCACCACCATTGGATCAGACGTGATTTAAAGGATTTTCCTGCTAGCGGTAAGACTACGCTGGCGATGGTTAAACCCAGCAGGGTATGGGCGACGATGCGGCCAACCCGGAACAACCTGATTATTTTACTGGTTGAGGATAGATCTGTTTTTATAGTCTGCAAAGCTTAAGTATCGATACTTCCAGTGCTTATTTCATAAAATGGCTGGCGTATCTTGGGTTGATTCTGGATAACGGTAACATTACCAGCATATCTGCCGTGTTGAAATAGGGATCCCATGCCGGCTCCCCGCAAATATAGGCTCCCAGGCGTAAATAACCTTTGATCAGCGGTGGGCAGGCAACCTGCAGATCGCAGTTCAATGAATGGATAGGCAGCGGATTGTGTGCAAATACACGGTACTCCAGCGGAGATAGGTACTCATCCTGCAGCTTGCTGTACAGGCTGGCTGCCAGGTGGCCGCCATCAGACATATTGATGCTTCCGCAGCCAATCATGTATTCGTAGTTGTGGATCTGCATGTATTTGGCAAGGCCAGCCCAGAGCATGGTGATGGTGCCGCCGTTGCGGTAGTTCTGGTGTACGCAGGCGCGGCCGACTTCAACCGTGCGGTCAAACAGGTGTGCGATTCGGCTTAAATCAAACTCGCCCGCAGAGTAATAGCCGCCAGCCTCGTTGGCTTTTGAAGGGATTAGAATGCGGTAAGTACCTATGACCTGGTTAGTGCCGCTGTCACGCACAATCAGGTGATCGCAGAACTGGTCAAAACCGTCAATGTCGAGGCCGCCCGTACCGGAAAGCTGGGCGCCCATTTCTTCTGCAAAAACCTTGTAACGCAGGCGCTGCGCTTCTTCAATTTCTGCTTGTGTACGGGCAAGGCTGACGTAGAGCTTTCTTTGCGGTGCAGCGAGCTCGTGACCAAGGTCTTTGCTGTTATTAGTTAATATAACTGCTTTGCGTGACGTTAAGTTATTCGCCATGATTTATTTTCTCCTTTTTGTGAAAGAGACTTTAATCGGTGGATATGAATAATTAATGACGGAGAAGTGACGGTTTATTGACAGCCGGGCAAGGGTGGCATGCAAAATATAAAAGCCCTGTTGGCCTGGCAATGCAGGAATAACAGGGCCTTCAGGTCAGGTGTGCTGGTGTGTCAGGCGCAGCTTCATGGCTGCGTACTTGTAGTGTCGCTAGTGTGAAACGCGGGATACTCCGCCGCTTTCAAGGATGCGGACTTTTTCACCGGCATTAAAGACTTCGTCGGCTTCCTGTACGATTGCAATCATGCCGCCGCCATCCAGTTTCACGGTGAGCTCTACGCCATCTTTACGTGTAACGCCTTCTTCCAGCGCTGAGCCGGCCAAGCCGCCAGCAACCGCACCGATGACGGCTGCGATGGCGCTGCCTCTGCCGCCGCCGACCGAACTGCCGGCTATACCGCCTACAGCGCCACCGGCTATCGTGCCGACCGGGGATTTGGTGCCTTCAAGTTTCACCTGGCGTACGCTTTCTATGACACCTGTTTTTACCGTCTGTACTCTGCGTGCCTCATCACGGCTATATACGCTGCCGGAGTTAGAGCTGGCGCAAGCGGCCAATAATGCTGCTAATAAGCCCACTGCCAATAATCGAGTAATGCGCATGATTTATTTCCTCTGATTTCTTTATTGAATATAACACTCATTATGACGTAGCTTAAACGCAAAAGTTTAAGAGGCTACGGTTTTTAAAATGCAGGCTTTTAAGAAGCTGCTCTTTCTGATGCGATAGTTTCTTTCATTAATGCCTGTGTGTAAACAGTTTCAATTTCTTCACGCGTTGGTGCGTGGTTCTGTCCGCCACGGCTTGCAATCTTGATGGCGCCCATCGTAGCGGCCAACCTGCCGCAGGTTTGCCAGTCCCAGTTGCGGACTATGCCGTAGAGCAAGCCAGCTCTGTAGGCATCGCCGCAGCCGGTAGGGTCAACTACCTGAGAGGCTACAACGCATGGAATGTCATAGCGTTGACCGTCTGCATATATCTGCGAGCCGCTGCCGCCAAGGGTCACAATCAGCGCTTTTACTTTTTGCGCCAGTTCATCAAGCGTTAATCCGGTTTTATCCTGAATAATCTGTGATTCGTAATCATTCACCGCTAAATAATCTGCCATTTCAATGAACTGCAGCAGTTCTTCGCCATTAAACATAGGCAGGCCCTGGCCTGGATCGAACAGAAATGGGATGCCGGCCTCGAAACATTCACGGGCATGCTGGAACATACCGTCACGCCCATCTGGGGCGATCACTGCAAGGCTTACATCTTTAGCATCTTTCACGCTGTTCTGATGTGATTCCACCATGGCGCCGGGGTGGAATGCGGTAATCTGGTTGTCGTCGATATCTGTGGTAATAAAGGCCTGTGCGGTAAAGCTGCCGGCAATCGTTTTAATATGGCTTGTGTTTAAATTGTTTTTGTTAAGCCACGCGGTGTATGGGGCAAAGTCTTCGCCTGCTGTCGCCATAATAAGCGGATTGCCATCCAGCAATTGCAGGTTGTAAGCGATATTACCGGCGGTGCCGCCGAATTCCCTGCGCATCTCCGGCACATAGAACGCAACGCTGAGCGTGTGGATTTTGTCAGGCAGGATATGGTTTTTGAATTGATCCTGGAACACCATGATGGTGTCGAAAGCAAGGGAACCGCAGATGAGTGTATGCATGAAAATAGCAGGCTAAGTTAAAACGCTTATTATCTTAGGTATTGCTGCGGTTGGGCAAGGAGAACGAAGCGGGCGTGTTTTGAATCAGCGGGTTAATGCGCCGTCAATCAGGATTTTTGCCGCTGTTTTTGCATATTTGATCGCGTCGGAGCCGCGTTTCATCTGCTCTGCCTGGGCTGCGCCCTTGAATAGGAGTGATAGCTGCAGTGACAGGCCGTCGGCATCCTGAATGTTGGCTTCGTGAGCCAGCTGTTTGATGTATTCCTGAAACTGCATGGATTGCTCGGCAGAAAGCATGTGTACCGGGTTATCTTCCTTCGGAAATTCCGCTGAAGCTTTGATGAAGCCAATGCCATTGAATTCAGGTGCGGTGATCCACTCTTCGATGTAGTCGAACAGTTTCTGCAGTTTTTCGGCGGGATGCCTGGCGTTGGCGTTGAGTTTGTTATTGAGCCAGGTCTGGAAATCCTGATGGCCTTCCTTAAGCACTTCCAGGATCAGCAGCTCTTTACTGCTGAAGTATTTATAGAGTGTCATCTTGGTGGTGCCGGCAGTCGCCACGATCGTGTCTACCCCGGTCGAGTTGATACCTTGCGTTTGAAACAAATCGCTTGCGGTGCTGAGTATTTTTTCACGTAAGCCGGACATGCAGCTGATTATACTAATCGGTATACATATATTGCAACAATTATTTTCGGCGTTTGCCTAAGGGTTATTTTGATGCTGCCATCAGCATGGGCGTGAAGTTGCAGCGCACTTTTTCCAGATAGAAGTTAGCGACGCTAAGGTCGTCGAGATCTGTGGGGAGCTTGCCGCCGACTACGTTTTCCAGATAGATGGATTTGTGTTTATCCGGAATCTGGAGCGCTTCGGGAAACTGGCAGGTTCCCTGGCGCATCTGCTCATATTTGGCATACATCCTGGAGGCGTCGATTGCAGTCAGCGCCTTGTTCTGATTTCCTGCGGCATTCACCACGGTGATGTTGTCACGCTGATCTGCCTGAGCAAGCTGGGCATGGGCGTTGCGGCTGTGCATGAGCATGGGAGGCCATATTGCAGCGGCGCCGATCAGCATCAGCAAGCTGGCTGCGACGCCGTAATGCACTGCGTGTGATCTTTTTAGGTTTGCCGCCAGGCCTGTTCTTTGTGTCTGTGCCTGGATCAGCGCTTGCGCAACTTTTCTGGCATGGATCAGGCTATTGCTCTCGGGCTGCACAATGGCATGGCGTGCGGCATTCTGTGCAATCAGTACGATATGTTCTGCGAGCAGTTCGGGGTTTTCAGCGCCTAGCAGTCTGGCCTGCTCAAGGCAGTAGTTGACCAGGGGCAGGCTTGGCGCGCCTAGCGTCACCGAGGCTTGCTCGAAGCTGGGCGCTTTTAACCAGTCATGCAGGATGTCGAACAAGGCCAGCAATCTGCCCTGCGGGGTTTTGCTGGCTTTTGCCAGCATGTTGATGAGCCAGGGCGAATCGAATATTTCCATGGGTTGCGCTGATTGGATATGGTTGTAATTTAGAAAGGTTTTACCACGACAAGAATGACAACCGCAGCCAGCACCAGAACCGGTATTTCGTTAAACCAGCGATACCAGGTGTGGCTGTGCTTGTTTTGATCCAGTCTGAAATCAGTCAGCAGCCTGCCGCAATACCAATGGTATACCACCAGCACGGCTACCAGTGTGAGTTTGGCGTGCATCCAGGCGCCGCTGATGCCATAACCCAGCCATAACCACAGGCCGAACCCCAATGCCAGCAAGGCTAAGGGCAGCATGAAACGATAAAGCTTTCTCTCCATGAGTTTCAGCCGTTCTGAAACCGCATAGTCGGGGCTGTGATTGGAAACTACCATCGCGTGGTTTACGAACAGCCTCGGAAGGTAAAACAGGCCGGCGAACCAGCTGGTGACGAAAATAATATGGAGTGATTTAACCCAAAGCATTCTAGAGGCTCAATTCTTTATCTAACAGTTGCTGGAGCGCATTAAAGTCAAGCTCGCCTATGGTGTGCTGCAGCAGGTGGCCTTGCTTGTCGTAAATGAATGCAGTGGGCGTCAGGCTGACTTTTCCAAAACTGCTGATGATTTCTGATTTGCTGTCGTGCGTTACCGGAAACGGCAGTGCCTGGGCTTTGCTGTAATTCAACACTTGCGAGATCGGGTCATAGGGCATGGCAACCGCAATGATTTCAAAGCCTTTTGGATGGTATTGCTTGTAAGTGTCTATCAGCTGAGGCATTTCCTTGATGCAGCCCGGGCAGTCCGTGGCCCAGAAGTTGACGAGTACGACTTTGTCTTTTAATGATGCCATTGATATCTGTTTGCCATCAATGGTGTTGAATGTGACATCCGGCGCAGCGGGTTTCTGGTGCAGCTGCAATGCCAGAAATGCGAGCAGGGCGATGATGATGGCGGGAAGCAGCGATTTCTTTAATAAACTATTCATATTCTCAGTGTAACGTTTCAAATTATTTCGTCTAGAGTAATTATCTGTAATCGAGGGGATTTAATCTGTTTGATTTACATCTAATAACCATGCAGTGCTTGCGCTTATTTGCAGATGCATGGCATGTTATAATAATCTTTTAATAGCCAGGCTATTTATCAAAAATTAAATGAACGCACCATTAACCAGCCATATTCTTAACGCAGAGCATAAGCCTGCGGCGCGCCTGCGCGAAATCCCCTACAACTATACCTCTTTTTCTGACCGTGAAATCGTGATTCGGTTTCTCGGTGAAGAAATATGGGGCATTTTAAATGAATTGCGCGGTGTCCGTAAAACCGGCCGTTCTGCGCGCATGCTGTTTGAAGTGCTGGGTGATCTGTGGGTGGTGTCACGCAATCCTTATCTGCAGGATGACCTGCTGGAAAACCCTAAACGCCGCAAAGCGCTGGTAGATGCGCTGCATCACCGTATCGCAGCGATAGACGAGCGCAGTGCCGGCAATGCGAAAGTGCTGAAACTGGTGGTGGCTGCACGACAGGCGGTCACCCAGTTTGAGAATGAGTTCAGGCAAACCGCGAACCTGCGTAAAAAAGCATTTGCCAAGCTGGCTAAAATTACGCGTAAAGACAATATCAAGTTTGACGGTTTATCACGCGTATCCCATGTGACGGATGCGACCGACTGGCGTGTCGAATATCCATTCCTGGTGCTGACGCCGGATACGGAAAAAGAGATCGCGGCAATGGTGCGCGCCTGTATCGAGTTAGGGCTTACTATCATCCCTAGGGGCGGCGGTACGGGTTATACCGGTGGCGCTATCCCGCTGACTCCGTTGTCTGCGGTCATCAATACCGAGAAACTGGACCAGCACACCGGTGTGCAGATGCGTACCTTGCCTGGCGTTGCGCGACAGGTGGCGACTATTGAATGCGGTGCCGGCGTGGTAACACGCCGTGCGATGGAGGCGGCTTCCGATGCCGGCCTTGAATTTGCCTGCGACCCTACCAGTGCGGATGCCTGCTGTATCGGCGGTAACGTGGCGATGAATGCGGGTGGTAAAAAAGCCGTGCTGTGGGGCACGGCTCTGGATAACCTCGCGTCATGGCGCATGGTGACCCCTGATGGCGACTGGATGGAAGTCGAGCGCCTGGATCATAACTTAGGCAAGATTCACGACATTGAAACCGCGCGTTTCAAGATCAGCCGCTATGGCGATGATATGAAAACCCTGCTGGCCGAACCGCAGATCCTGGAAATACCGGGCCCTAGCTTCCGCAAGGTGGGTTTGGGCAAGGATGTGACTGACAAGTTCCTGTCCGGTTTGCCTGGGATACAGAAAGAAGGCTGTGACGGCCTGATTACCAGTGCGACATTCATTCTGCATCGTATGCCCAAGCATGTGCGCACGATCGCCCTGGAGTTTTTCGGCAACGTTGCACATGCGGTACCGGCAATTGTGGAAATCAAGGATTACCTGGATGCCACTGCCAAACAGACGCCAGCCGTGATCATGGCTGGCCTGGAGCATATGGATGAGCGCTATATCAAGGCGGTAGGTTACGCGACTAAAGCTGCGCGCCAGCAGCGCCCGAAAATGGTGTTGATCGCTGACATCGCTTCCGATGATGAAAATGCAGTCGGTGAAGTGGCCTCTGCCATGGTGCGTATGTGTAATGCACGTAATGGCGAGGGCTTTATTGCAGTATCAAGCGAAGCGCGTAAAAAGTTCTGGCTGGACCGTTCCCGCACAGCGGCGATTGCCAGACATACCAATGCGTTCAAAATCAATGAGGACGTGGTGATTCCGTTGCCGCGCCTGGGTGATTACTCCGACGGTATCGAGCGTATCAACATTGATTTGTCCATCAATAACAAGCTCAAACTGCTGGATGCGATCGAAGCCTTCATGCAGAGTGATTTGCCGCTGCAGCCTGATGAGGACGGCAACGTGGATGGCCATATGGTCAAAAGCAAACAGGAAATGGCGTTAAACCTGATTGCCGACCTGCGTACGCGCTGGAGCTTTGTCCTGAATAACCTGGATGCACCTGTCTCTGCTTTAGGTGATGCCGGTGCGGCATTCGTGCAGTATGAGAATATATTCCGTGCCGTGCAGTCCTATGACCTGCGCATCTCATGGAGACGTGAACTTAAACGCCCGATGGCCGATATATTTGCCGGCCGCGAATACCAGAAAATTCTGGAGCGTTGCGACGAGATTCATAAACAGGTATTGAAAAGCCGTGTATTCGTTGCCTTGCACATGCATGCGGGTGACGGCAACGTGCACACCAATATCCCGGTAAACTCCGACGATTACGGCATGATGCAGGATGCGCATGCTGCCGTGGCGCGGGTGATGGCGCTGGCACGCAGTCTGAATGGCGTGATTTCAGGCGAGCATGGTATCGGCATCACCAAAATGGAGTTCCTGGATCAGGCTACGATAGATACTTTCACTGTCTACAAAAATACAGTCGACCCGAACGGCCACTTTAATAAGGGTAAGCTGCTGGCCGGCTCCGGCCTGGACAACGCCTACACGCCAAGCTTCGGTTTGCTGGAGCAGGAATCCATTATTATGGAGCAGTCTGCCGTCGGTGAAATTGCCGATGACATCAGCGACTGCCTGCGCTGCGGTAAGTGCAAGCCGGTATGCAGCACGCATGTGCCACGCGCCAATTTGCTGTATAGTCCACGTAACAAGATACTGGCTACGTCCTTGCTGATCGAGGCTTTCCTGTACGAAGAGCAGACCCGCCGCGGCATTTCCATCAAGCATTTTGATGAATTCAATGATGTGGCAGACCACTGCACGGTATGCCATCGCTGCGAAAAACCATGTCCGGTCGATATCGATTTTGGTGACGTTTCAATCAAAATGCGCAACTTCCTGCGCGAGCAGGGCAAAAAACAATTCAACCCCGGCACCGCCGTGGGCATGGCGTTCCTGAACGCCAAAGACCCAGCCACGATCAAGCTGCTGCGTACCGTTATGATCAACTGGGGTTACAAGGCACAGAACTTCGCGCACACACTGGCCAAGCGGTTTGGTTTGCTGCGTGACAAGAAGCATCCGCCGGCAACGGTAGGCAAGGCAGAGATCAAGGCGCAGGTGATCCATTTCGTCAATCGCCCTATGCCGAAGAAAATGCAGTCTAAAACTTCACGTGCGATGCTCGGACTTGAAGATGATCACATGATTCCGGTGATCCGTAATCCGCAGAAGGTGACTGAGGATTCTGAAGCCGTGTTCTACTTCCCTGGCTGCGGTTCAGAGCGATTGTTCTCAAACGTAGGCCTGGCAACGCAGGCCATGCTGTATGAGGTTGGCGCAATCACGGTATTGCCTCCGGGATACCTGTGCTGCGGCTACCCGCAGACTTCGGCTGGCAACCACGATAAAGGCCAGGAAATCACAGCTGATAACCGCGTGCTGTTCCACCGTGTGGCCAATACCTTGAATTACCTCGACATCAAAACCGTGATTGTGTCCTGCGGCACGTGTATGGATCAATTGCAGAAATATGAGTTCGAGAAGATTTTCCCGGGCTGCCGTCTGCTGGATATCCATGAATACCTGATGGAAAAAGACATGCGCCTGCAAGGGGTGACCGGTACCCGTTACATGTACCATGACCCATGCCATACGCCGATGAAGACCTATAAGCCGCTTGAAGTCACGAACAAGCTGATGGGGCAGGATGTGCAGCTGAATGACCGCTGCTGCGGCGAGAGCGGTACCTTTGCGGTAGCACGTCCGGATATTGCAAGCCAGGTTAAATTCCGCAAGCAGGAAGAACTTGAGAGTGGTATGGCTAAAATGGGGCTGACCGTGGGCAAGCCTGAAGAATCCGTGAAAATACTGACTTCATGCCCAAGCTGCCTGCAGGGCTTATCCCGCTACGGTGAAGATACCGGTATCGAAGCTGATTATATTGTCGTTGAAATGGCTAAACATATCCTCGGTGAGAACTGGATGCAGGAGTATGTAAATAAAGCCAACAATGGCGGTATCGAAAAAGTATTGCTGTAAGTAAGTATTAAGGCCATCTTCATGATGGCCTTAGTTTTTTTATAAGGGAGTCACAATGAATCGTTCGTTAAAAAATATTCTGTTCGGCCTGCTGGTTGCCTGTAGCCTGGCAGCCTGCAAGCAGGCACAGCAAGACAGTGCGCAAGCGGCAAAAGAGACCATTACCGAAATGAAAGCGAATACCCTCGATGCTGCTAAAGACGCGGCGGCCGATGCGGAGCGGGCAGCGAGTGATATTGCCAAAGCTGTGGAACAGGTAGAGGTTCCTGCGCCCGCCGCTGAATCAGCCGATAAATAGCAATCGCCGCAGTATTGGCGCGCACCAGCCCGATACTGCGTTGATGCAGCATATGAGCGGAGTGTTCAGCTGGCAGCAGTTGGATTGCTTCCGCTTAAACAATCCTTATTAAAATTCCGGTGTAATGCACGATTCGGTTCATTACGCACGCTAATCAAGCATTGTTCACACGGTTCAACGGCTGCGGAATAAGAATGTCAGTTAGCCTGAGCGCCAATAACGGCGACACTTTGCGTGCGCTGACACTTGTCATATATCTTTCATTATCAAGTCTCCAAACTGTCATTGGCATAAATTATGCTGCTATACCAATGCAGTACCCATCAATTTGATGATTAGGAGATCTAAAATGAAAAATTTACTGAAGAAGCGAGCGCCGTTGTTATTGAGCGCGGTTCTGGCGGCCAGTGCGTTGACGGTATACGCAAAATCCAGCCCGACTTTTGATATACATACCAGCGTTATTTCAAAAGCGGCACAAAGTGAAAAAGGCGTGATTCTGGTGTTGACCGAGCGGGGTGAAATTGCGGCAGAGGCAGCTTATCTGCTGCTGGCGCAAATCAATCAAAATCAAGGTTATGCACCTTTATTGCTGGCAGTCGAGAATGAAAAGGTTGCGGGCTACAAGACTGCATTGAACCTGCCGGATGCATCACTGCCTGCCGTGATTTTTTTCAGCAAATCGGGTAAAGAAATTGCCCGGGTCGTATCTGCCAAATCCGCCATGACTAAATATGTGCAATCACAAGATCGCGTGAGTTAGCATGCGTTGTCCAGGTAAATAGGGCGGCGATTTTTAGATATGACTGCCGCCTTATCCCGTTTTACGTGCAGTTCTTAAGTGTATAGTTAAATAGGCAGGAATACCGCAGTTGCCAGATTTTGCATCACGCGCGAAATAAATCGCTGGGATTTTTCCGCAAGTGAGATGGCATATAAATCCGTACGGCCGATTATTTTGCCGAATTCGCGTTCAAATGATAAGTTCTTCTCGGTCTCATTCATTTCATTCGTCAGTAAATAAAGCGTGCCATCATGTTTGCGCGCATTCGACAGTTTCCATGCCGCAATTTCAATATTTCTCGCTACATTGTAAATGCGCTGCGGATCAATGCTGTCGGTAAGGTAAAAGTCGGTTTTGTCGTTATGCGCTTTAAGCAGCATGGTTTGCAGCCCTACAATGAATGACAGCACACGGTCACCATTGTATTCTGGTCTGAATGCCTGAAAAATGGCGTCCGTAGACTGCAGGTTGTTGATTTCTTCAAGCCGGTACTGATGCTGCGCACCGCCATCAAACACCCATGCTGCCATTTTATCCGCGGTATCAGACGTGCTTTTTTTAAGCTCACCCGGGTTGCGCTTATACAGCTTCAGCATTAAAGCACGCAGGCTTTCTGCGTTTTCGCGTATTTCAACATCGGCCATGCGATCAAAATCACTTTTGCCTAACTGGTTGATCGTGCTGCGATCCTGCTGCTGTGGAATGACTTTGTCCGGTGTTTTGCCTGATTCCGGAACAGTCGAGCAACCCGCCAGGGAGAAAGCTGATAGTACAGTGAGGATAAACCAGAAAAAGGTCTTCATGACTTCAGTGGCTCCGGTATGAATGCATGGTCGTTATTTTTTGATAATTCGCGATTCAGGGAAAATGGCGCTGAAAGTACTGCCCTTGCCGGGGATGCTGCTGATTGCGAGTTTGGCCTGATGGCGGGTCAAGATGTGTTTGACGATGGAAAGCCCCAGTCCTGTGCCGCCGGTTTCGCGGCTCCTGCTGCGGTCAACGCGATAGAAGCGCTCGGTCAGCCGGTCTATGTGCTGCTGCTCGATGCCGATGCCGTTGTCGCTTACGCTGAAAACCGCCAGCTTGTTGCGTGGCTGCCAGCTAATGCGGATTTCGCCGCCTTCCGGGGTATAGCGAACTGCATTGCTGACAAGGTTGCCGAGGGCGCTATGCAGTTCGTCGGCAGCGCCGGACAGGTCGAGCTGCTGGTCGATGTCTACACTGATGTGGTGTCTGCCATTACTCAAGGCCTTGGCATCGTTATGCAGCATATTGATGAGTGCCAGCATCTCGATTGGCCGGTCTTCCGGCGGCTGTGTATTGCTTTCGATATGTGAAAGCGTCAGCAGGTCTTCGATCAGCCTGCGCATGCGCGTGGTCTGATCCTGCATCATGTCAAAGTAGCCGCGTATGCTCTCGGGTACCGCACCTTCCATGTCTGACAGGGTTTCAATGAACCCGCCGACCACCGTCAGCGGAGTTCTGAGTTCGTGTGAGACGTTTGCAATAAAATCGCGCCGCATGGCATCCACTTTTTCCAGTTGCGTGATATCGCGGCTGATCAGCAGTTTCTGTTTGCTGACCAGCGGTATCAGCCATATTTCGAGGATAGCGTCAGTGTTCCTGGCATCTTTGAGCTTGAAAGGGTCGTTATAGACCCCGTTATATAGATAGGCGATGAAATGACTGTTTCTGACCAGGTTGACGATAGGCAGGTGCTTGTCTGTGGCCAGGTTCAAACCAAGCTGGGATTCTGCATTCGCCGTACACCATTCGATTTCATTGGTGGCATTCAATATCACCAGGCCATCAGGAATGGCATTGGCGACAGTGTTAAAGCGCTCAAGCGCTGCATTCAATTCGGACTTTTTAAGATTGTTATTGCGTTCGTATTTCAATATTGCGTTGAACACGTCCTCCCACAAGCCGAAGCCTTCCGGAATATCGCCCAGGATAGGTTTTTTCAGCCAGGTCTGCAGTTGATACAGCCCGTAAACCTGGATCGCAAGGTAAATCAGAAGGATCGATGAGAATGTGAGCAGCGCGATGGTGGTGCTGGTCGTCAGCCATACAAAAAGGCTGACTGCACTGAGAGACAATATGAAGAAAAAAGCTTTCCAGCGAACATCAATCACAGGGTTATTTTCAGAGTTGTATATGGCTTAATTATAGCGGGCTTTTTTGCCCCGGTAATGTTAATTAGCATCAGGCTTGAACACCGCAACTCAGAAAATAGCACCGCAGTGTTTATTCATTCTGGGATGACAGGCGATAGCCGGCGCCCCGCACAGTCTGGATCAGGTCTTCATGGCCTGATATCGACAAGGCATTTCGCAGGCGGCGGATATGGACATCGACCGTGCGGTCTTCAACAAATACGCGATCGCCCCAGACTTTATCCAGTAACTGGCTGCGCGTATGCACACGTTCAGGATTCGTCATGAAAAAATGCAGCAGCCTGAACTCGGTAGGGCCAAGGTCTATGCTTTTCTGGTTGCCGGTTACGCGATGCGTGGTCGGGTCAAGGCGAAGGCCCTGGACTTCAATCGGGTCATCCGTCATTTGCGGCGCGCGGCGACGCAGCACTGCCTTGATGCGGGCGTTGAGTTCACGCGGGCTGAAAGGCTTGGTGACATAATCATCGGCGCCCACCTCAAGGCCGCGGATTTTGTCGTACTCTTCGCCGCGTGCGGTGAGCATGATGATCGGGATGTTCTTGGTCGAAGCGTCTGATTTTAACCTGCGGGCGAATTCCAGGCCGTTCATCCCCGGCAGCATCCAGTCCAGCAGAATCAGGTCGGGGATAGTTTCACGCATGAGATCCTGCGCGATTTCGACGCTGAGGGCGCGGATTGCATTGTGCCCGGCCTGTGTGATGTTAAGTGTTAATAGTTCCTGAATTGCTGGTTCATCTTCAACAACTAATATGTTGGCTGGCATGTTTTTTCCTTAAAATTGAGTTGCCTTCTAACTTACGCCCGATTAGTTTATGACGCTAATATGACATATTAATGACAAAAATTAAACATTGAATTTTCAGGTAAATATCATAAGCCAATTGCCATTTTTTACATTTTGTTACAACATAGAGAAAGTGCGGATTTGCCGGTTAAGCGCGGAGTTGCCGCAGTGTCTTATTTGTAAAAAATAATAATAATTTTGGGGAGTCAATTGCATGTCAGGTTTTTTATCGAAAGAACACATTACTGCCAATCCTGGCTTTAACCGCTGGCTGGTGCCGCCTGCCGCGCTGGCGGTACACCTTTCCATTGGCATGGCGTATGGCTTCAGCGTGTTCTGGAAGCCTTTGGGGAATGCGCTGCTGGGAGCGGATGGTAAACCTTTGGCAGCCTGCGCTGCCGGTGCGACGACATTCTCTGAAAAATTGTCCGGTACTGCCAGGGCGTTATTTGCTACGGACTGCAACTGGACACAGTTCGACCTGGGTTGGATGTATACCCTGTTTTTTGTGCTGCTGGGATGCTCCGCAGCGCTGTGGGGCGGCTGGCTGGAGCGCGCAGGGCCGCGCAAAGCCGGACTGGTTGCTACCTTATGCTGGTGCGGAGGCCTGCTGGTATCGGCATACGGCGTTTACAGCCACCAGCTATGGATGATGTGGCTGGGCTCCGGCGTTATCGGCGGTATCGGGCTTGGTTTAGGATATATCTCCCCGGTTTCCACATTGATCAAGTGGTTCCCGGACCGCCGTGGCATGGCAACCGGCATGGCTATTATGGGGTTTGGCGGCGGCGCGATGATAGGTTCGCCGCTGGCCACTAAATTGATGACTTATTTCGCAACCCCGGACAGTGTAGGCGTCTGGCAGACTTTTGTTACGCTAGCCGCAATCTATACGGCATTCATGCTGTATGGTTCCCTGGGCTATCGGGTGCCGCCCCTGGGCTGGAAGCCGGCTGGCTGGACTCCGCCGGCCACTAAAGAGAATGTCATGATCGCAACGCGCCATGTACATTTGAAAAATGCGCATAAGACGCCGCAGTTCTGGCTGCTGTGGATCGTGCTGTGTATGAATGTGTCGGCCGGCATCGGCATTATCGGTGCGGCAGCGCCCATGCTGCAGGAGACTTTTGGCGGCGCATTGATTGACCAGCCCGGAGTGGGCTTTGATGTGATCAAGCAGGATGCAGCGCTGGCAGCGGCAGTGGCGTCGGTTGGCGCCGGGTTTGTCGGGCTGATTTCCATTTTCAATATTTTCGGGCGTTTTGCCTGGGCGACTTCATCGGATAAGCTGGGTCGTAAACGCACTTATTATATTTTCTTTGTACTGGGCGCCATCATGTACTGCACAGCCACCTATGTGGCGGGATTCAAATCACTGGCGCTGTTCGTGGCCAGTTTCTGCGTGATTGCCTCCATGTACGGCGGCGGCTTTGCGACTATTCCGGCGTACCTGGCAGATATGTTCGGCACACAGTTTGTGGGGGCGATTCATGGACGACTGCTCACGGCCTGGTCTACCGCCGGTATCCTGGGGCCGGTAGTCGTGAATTATATGCATGACACCGGCCTGGAGGCAGGCGTGCCGTTTGATCAGGTCTATGGCCCCATATTCCTGACTCTGGCTGGTTTGCTGGTCATCGGCTTCATTGCCAATTTACTGGTAAAGCCGGTGGCGGAAAAATATTACATGACAGATGCCGAGCTGGCGGCAGAGCATAAACTTGCACATGATCAGTCTATGGCCGTGAGTGGCGCTGCCGGCAAGTCTGCTGCGGCAGCAAAATCCGACAACCATCCGCTGCTCACCGTCATGGCCTGGGCGCTGGTGCTCATTCCGATCAGTTATGGTGTCTGGAGTACTATTCAGAAAACCTGGGTGCTGTTTCACTGATGCTGGGGCTTTTATTTGAGGCAGATATAATGAGCCGGATCAGTAAAACGGCAAGCTTGATGCGCTGATTGAGTAAATAAAAATGTCTAATAAATATAAGCACTAAGTTCACCGGCGATATGCGGTAAAATAGCGATTAAGAAATTTAAAACAGATTATTTAAAGAAAATTATTTAAAAATCCAGAAAAGTTAAAACAGGAAAGTTAAAGACGTGAGAGAAATCGAGAAAAATTTAAACGGCAAAGGCATGCAGGTTGGCATCGTGCTATCAAGATTCAACAGTGATATCGGTGAAGGCCTGTTAAGTGCATGCAAAGATGAGTTGCTCAAGCTAGGTGTGGAAAGCAATGCCATTACAATCGCCACTGTACCCGGTGCGCTTGAAACGCCGTTAATTTTGCAGCATATGGCGTTAAGTGAGAAGTATGATGCGCTGATTGCCCTGGGCGCGATTATTCGCGGCGAGACCTACCATTTCGAAGTGGTGTCGAACGAGTCTGCGCGTGGTATTTCAGAAGTGCAGCTGAATACCGGGGTGCCGGTTGCCAATGCGGTGCTGACCACTGAAGATGATGACCAGGCGATTGCACGCATGCATATCAAGGGTGCTGAAGCCGCTCAGGTTGCTGTTGAAATGTACAATCTGGTAAGAGCGTTATGACCGATACTCAAAAACCGCTGACCAGCCTGGTGGTGGATAATGAGGCGGCAGAGAAGCGCAGCAGGCATGCAGGCGCAACTAAAAAAAGCGGTAGCAAAAACCGCAGAAAATCACGCGAACTGGTGCTGAAGGCAGTCTATCGCGGGATGTTGAACGAATCGGAATTGTCGCAGATATTCCGTGATATGACCGATGATCCAGACTATAACAAGGCTGACGAGGCTTATTTCAGGCAGTTACTGCAAAGCGTAACCGCCAATCTGAATGCGATTGATGAAAGGCTGGTGGGTTTTATCGACAGGCCGCTCGCTGAACTGAGTCCTGTTGAGCATGCTATCTTGCGTGTTGCCGGCTGTGAGCTGATGTTTGATAGCAGTATTCCTTACCGTGTTGTCATTAACGAAGGCGTTGAACTTGCAAAAGTTTTCGGCGGCACGGACGGGCATAAATATATTAATGGCGTGCTGGATAGATTTGCCGCCGAAGTGCGTGAGCTGGAAGTCAGGGCATCAAAAACCTAGCTGGCAGCAAGTAGTCAATGCGTTTTAGATTTGCGGCGTCCTTGTAATGATCAGCCATAGTGATGTAGTTGGGCTGTGGCTGATGGTTGCTTGGATTACTTAATGGTATTTCCTTTTTGAGTGTGAATCCGGGTCAAGATATTCCTAATGTCTGATTATCAGCAGTCTTACTTACTAAAACGACTTGATTGGCTTAATGCAATTGGAGTCGCCCTATCTGCCGAGAGAGATAACAAGCGCCTTCTGGAAATGATATTGTTAGGTGCGCAGCAGATCACCAATGCTGACGGCGGCACGATTTATATCATGCATGAAGATAACAGGCATCTCAAATTTGAGATCATGCGCAACAATACGCTTAAGCTTGCATCGGGCGGGACTACCGGACAGGAAGTCCCGCCTGAGTTCCAGCATGCATTGCCTTTGTATCATGGGGGCGATCAGCAGCACCCTAATCTGACCACGGTCGCATCCTATGCCGCACTGAAGAAATCGACCGTTAATATTGCCGATGCTTACGCAGCCGAAAGTTTTGATTTTTCGGGCACCCGTTATTTTGATTCCCAGACCGGCTACCGTTCGCAGTCGTTCCTGACGATTCCGATGAAGAATCATGAGTCGGATGTCATCGGTGTACTGCAACTGATTAACGCGGTAGACATCCACAACGGCAAGATCATCCCTTTTTCACCGGCTAACCAGAGCCTGGTTGAGTCCCTGGCATCGCAGGCCGCAGTGGCCATGACCAACCAGAACCTGATCAAAGGTTTTAAAGACCTGTTTGAGTCATTTATCGAGCTGATTGCCGGTGCGATTGACCAGAAATCGCCATATACCGGCGGCCATTGCAAGCGCGTGCCGGAGCTCACCATGATGCTGGCGCAAGCCGCGATAGAGGATCAGTCCGGACCGTTCAAGGATTTTTTCCTGAATGAAAGCGAGCTGTTCGAGCTCAAAGTAGCCAGCTGGCTTCATGATTGCGGCAAGATCACGACGCCGGAAGCGGTCATGGATAAACCTACCAAGCTATCCTCGATTTTTGACCGTATCGCGCTGATAGACCAGCGCTTCGACCTGATCAAGCAGCAGGCAGAAAATGCAATGCTGAAAGCACAGCTTGGACTGTTGCAGCACAATCCTCCCCAGAACCCTGAAGCTGAGTTTCGGCGCATGCAGGCAGAGTTGCAGGCCTTTAAGCGGCAGTGTGACCTTGACCGTGAATTCTTGCGGGCATCCAACATTGGCAGCGAATCAATGACTGAACAGGATCAGCAGCGCGTGCGCCAGATCGCCGGGCGCGAGCTTGTTGATGCCGATGGCCGCATTACCAGGTTTTTAAGTGATGACGAGCTGTATAACCTGAGTATCGTGCGCGGCACACTAACCGCAGAAGAGCGCTGGATCATCAATAACCACATCAATGTAACAATCACCATGCTGGATTCACTGCCGTATCCGCGCAGCCTGTCGCGGGTACCTGAGTACGCCTGCGGACATCATGAGCGCATGGATGGCAGCGGGTACCCTAAAGGGCTGAAGCGTGAGGAAATGTCCGTACCCGCAAGGATCATGGGTATTGCCGATATTTTTGAAGCGCTGACCTCGAAAGACCGTCCTTATAAAAAAGCTAAAACGCTGACTGAGTCACTTGAGATCCTGGGTCGGATGAAAGTGAATCACCATATCGATCCCGATCTGTTCGATGTGTTTATCCGTGAAAAGATCTACCTGAAATACGCAGAGAAGTTTTTGCAGCCTGAACAGATCGATACCGTGGATCATTCGAATATACCGGGTTATACCCCGTAAAGGCAGCAGGTCTGTCGGCCTTGTTTACAGTGCCATATCTTTACAGCCGTGCTCATCGCATGCCAGGTAGCTGCCTTGTTCGTACCAGTCACCCAATACCCATCTCGTAATTAATCTGCCATCCAGTTTGATGGTGTGACGATTCGGCCGGTGGGTATGTCCATGGATCAGCAGGTCCGGCTGGTGCGTGCGGAGCAGGGTGTTGACGGCCTCTGCATTCACATCCATGATCTCCAGTGACTTTTGGGTTTTCTCCTGCTCGCTGCGGGCACGGATCGCTTCAATCTGTTTTCTGCGCAGTTCCAGCGGCTGGCTCAGGAACTCAGCCTGCCATTTTTCATCCCTGACCTGGGTGCGGAACTGCTGATAGGCGGCGTCATCGATGCACAATGCATCGCCATGACTGAGCAAAGCTTTTTTACCATAAAGGACTATGGTGGTCGGGTCTGCGATCAGGGTGGCTCCCGTCATGCGGCAAAAGCCTTCGGCAATCAGGAAGTCACGGTTGCCGTGCATGAGAAATACCTGAACGCCTGAATCTGAGAGTGTTTTAAAGCCGCCGATAATCTGCTGATGGAATGCATCTTCAACATCATCATCACCAGCCCAGTATTCAAATAAATCTCCCAGAATATAAAGCGCTGCCGCTTTTGAAGCGGTATTCTGCAGGAACGCCATAAACGCATCGTTAATGGCGGGGCGGCTTGCACATAGGTGCAGGTCGGAGATGAACAGGGTAGCGCCTGACAGGGCAGGGGTCTGGATAGGTGACTTTAGCATCATGAGATGATAAGTCAGATACAGGCAAATGAGAACCTGGATTGTTAAATTTCAGTCTATCAATGACTGATCAATGACCGGCTGTGCTGTATGCTGGCGGGTATCGATGATGAAGGTGCCGCATCATTCTGTGCAGCACCTTCTGCCCTGCTTAAGCGCGGGTGGCGCTCTCGATGATGACGTTTTCTACAGGAACGTCCTGATGGCCTTTGCGGCTGGTCGTCGCAACCTGTTTGATTTTATCGATGACATCCATACCTGCCGTAACCTTGCCGAAGACACAGTAGCCCCAGCCGCTGCTGTTAGGCGCACTGAAGTTCAGGAAGTCATTATCGGCTACGTTGATAAAGAACTGGCTGCTGGCAGAGTGCGGTGCTGAAGTACGTGCCATTGCGATTGTGTATTTGTCATTGGTTAAGCCATTGTCAGCTTCGTTCTTGATTTCAGCGGCTGTCGATTTCTGGTTCATGCCGGTATCGAAACCGCCGCCCTGAATCATGAAGTTATTGATGACACGGTGGAAAATAGTGTTGTCGTAGAATCCGTTATCTACGTAATGCAGGAAATTCGCAACAGTGATCGGCGCTTTTTCAGCGTCGAGTTCCAGGGTAATTTCGCCAAAGTTAGTTTGTAATTTAACCACGAGGTATCCTTAAAAAAATAAAATGATAAGAGTGTGATGCCTTGTTTATAAAGGCGCTTTGTTGATTCTGATTTCGTTAATCAAAACGGTTTCTTTAGGCACGTCGCTGTATGGACCGACATTGCCGGTCCGGCTTGATGCAATTTCCCGTACGACATCCATGCCTTTAAGTACGCGGCCAAATACACAGTAGCCGATCAGTTCAGGATCCGGGCTCTGGTAGTTGAGGAACTGGTTATTTTCCAGGTTGATAAAGAACTGTGCCGTTGCTGAGTTCGGGTCAGAAGTCCTTGCCATGGCAATGGTGCCGATGTCATTTTTCAAACCGTTGGCTGCTTCATTGATAATCGGTGCGCCGGTATTCTTCTCGGACATATCAGCGGTGAAACCGCCGCCCTGAATCATGAAGCGGTTGATGACACGGTGAAAGATCGTGTTTTTGTAGAAGCCGGAATTCACATACTGCATAAAGTTGGCTACTGTCTTTGGCGCTTTTTCAGGGTACAGCTCGATGATGAAGCTGCCGCGGTTTGTATCCACCACCACTTGGGGGTTGGCAGCCGCGGCAGATGTGCTGAGTATGGCAAGTAGCATTAGGGCAAAGATTCGACGCATATGATTCCTTTTAAATATTCGGTAGCGAGTGGTAGTGAATAGTAGTGGGTTAAATGATCAGGCAAGCGGCCAGTATGCCACAGGCCTGCCTAAGCGGCACCTTCATAGATGATTTTCCAGCTGTTATTTTCCTGGATCCAGTATTGGCGCTTCTGCATTCTGTTTTTCAGGCTGGGGCTTTTGAAATCCTGCACAAAATCGACGACAACGAGTTTCTTCTCGGTATCCGGATAACTGAACATGCTGATGTCTGACAGCGATATTTCAACATCCGGTTTGCCGGCCTGCACGCGCTGTTTATGCTCTGCCCATTTCCGGAAGTTAATGCCGTCACTGGAAAAGTCTTTTGAATAGTGCGACAGATAGCGTTCCGTGTCCTGCGCCTTCCAGTCGCCAAGCCATTGATCAATGGCTGCGGTCAGTTCTTTTTTCTGGGTTTCCGGGCTGTCGCTGGTGTTATCCAGCCATTCCAGGTCATTGACAATCACAACAGGCGTTTTGCCGGATTGCAGGAAAGGTTCCAGCGATTTCAGGTCCTGGTTGGTCAGCACGACGCAGCCGTCGCTGGCACGCGGCGGCCTGCTGTAGGTGTTGCTGGGCGTGCCATGCAGCCAGATACCTGAACCCTTTCTGTTATGCTCTTTGTCCCATTCGTTTGGGTAATTGAGTGGGTAAGCGCCTTCGCCGTATAAGTCTGGCAGCGGCTGATTAAGCTTGGGGCGTGCAAAGTACACGCCAATTGGCGTGCGTTTGTCACCCTCGGACTGCTTGATTACGCCATTCTTGCCGACGGTAATGTAGTAGTCTGCTACATACTTCAATTGTCCGGATTCATTTCTGTACAGGTACAGTCTTGACTTGCTGGTATCCACTACTATCAGATGCTTCTGCTGGTCATTGGGCGCTAGCAGCAGGTTAGGCTGTTTCTCCTTAACCTGTTTAGCCAGGTGGCGTTCTATGCGTGCGCGGGCCTCGTCCTGCAAGTCCCTGATCGCTTCTGTCGGGTTGTTGCCAGCGCTGCCGAATGATTGCAGGTATTTACCCTGCGCCATGAGCAGGTCGCCGCGCACCAGATAAGCCAGTTTGAAATTAGGCACGCTTTGTATCAGCTGGTCTATGGTATCGAGCGCCTGCTTGGTATTGCCTTCGGATATTTCGAGCAGGCTTTTTACCAGCAGGCTTTCAGCAAGGCTGGTAGCAGCGGCAGTTGCATCTGCTAAGTTTAAATCGGGTTTCGGCAGCAGATTGCTCAGGCTGAAACGATTGACTGCCGTGGCGTTCCAGGGCACCAATGTAATAGCAGCTAATAATGCGTATGTGAAAGCTTTTTTAACTAGCATGCGTTACTTCTTACACCTGAATTTCCGGTTATTTCTACTTGCCTAGTTGCTGGCGATTTCTTCAACAATATACCAATTATCACCGTCACGTTTCATTAACAGTGCTTTGCTGGTGCGGATCGGCTGGCCGTCCGCGCGGTATGACTGTTTGAATTTCGCTTTTGCCGTGCTGTCATCAGATTCAATTTTCAGGTCGGAGATTTCAACACTGATTTTTTCCGGCTTGCTGATGCGTTCTTTACGCTGCTGCTCCCATGCCTGGCGGCTTAAGCCTTTAGCCGGCTTGAAGCTCGCACCGTAGCTGGCAAAGTACTGGTCAAGGTTTTTACTGGACCACGCATGTGCCCACTTGTTTACGCTGGCGGTAATCGCGTCCCTGGCATTTGCCGGTGCAGCGGAGTTTGCTTTCTTGATGTCGGCCTGTGCAGTGCCGGCAGCAGGGGCTGCGCTGATATTCTTAGCCGGCTCGTTCGCTGCAATCGTGGTTTTGTTGCCGGTGCCGAACAGGTCTTTGATTAAAGATAACTTGCCCTGGGCGCGCGCGTTTGCCGTGTCGAGCTGCAGTGCCTTGCCGTAAGCTTCGCTTGCCATGCGTGCGTAGATGTCACCCAGGTTCTCATGCGCTGTCGCATAGCTTGGGTGTGTTTTAATCGCTGTTTCCAGTGCTTTGCGTGCTTTGTCGAACTGGCCCTGGTCAGCATACAGTACAGCCAGGTTATTGTATGGTTCAGGCAGGCTGGGGAACTTCTCGGTAACGTCGGTAAATACCCTGATGGCCTCTTCGCGGCGGCCTTGTTCTGCCAGCAGTACGCCTTTCATAAACAGGCCCTGCGGGTTTTTTGGGTTGGCGGCAATGAAGGTGTTCACGCGGTCAAGCGCTACTGCTGTCTGGCCTTGTTCTGCCAGTTGTGAAATCTCTTTCAGTTCATCTGCACAGGCGATTGCGGTGAAAGCAAAAGATGCGGATAAAATCAGTACAAACCTGGCAATAGACGGCGCGAGCAGCGCAACAAGATTATTCATTGTGATATACTTTTTTGTGAATTTAATAATTGTGTGATTCTATCAATAGCCTAGGCAACCTCCAATAGCTCATTCAGGTTTAGGCCGATATATTTCCTAAACCGCATGTATATATTAATTGGGTCGCAGCGTTCAGCAAATCAGCCATTCAACCATCCAGCTCTAAATAACTATGTTAAAAATTTACAACACGCTAGCCCGCGAAAAGCAGACTTTTAAACCTATTGTTGCCGGTAAAGTCAGCATGTATGTCTGTGGTATGACCGTTTATGATTTTTGCCATTTAGGGCATGCGCGCGTCATGGTGGTGTTCGATATGGTCAGCCGCTGGCTGCGCGCAAGCGGTTACGACGTGACTTATGTACGCAACATTACCGATATTGATGACAAAATTATCAAGCGCGCCCAAGAAAACAATGAATCCATCGCACAGCTCACGCAGCGTTTTATTGATGCCATGGATGAAGATGCCGCAAAGCTCGGCGTTGTCCGTCCGGATATCGAGCCTAAAGCGACGGAGTTTGTCGATGGCATGCTGGGCATGATTGCAGCCCTGGTAGATAAAGGATTTGCCTATCCGGCAGCCAATGGCGATGTGTTCTATGCGGTGAATAAATTCACAGGTTACGGCAAATTATCCGGTAAATCGCTTGAAGACCTGCGTGCCGGCGAGCGTGTCGAGGTGGATAGCTTCAAGCGTGACCCGATGGATTTCGTGTTGTGGAAAGCCGCCAAGCCGGGCGAACCAAGCTGGGATTCCCCTTGGGGTAAAGGTCGCCCGGGTTGGCATATCGAATGTTCAGCCATGAGCTCACATCATCTGGGCCAGCATTTTGATATTCATGGCGGCGGGCAGGATTTGCAGTTCCCGCACCATGAAAACGAGATTGCACAATCAGAAGCCGCACATAGCCATGACGGCAAGCCCTGCCAGATGGTGAATTACTGGATGCACAATGGTTTTGTCCGTGTGGACGATGAAAAGATGTCTAAATCCCTGGGTAACTTCTTCACGATACGTACCGTGCTGGAAAAATATGATGCTGAAGTGGTGCGTTTTTTCATCCTGCGTGCGCATTACCGTAGCCCGCTCAACTATTCCGACCAGCACCTTGATGATGCAAAATCTGCGCTGACCCGTTTATATACGGCTTTGCGCGGAGCGGATGTCATGGACGCCGCTGTTGACTGGCAGCATCCGCAGGCCGCACGATTCAAGGACGCTATGGATGATGATTTCAATACGCCTGAGGCTTTGGCTGTGTTGTTTGACCTGGTGAATGAGGTGAACAGGACCAGGAATGCTGATTCGCTGAGCCTGCTTAAAGGGCTGGCAGGAGTTCTCGGGCTGCTGCAGCGCAAGCCTGATGAGTTCCTGCAAGGTGAGACGGACGGTGCGTTAGATGTCGAGGGTTTGATCCAGGCGCGCCTGAATGCGAAGAAAAATAAAAATTTCGCTGAAGCGGATGCCATCAGGAAGCAGCTTGCAGAAGCGGGAATTGTTCTGGAAGATACTCCGCAGGGCACGACCTGGCGTCGCGCATAAGTTTGTTCAAGTTATAGATCATGACGAAAAAATAAGGAATCCGATATGCCAGTAAAATTAACGGCCCCACAGGCTTCATCCTTGTTGCCGGTCAAAGGCGTGCAATTAGGTTTTGCCAAAGCCTATGTCAAAAAACCTGACCGCAAGGATGTGCTGGTGATCAAGCTTGCCGAAGGCAGCAAGGTCGCGGGCGTTTTCACAAAGAATCGTTTTTGCGCCGCACCGGTCGTATTGTGCAAGCAATTCCTGGCTGAAAAGAACGAAATCCGCGCCTTGCTGGTAAATACAGGCAATGCAAATGCCGGTACCGGGGAAGATGGCCTCAGGCGTGCACAACAGAGTTGTGAGGCGCTGGCGGGCTTGCTTGATCTGAATGCAAACCAGATATTACCGTTTTCTACCGGTGTGATCCTGGAGCCGCTGCCAGTAGATAAAGTGATTGCAGGCCTGCCTGCCGCGATTGCAAACCTGAAAGAAGATAACTGGCTCAATGCTGCCGAAGCGATCATGACCACGGATATCGTTGCCAAGGGTACTTCGCGCCAGATTAAATTAGGCGGCAAGGACATCATCATTACCGGTATCAGTAAAGGTTCCGGCATGATTCACCCCAACATGGCGACCATGCTGGGCTATATCGCAACGGATGCCGCTGTGAGCCAGGTCGCGCTTGAACAGATCATTCATTACGCCGTCAATAAATCATTCAACTGTATCACGGTGGATGGTGATACTTCTACCAATGACAGCCTGATCGTGATGGCTAGCAATCAGGCCGGCAATGTTGAAATCACTACCGAAAGCGCTGACTTTGCGGTGCTGCGCGATGCGATTGCCGATGTCGCTATTGAACTGGCGCAGGCCATCGTGCGTGATGGTGAAGGCGCTACCAAGTTCATGACCGTGACGGTTGAAGGCGGCAAGTCGGAACAGGAATGCCGCAAAGTGGCGTACGCGATTGCCCATTCACCTTTGATCAAAACCGCATTCTTCGCATCGGACCCTAACCTGGGCCGTATTCTGGCAGCCATCGGTTATGCCGGCATCGATGACCTGGATGTGAATACATTGCAGCTTTACCTGGGTGATGTGCTGGTTGCCGAGAATGGCGGCAGGGCCGCTTCGTATCTTGAAGAGCAGGGCGCTGCAGTAATGAAGGAATCCGATATCCTGGTGCGCGTCGTATTGAATCGCGGCAGTGAGGATATTACGATCTGGACTTGTGATTTTTCATACGACTATGTGAAGATCAATGCGGATTACCGTTCTTAATCAGGCCATTGTATCTTATGGGAGTTTCTGACCAGGTGACCGCTGTGATCACGGAGGCTGCGGTAGGCGTGATCCAGGCGCCTGATGGTTCGGTACTGTTGGGGCAGCGCCCTGTCGGGAAACCGTGGTCAGGTTACTGGGAGTTTCCTGGCGGCAAGGTCGAGGCTGGCGAATTGCCGGCTCATGCGCTGGTCAGGGAACTGCAGGAGGAGTTGGGCATTATCCCGACGCAGTATTATCCATGGGTCACGCGCACCTACGATTACGAGGCAAAATACAATGCCAGTGGCGGGCTGGAAAGCCCCGCCAAAACTGTCAGGCTCCATTTCTTTGTCATTACCGGGTGGGCTGGCGAGCCGGCCGGGCTGGAGCAGCAGGCGCTGAGCTGGCAGAATCCGCAACATGTTACCGTAGGGCCTATGCTGCCGGCCAATGCGCCTATATTGACCGGGCTGTGTTTGTCTTCAGTTTATGCAATTACCAACCTGCATGAATTAGGTGAAGACTTGTTTTTTACTCGGTTAAACCTTGCCTTTTCCCGCGGTCTCAGAATGATACAGGTTCGCGAGAAGCAGCTTTCCCCTGAAGCGCTGCTGCAATTTGCGCGCAAGGTTATGGCAGTAGCCGAGCCATATTCTGCCAAAGTGTTCATCAATTCTGATGTCGATCTGGCGCAGGGCTTGCATGCGGCAGGGGTGCATTTATCTTCAAGTCAGTTGATGGCCTTGCAATCAAAGCCGCAGGGCTTGCTAAGCGGAGCTTCGTGCCACAATGAAAAAGAGCTGATGCAGGCCGCGAGGCTCGGGCTGGATTATGTGATGCTATCGCCGGTACAGCCTACCAGGAGTCATCCGCAGGCGAGTGCTTTGGGGTGGGAGTGCTTTGCCGAATTGATTGAAGGCTATGCATTGCCTGTGTTCGCATTAGGCGGCATGCAAGTCGATGATCTGCATATTGCCAGAACGCATGGCGCCCATGGCATTGCCTTGCAGCGCGCAATCTGGAATCAGCAGTAACGCTTTCCGTGTTGCCTAATGATGGTGGCTGTGGTCGGTGCCGCCTGATTCGTCGCTGCCAGGTGCTTTGACCGGTGCTTTGATCTGCTGCTTGAATTCAGCATTGCCTGATTTGAAAGTCAGTTCAAAATTTACATGCTGGCCTGCTGTGAGCGGTTTCTTTAAATCGAACAGCATCAGGTGAAAACCACCCGGTTCAAGTGTATACGGTTTGCCGGCCTTGATTGGCAGGGTATCCAGCATGCGCATCTTCATCACGCCGTTTTGCATCGACATGCTGTGAATTTCTACACTTTTAGTCGCGTCACTTTCTATGCGAATCAAAGTGACATCCTGCTTGCTGGCAAATGTCATATAGGCTGCGCCAACATCCTGCCCGGGCGCTGTAGCGCGCACCCATGCATTTTCTATCGAAACGGTTTCTTTGGCGGCCGCTGTAAAGCTGCTGGTGGCAAGTGTCAGCAGCAAGAACAAGCGGGTTAAGCGTGGCAAAGAAAATATCAGGTTCAGCTTAAGCATGGTGACTCTCTAATATCGATGGTTAAATTTCTGCTGTTTGACTTATTGTGCCGGCAGGTCGTCGCCAAGCGCATCGGACTTGGCCTCTGCAGGGATGGCGTATTGCTCGCTTGCCCAAAGGCCCAGGTCAATCATTTTGCAGCGTTTGCTGCAGAATGGGCGATAAGGGTTTTCCGGAGAGAACTCAGTTAATTTTTTACAGCCTGGGCATGCAACGGAGCGTTTTTTCTGGGTATTCATAATGAGGATGATGGTTTAAAGCATGGCTTTGATTGGCTGGTAAGCTACAAATTACACAATGTAAGCGAGAAGTGCACGTCACCGTCATATTTCTGGGGTTTTTGCGTGCAGTCCAGCGTATTAAAGCGAATGTTGATGGCGTATTTGTTGGCGCTCACTTCAGGGAAACAGGTAATGTCGTCAGCCACTTCAATTTTTAGCATCTGGGCTGGCTTCGAGCCGCTAAGCATTTTCTGATAGGCCCCGCCGGTGGCAACCAATGGCGTGGTGGCGCCGCTGCCACGCAAGATGCGCAGGATAATAATGATGGCATGGTGCATCGGGATCAGCGGTTGCAGCCATGTGTCGAAATCCCTGGAGCGGCGCTCTTCGCCCAGGCCAAGCCAGTAGTGGTAAGACGGCAGGTCAAATTCGCATACTCCGCCAGGAATGCCGGCACGCTGCTTGATGCTCATTAGCCATTCATTGGCGCGCAGTGACTGGCCAAGCTTGGTTGTTTCAACCCGTAGCGCATTCGCGGCCAGTTCAATATCGTTAAGTGTGGCGTGAAGGGCGTCTGCGACGATTGCCGGATTTCCAATCAGCAGGTTCATCGCGTGTTTTTGTCGGTCAAGCTCTTGCAGCAGTTCGGACTTCAGTTCAGAGCGATCTACGATATCCAGTACCTGTAGCAATGTCAGTAACGCGCAATGATGGTGGTGTTCATGCCCGGCTGCAACATTGTGCAGAACTTTGGCGAACAGGTCTTCCACGCGAAGCAAGGTGCGTATACGTTCGTTGAATGGATAATCGTAGCTAGGCATTTTTCATAACGTTATAGCATTAAGTAGGCTCTTGTTAACCGTTAAGGTTGGATAGCTTAAAAAGTTGAACTGAATTATTAAATTTATTTGCTAACTAAGCAAGTTTTAATAAGTTTATTGTGAAATTTATTCACTTTTTCGATTAGTTCCATGATGGAGCCATTATTTTCGATGATTTCATCAGCTCCGATTAGCCTGATAGTCCTGGAAGTCTGCGCAGCCATGATGGCCCTGACTTCCTGTTCAGTAAGCTGGCTGCGGGCCATGGCCCGGCTGACCTGCATGTCTTCATCGCAATCGATGACCAGTATGGTGTCAATGACGCTGCGATAGCGGTTGTTTTCAAACAACAGTGGAATCACCAGCACCTGATATTGTGGCTGCAGCTTGCGATCGTTATCCCTGAGATGCTGCATGGCGCGATCATAGATTGCTGGATGCAGCAGCTGTTCGAGCCTGGCGCGTTCAGCTGGGTTGTCGAGCACATGGGTGCGCAATGCAGCGCGGTTCAAGCTGCCGTCGGCATTTAAAATTCCTGCGCCGAACATTTGCGCTAATTCCGGCAGCATGGGGCTGCCGGCGGCAGTCAGCTCGTGAGCGATCACATCCGTATCCACTACCGGTACATTCAGCCGGGCAAACTGCCTGGCAGCTTCGCTTTTGCCGGATCCTATTCCACCTGTGAGTGCGACGATATACATGTGCGGATTTGTCTCAGCAGAAAATCATGGCAGGTAGATCCGAGCCAGCTGCTGGCCGAAGAATAATGCCGCGATACCGCCAATGGCTAAAAACGGGCCAAACGGGATGGGGACATCCTTTTTGCGCTTGGTGAGCATGATCAGGGCGATGCCGATGATGGCGCCTAATGTGGAGGACAGCAGGATGACGGCTGGCAGCAGTTGCCAGCCGAACCATGCGCCGATTGCAGCCAATAACTTGAAATCGCCGTAACCCATGCCTTCTTTGCCGCGAATGAGTTTAAACAGCCAGAATACCGACCATAGAACCAGGTAGCCTGCCATGGCGCCGATCACTGCGGACTTCAGGTCTGTGAACCCGGCATTGAGATTGACGAATAAGCCAAGCCATAGCAGCGGCAGGGTAATATCGTCAGGCAGTAGCTGGGTGTCAAAGTCAATAAAGGTCAGTGTGATCAGTGCGAATACGAAAACCCAGGCAAAAAGTGTGGCTGCCGTGTAGCCAAATTGCCAGCTGGTCAGGCCGATTAAAGTGCCAGTCAGTATCTCTATCAGCGGGTAACGCATGCTGATAGGGGTTTTGCAGGCCTTGCACCGCCCTTTCAGCAGCAGGTAGCTGATGACAGGGATGTTTTCTAATGCGCTGATCCTATGGCCGCAGCCCGGGCAGCTGGAACGTGGCTTGGACAGGGTAAATTGCGGTTGTGCCGGAACCTCCTTGCCCTGAAGCTCCAGGCAGTTGTTGTGCCACTCCTGTTCCATCATCTTGGGCAGCCGGTAAATGACAACATTGAGAAAGCTGCCCACCATTAAACCGAAAACGGCTGAAACGGTAATGAATAATGTGCTGTCTGCCCGAAGCAGGCTGGATAGTTCAGAAAGGCCGATAGGCATAAGTGTCCTTTTATGGTTTAGCTGGAACTATAGCGTGCCATAAAACCGCTGTAAACTTACCGGTGTAAACTAAATGTGCCATTGCAGCGTTAAGCAGGAACGCCTGCCGAAATCTATTTTCCGGTTTATGGCAGTGCGGACTTGAAATACAGGTATCTCGCCACAAACATAAGAGATGTATTCGAGATTATAATAAGCATGTATAGCAAGAAGGAAATGGAATGACAGATATCACCGATCAACTAGATGTAATCGAACTTATCAAAGCCGAGTTAGGGAAGGCCGAGTTGGACCGTCCGGAATGGGATGAGCCTGTTATCTGCCGGGTTGAGGTTGATTTGCCGAGTTGGTTGACGCAATTGGCTGGGGGCAAAGCTTGGGAGGTTTACTCAGAGGACGAGGAAGAAAGCTGCGTCAGCTTCGGCATGCGCGAAGTTTCGGCGAAAACACCCAAACTCGCGGAAGTGACCCTGTATCACAATGGATATGCTGTGGTAGATGTCGATGGTAAAGCTTTGTTCGACGGTTCGCTGACATCCGGCACCAGTGACTGCGCGCATTTGACTTATTACCATGCTGACACGGGTGAAAAAATCACTTTGAATTAGGTAGTCTTGGGGTTAAGCAGCCTTTGAATTTGGCTGCTTGTGAATTTGACTGCTTTTGAATTTGGCCGCATTGGAATCAAGCGGCCTTGCGGCGGGGCTTTTAAAAGCTCCGCTTAACCGCAAACTCCGCCAGTGCGAGCATAGCCTGTTTGAAGACTGAGTCAGGGAAGTGCTCAATGGCTTTGCTGCACTTCTCAGCCTCAGATTCGGCAAGCGTTCTTACGTGCGCCAAAGCGCCGGAGCTGGTGACGGCGGCAATAACCTGCGGCAGCTGTTCCAGGCCGCCTTGTTCGATTGCATTCCTGATCATCTGGCTCTGTTCTGCGTCGGTATTGCGCATTGCATATAGCAGCGGCAGTGTTGGTTTTCCCTCGGCGAGGTCGTCACCCAGATTCTTGCCGATCTGCTCACTGTTGCCGCTCAGGTCGAGTATGTCATCGACCAGTTGAAATGCGGTACCCAAATGCATGCCATACAGGCTCAGTGCGGTTTCATCCCCCGGGCTGGCTTTGCTGATGACTGCGCCCAGCTGGGTGGCGGCTTCGAACAGCTTGGCGGTTTTGTAGTGAATGACCTTCAGGTAATCCTCGTCGGTGATGTCGGCATTGTGTACGTTGAGTAGCTGCAGTACTTCGCCTTCGGCAATGACGTTGGTGGCATCACTCAGTATCTCCATCACGCGCATGTTTTTTACTGCCACCATCATCTGGAAAGTCCGTGAATAAACGAAGTCACCCACGAGCACACTGGCAGCGTTGCCGAACAGTGCGTTGGCGGTGCTTTTGCCCCTGCGTTTTGATGATTCATCAACGACGTCATCATGCAGCAGGGTTGAGGTGTGGATGAGTTCTACAACGGCAGCGAGCTGGTGGTGGTGATCTTCGATTTTTCCGAACAGGCCGGCTGACAGCAGCACCAGTATCGGGCGTAATCGTTTTCCGCCGCTATTAATGATGTATTCGGCGATCTGGTTAACGAGTGCCACCTCGGAATGAAGGGATGATCGGATTACGCTGTCTACTTTGCGCATATCCTCTGCAATGCATGAATTAATAATGCTGGGTGTCACGTCAATTAACCTAGTAAATAAGAAAATATTTTATCACAGCCTACTTTAGGCTTCATAAATAACTAGCTAAAATTGGTTTAAAAGTGAGATAATCTTACGCTTTGGTGCAAGCGTCATAATTTTTTAAATTTACATTGATTATGATTTGCTTTGCGGGATAAATTGCGTATAATGCGCGATTCTTTTGAAGTATGAGTTAAAGGCATAATCATGTATGCAGTGATCAAAACTGGTGGTAAACAATATCGCGTAGTTCAAGGCGAAAGATTAAAAGTTGAAAAATTAGACGTTGAAGTCGGCGGTACAGTTACGCTTGATCAAATTCTAATGGTTTCTGACGGCGACAAAACGACAATCGGTTCACCAATTATCAAAGGTGCTACTGTTAAAGCTACTGTGGTTTCTCATGGTCGTGGCGACAAAGTGATGATTTTCAAATTCCGTCGTCGTAAACACTACCGTAAAACTCAAGGCCATCGCCAAAGTTTTACAGAAATTAAAATTGAAGCAATCGCTGCTAAATAAGCAGTTAAAGAATTAAGGATTAAATCATGGCACACAAAAAAGCAGGCGGTAGTTCACGTAACGGTCGCGACTCACAAGCCCAGCGTTTAGGCGTTAAAGCATTTGGTGAGCAATTTGTTTCAGCTGGCAGCATCATCGTGCGTCAGCGCGGTACAAGAATGCATGCCGGTGAAAATGTAGGTATGGGTAAAGACCATACTTTATATGCAAAAGCTGACGGTAAAGTGAGCTTCACCGTTAAGGGTGCATTAAAACGTAAAACTGTGAACATTATTCCAGCTTAGTTTTTACGAAAACTTAAGAAGCCCTGTCTTTTTGATAGGGCTTTTTTGTTTTTTAGGTTTAGTCTTTATAATGGGATTTGTTTCTGAAGCAGGCGGCGATGCAAAGTCAAGTGCACGCATTGGTTCTGGGGCAAAGTGATGAATCGCACAAGTTCGTGCATTGAGGATATGGGCATCGCGCAGGTTTTAACTTGCGGGCGTAGCCATTTAAGATATGAAATTTATTGACGAAGCAACCATTAAAATCTTTGCGGGCGACGGCGGTAACGGCGTTGCCACGTTTCGTCGTGAAAAGTACGAACCTATGGGTGGCCCAAGCGGCGGTGATGGCGGTCGTGGCGGCTCGATTATCATTGAAGCGGATCGTAACATCAATACGCTGGTTGATTATCGCTATACGCGCAGTTTCAGGGCGCAGCGCGGTGAAAATGGCCGCAGTGCCGAGTGTTATGGTGCCAAGGGCGAGGACATGGTTTTGCGTGTGCCCGTCGGTACAGTGGTTTCTGATAAGTCCAGCGGGCAAATGCTGGTGGACCTGAGTGAGCATGGTCAGCGTGCGCAGATGGCGAAAGGCGGCAATGGCGGCCTTGGTAATGTGCACTTCAAGTCCAGTATGAATCGTGCGCCGCGTCAATGTACCAAAGGCGAGCCTGGCGAGGAGTTTGAGCTCTATCTTGAACTGAAAGTGCTGGCGGATGTTGGCTTGCTGGGTATGCCGAACGCTGGAAAATCGACTTTTATACGTTCAGTTTCTGCCGCTAAGCCTAAAGTCGCAGACTATCCGTTTACTACATTGCACCCTAATCTGGGCGTGGTGCGTGTGGATGCCGAGCGCAGCTTCGTGATTGCCGATATTCCGGGCATTATCGAAGGCGCCGCTGAAGGGGCCGGTCTGGGGCATCAGTTCCTGCGCCACTTGGCACGTACATCGCTGTTGCTGCATCTGGTGGATATTGCACCATTTGATGAAGCTGTTGATCCGGTACATGAAGCGAAAGCGATTGTTGAAGAGCTCCGGAAGTATGATGAGTCGCTCTACAATAAACCGCGCTGGCTGGTGCTGAATAAAACTGACATGCTGCAGGACGCTGATGCGGTGGTGAAGTCTTTCGTGAAAGACTATGGTTGGGAAGGCCGTGTCTTCGCAATTTCAGCCATCAGTGGTGTGGGCTGTAAAGAGCTGGTTTATGCCATCATGCAGCATATAGAGGAAAGTCGCGCTGCTGAAGATCAGGCGCTGGATAATACTGAATCTAAAAACACAGAGTCCCAGAATGAAGTTGCCTGAATTCAAGTCCCTGCTGCTGGATGCAAAAGTTATTGTAGTCAAAGTCGGTTCCAGCCTGGTGACCAATGATGGTCATGGCCTGGATCAGAAGGCGATTGCCGGCTGGGCTGTGCAGATTGCAGCGCTGGTGCAGCAGGGCAAGCAGATTGTGCTTGTATCGAGTGGTGCTGTGGCTGAAGGTGTGCAAAGACTGGGCTGGAAAAAACGCCCGACAGCCGTCAATGAATTGCAGGCTGCAGCTGCAGTAGGGCAGATGGGGCTGGTGCAGATGTATGAGAGCTGTTTCAGCCAGCATCATTTGCGCACGGCGCAAGTGCTGCTGACGCATGATGACCTGGCTGACAGGAAGCGCTACCTGAATGCGCGCAGTACGCTGCGCACATTGCTGGACATGAAGGTCATTCCAATCATTAACGAGAATGATACGGTAGTGACGGATGAAATCCGTTTTGGCGATAATGACACTTTGGGTTCGTTGGTCGCAAATCTAATCGAAGCTGATACCCTGGTGATACTGACTGACCAGCAGGGGTTGTATACGGCTGATCCGCGGCGCAACCCTGATGCCAGTTTCGTGCATCACGCCATTGCAGGCGATGCGACCCTGGAAGAAATGGCCGGCGGCGCCGGCAGCAGTGTCGGTACAGGGGGGATGCTCACGAAAATACTGGCGGCCAAACGTGCTGCGCGCAGTGGTGCGCATACTGTAATCGCATCGGGTCGTGAAAAGAACGTGCTGGTGCGATTAAGTGCCGGCGAGGCTATCGGCACCCATCTTGAAGCAACGCAAATGAAAACCGCTGCACGCAAGCAGTGGCTGGCAGATCACTTGCGGACAACAGGCAAACTGCTGCTGGATGCGGGTGCCGTTAAAGTGCTGAAGACCGAGGGTAAGAGCCTGCTTCCTATAGGCGTGACCGCAGTGGAGGGGTATTTTGAACGCGGTGATGTTGTGGCCTGCATAGATACTGAGGGTAAGGAAATTGCGCGCGGTTTGGTTAATTACACGGCCAGTGAAGCCGCCAGGATCATGCGCAGACCCAGCAGTGAGATTGAATCGATTTTGGGCTATGTAGATGAAGCGGAGTTGATACACCGTGATAATCTTATCCTGCTTTAATTAGGGCAGTGTCGCAGCACAGACTATAGCCCTAACCGGCGATTATTTGGAAAAACATAAATATGAGTAAACCGTTAGTAGCAATTATCATGGGGTCGGACAGTGATTGGCCTGTCATGAGAAATGCAGCGCAGATGCTTGCAGATTTTGGCGTGGCTTATGAAGCGAAAGTCATTTCAGCGCATCGTACCCCTGACCTGATGTTCGAGTTTGCAGAAAACGCAGCCGCTAATGGCTATCAGGTCATCATTGCCGGCGCGGGTGGTGCCGCGCATCTGCCGGGCATGGTCGCTGCAAAAACAACGCTGCCGGTGCTGGGGGTGCCTGTACCTTCCAAGCATCTGCAAGGGCAGGATTCCTTGCTGTCAATTGTGCAGATGCCTAAAGGCATTCCGGTTGCGACTTTCGCAATCGGGGATGCGGGTGCGGCGAATGCCGGTTTGTTTGCAGTATCGATTCTGGCAAACGCTAATGCGGATTTGGCGGCCAAGCTTGCTGAGTTCCGTAACAAGCAGACAGAAAAAGTATATAACATGGAGTTAACTGACAAGCCGTCAGTAAATTAAGAGTGGAACCATGAGTCAGGGTAATGTAATTCTTCCTCCGGCAATGCTGGGTATGTTGGGTGGCGGTCAGCTTGGCCGTTTTTTTGTGATTGCAGCGCATGAAATGGGCTACAAGGTTACCGTGCTTGATCCTGATACCAATAGTCCGGCAGGTAAAATTGCAGATGTGCATATTTGCGCAAAATATGATGATGAAACTGCATTGAAACAAATGGCCGCAACTTGTCAGGCGGTGACTACCGAGTTTGAGAATGTGCCGGCGGCTACCCTCGAACTGCTGGCCGCTTCGGTTCCGGTGCATCCTTCCGGTAAAGCGGTGGCGATTGCGCAGCATCGTGTCAGTGAGAAAAATTTTCTTAAAGATGCCGGGTTGCCGGTAGCGCCATTTGTAGTGATTGATAGTGATGCGGATATTCCGGCGGATGGCAGTGATATTTATCCGGCTATTTTGAAGGTATCCCGTTTTGGATATGACGGTAAAGGGCAGGCGCGCGTTGCCGATTTTGAACAGACGAGAAAAGCCTTTGCAGATTTCGGCCAGGAGGAGTGTGTGCTGGAAAAAATGCTGAAGCTGGATTGTGAGGTTTCAGTCGTGCTTGCCAGGGATATTAATGGACAAGTCGCTACATTCCCTACGGCCGAGAACAGTCATCTTAATGGCATCCTGGATGTGTCGATCGTACCGGCGCGCGGTAGCGATGCCGTCAATCACCAGGCACAGAAACTGGCTATCAGCGTAGCTGAGAAACTTGGCTATACCGGTGTGTTGGGTGTTGAATTCTTTGTGTGCGGCGGGGAGCTGCTGGTCAATGAAATTGCACCGCGTCCGCATAACTCGGGGCATTACACACTGGATGCCTGCGTGACAAATCAGTTTGAGCAGCAGGTACGCGTGATGACTGGATTGCCGCTGGGCAGCAGTCGTCAGCACAGTGCTGCGGTCATGGTGAATCTGCTCGGGGATGTCTGGCCGGATAATGCTAACGGCGGCAGGGATGAGCCTGACTGGAAGCTGGCGTTTACCAATGCGCAATTGAAAATGCATTTGTATGGCAAGCATGAAGCCCGCGCCGGTCGCAAGATGGGGCATTTTACTGTGATTAACGCCAGCCGTGATGAGGCGATCAAGCAGGCAATGCAGGTGCGCTCGGAATTGAATATAGGTAATTGATTTTAAGGCAGGCTCCACAACGGTAGTTGCGGAGCCTTTTTTGTTCAGGGGCGCTTTATTCAGAGACACTGGGCAATGAAGCGCGCTATCAATGCAGGTCGGGGAAATAAAAAAGCTGAACCAATAAAAAAGCCGAACATTGTTCGGCTTTTTTATTGGTTGACTATTGCTTGAACAAGCAGTTACGCCATTGCTTTAATAGCAGCGTTTAAGCGGCTTTTATGACGTGACGCTTTGTTCTTATGAATAATGTTTTTGTCCGCAATGCGGTCAATAACGCTTACATTTTCTGTGTAAGCAGCTGTTGCTGCAGCTTTGTCACCAGCTTCTACAGCCTTAATAATCTTTTTAATCGCGGTGCGCAAAGTAGAGCGCAAACTTGCATTGTGAGCACGTTGCTTTACTGCTTGACGAGCACGTTTTCTTGCTTGTGCGGTATTTGCCATCTTGTCTTTTCCTAAAAGCTATTCATAATACGAAGCCCGTAATATTAACTACATATTAAACAGATTGCAAGTTAAAACACACAAATATCATTAGCAATTACCACGTGATTTCACACGGCATGATAAAATCACGCAATATATTGTTAATACAATACTTTATACCCATTTCATTATAACGATAAAGCATGAATTTACTCAAAGCGCTGGCCAAGGTCGGCAGCATGACTTTTGTCTCCCGTATTTTAGGTTTTGTACGGGATACCTTGATAGCGCGTGTTTTTGGCGCCGGCATGTTCAGCGATGCTTTTATTGTGGCCTTTAAAATACCCAATTTATTGCGCAGGATATCGGCAGAAGGCGCCTTCAGCCAGGCTTTTGTACCGATCCTGGCTGAATACAAGAGTCGGCGCGGTTTTGAGGAAACACAGGGGCTGGTCAACCGGGTTGCAACCTGGCTGGGTATCATTCTGGTTGCTGTGACGCTGCTGGGCATGCTGGCAGCGCCATGGATCGTGAGCCTGATTGCCCCCGGTTTCAGGGCAGATGCGGCAAAAATGCAGCTCACGGTTGAGCTGCTGCGCATCACTTTTCCTTATATTTTCTTTATCTCACTGGTGTCGATGGCGGGCGGTGTGCTTAACACTTATAACCGCTTCGGTATTCCCGCTTTTACGCCGGTTTGGCTCAATGTCGCCATGATTGCGGCGGTGCTGTTTTTTGCCGATTATTTTGATGAACCAATCAAGGCGCTGGCCTGGGCAGTATTTGTCGGCGGATTCCTGCAGCTGGTATTCCAGGTGCCATTCCTGAAGCAGATCGGCCTGCTGCCAAAGTTTGATTTCAAGCGTGATGATGAAGGAGTCTGGCGTATCCTGAAGCTGATGGGCCCCGCTGTGCTGGGCGTTTCTGTCGCGCAGGTTTCGTTGATCCTCAATACCATATTTGCCTCGTTCCTGATTACCGGCAGTGTCAGCTGGCTTTATTATGCAGATCGTTTGATGGAGTTTCCTACCGGCGTGCTTGGCGTAGCCCTGGGCACGATATTGCTGCCCAGCTTATCCAAGGCTTATGCGGGCAAGGATGATGTCGAGTATTCGCAGCTGCTGGATTGGGGATTACGCTTAACCTGCATTCTGGCTGCGCCTGCAGCTGTTGCCCTGGCCGTGTTGTCTGCGCCATTGGTGACATCGCTGTTTTATTATGGCAAGTTTACGCCACTTGATGTTGCGATGACGCAGCAGGCACTGATTGCCTACAGCATCGGCTTGCTGGGCTTGATTCTGGTGAAAATCCTCGCGCCGGGGTTCTATGCGCGCCAGAACATCAAGACTCCGGTAAAAATCGGTGTATTCACGTTAGTGATGACGCAGTTGATGAACATGCTGTTTGTGTTTGTACTTGGTCTGCAGCATGTTGGCCTGGCGCTTGCAATTGGGTTGGGGGCTTGTGTCAATGCGTCATTGCTGTATTTTCACTTGCGTCGCGCCGGTTATTTCCAGCCACAGCCTGGCTGGATGGTGTTTCTGCTGAAGCTGTTTGTTGCCTTGGTGTTTATGGGCGCCGTATTGCACTATGCGATGGGCGAAGCCAGTGCGTGGCTTGGATTTAGCTTGATTAAACGCCTGGTTCATATCGGCGGCCTGGTTCTGTTGGGAGGGGTGAGTTATTTTGCGATACTTATGCTGCTGGGTTTCAGGCCTGGAGATTATATGCGCCGGGTGAATCGATGATGCAGATATTACGACATATTCCAGCTGCGCTTCAGGCGCCCTGTGTCCTGGCGATCGGCAATTTTGACGGCATACACCTGGGGCACCAGGATTTACTGCAAAAACTGGTGCAGGCTGCGAAAGAACGCAGGTTGAGTTCTGCGGTGATGACATTTGAACCGCATCCGCGCGAGTTGTTTGCACCAGAAAAAGCACCTGCAAGGTTATGTTCACTGCGTGAGAAGCTGGAGTATTTTTCAAGTGCAGGCGTGGAGCGCGTATATGTCTGTGCATTCAACCATCGTTTTGCGAATGTGAGCGTCAGTGATTTCATGCAGCGCATCCTGCGGCAGTCGCTTAATGCGCAAGTGATCCTGGTGGGGGATGATTTCCGTTTCGGCGCGCAGCGTGCCGGATCAACGCAGGATTTTATGCAGGCAGGCTTCAATTTAATGAAGTTGCCGCAGGTTGACCTCGATGGAGACCGTGTGTCGAGTACGCGTGTGCGTTCTGCCTTGGCCAATGGTCAGCTGGATGAAGCGGCCAAGCTGCTGGGCAGGCCTTACAGCATCAGCGGCAAAGTGGTGTATGGTGCCCAGCTTGGACGGAAATTGGGTTTCCCTACCGCGAATGTACACATGCGCCATGAGCGGCCGCCTTTAACCGGTGTATATGCAGTAAAATTAGATGGTTTGAATGCGGTGGCAAATCTTGGCGTGCGGCCTACTGTTGCCGGCGTGCCAAAGCTGTCGCTGGAAGTGCACGTGCTCGATTTTAATGAAAATCTATATGGCAGGCATGTGCATGTCGAGTTTTTTCACAAGATACGTGATGAAATGAAATTTGATGGTCTGGATGCGCTTAAGGCGCAAATTACACGGGACGCAGATGTAGCGAGAAAGTTTTTTATTTAGCCGCAGATACATTTGCAGCTAATAATATTGATGGATAATGAAATGACTGAACAGAATAAAGAGCAAAGTAAATATAAATTAAACCTGCCTGAAACTACATTCCCGATGCGCGGCGACCTGGCCAAGCGCGAGCCGGCATGGCTAAAGGCATGGCAGGACAAAAAGCTCTATCAACGCATCAGGGAAGCGCGCAAAGGCGCTAAAAAATTCATCCTGCACGATGGCCCTCCTTATGCGAACGGCGATATTCATATCGGCCATGCAGTGAACAAGATCCTTAAGGACATCATTGTTAAATCCAAAACACTGAGCGGTTTTGATGCGCCCTATGTGCCGGGCTGGGATTGCCATGGGCTGCCGATTGAACTGGTGGTTGAGAAAAACCACGGCAAAGATATTGCCCCTGCCAGGTTTCGTGAATTGTGCCGTGAGTATGCGCTGGAACAGGTTGCGCGCCAGAAGAAAGATTTTATCCGACTGGGTGTACAGGGTGATTGGGACAATCCCTACCTGACCATGGACTTTAAAACCGAAGCCGACATCATGCGCGCTTTGGGGGATATTTATAAAAACGGTTATCTCTATCAAGGCAGCAAGCCTGTGCACTGGTGTGTGGATTGCGGCTCTGCCTTGGCTGAGGCTGAGGTTGAATACGAAGACGTCAACTCGCCTGCGATTGATGTTGGCTTTAAAGTGACTGATAGCGCTGCATTGGCAAAAGCGTTTGGCGCAAGTGTAAGCGGAGATGCTTATGCGGTTATCTGGACCACCACCCCCTGGACGCTGCCGGCCAATCAGGCGGTATCGGTGCATCCGGAGATGGATTATGATTTGATCCAGACAGGCAAGGGTCTGCTGATTCTTGCCCGCGAACTGGGCGAAGCCACATTGAAGCGCTATGGCGAAGAAAGTGTCAAAGTGCTTGGTTCATGCAAAGGTATCGCTTTGAATGGCTTGTCATTGCAGCACCCGTTCGATCATCGTCAGGTGCCTGTCATCTGCGGTGAACACGTTACAACGGATGCCGGTACCGGCCTGGTGCATACTGCCGCAGCCCACGGTAATGATGACTGGCTGGTGATGCGCGCTAATTTCCCGCATGAAAAGCCGCGCGTGCTGATCGGCGGCGATGGCAGGTTCTTCAATAGCCAATTGGTTGAGTTTGAGGCCATCCGCGGCCTGAGCCGCCAGGATGCCAACAAAGTGATCCTGGCGAAGATGCAGGAGAACGGTGCCTTATTAGCCAGTGCCCGCCTGAATCACAGCTTCCCGCATTGCTGGCGTCACAAAACGCCATTGATGCAATTGGCTACGCACCAGTGGTTTATTGGTATGAATGAGACCGATGCGCAAGGTGTAAGCTTGCGTGAGCATGCTAACCAAGCCGTCGATCAGACAGAGTTTTTCCCGAACTGGGGGCGCGCGCGCCTGGAGGCCATGATTAAAAACCGCCCTGACTGGTGCGTGTCGCGCCAGCGCAACTGGGGCGTACCAATGCCTTTGTTTGTGCATAAGGAAACCGGTGAGCCGCATCCGCAGACGCTTGAATTGCTGGAAAAAGTCTGCCTGGATGTCGAAAAGCAAGGCATTGAGGCCTGGTTCAGCCTGGATGGCGCAGCATTCCTGGCCGCCAATGCACCGCAGCATGCCGAACAGTACAAAAAAGTGACGGATACCCTGGATGTCTGGTTTGATTCAGGTGCAACGCATGCCGCAGTCTTAAAGCGCCGCCCGGAGTTACAGCACCCGGCTGATCTGTATCTGGAAGGTTCAGACCAGCATCGCGGCTGGTTCCAGTCCAGCCTGCTGACCGGCTGCGCGATTGATGGCCGTGCGCCTTACAATGCATTGCTCACGCACGGTTTCGTGGTGGATGGTTCCGGTCATAAAATGAGTAAATCCAAAGGCAATGTCGTTGCGCCGCAAAAGGTGATGGATACTTACGGTGCCGATATCCTGCGTTTGTGGACAGCGTCGACCGATTATTCGGGCGAACTGACAATCTCTGATGAGATCCTGAAACGCGTCGCTGAAAGTTATCGCCGGATTCGCAATACTTTACGTTTCCTGCTGGCTAACCTGGCTGATTTTGATGCCGGTAAAGATTTGCTGCCGGTGCATGAGTGGCTGGAAATTGATCGTTATGCTCTGTATTTGACACATCAATTGCAAGAAGATATTGCAACTAAAAAAGATACAAATAGTAATGATATTTCCTTCTATGGTAAATACGAATTCCATCTGGCCGTGCAGAAGTTCGTGAGTTTCTGTTCCGAAGATTTAGGCGGTTTCTACCTCGATATCCTGAAAGATCGCCTGTATACCGCAGGTGAGACCTCACATGCACGTCGTGCAGCGCAGAGTGCCCTGCATCACATTACGCATGCAATGATGCGTTTGATGGCGCCTATCCTGAGTTTTACTGCGGACGAGATCTGGCAGACGCTGGGTCTGGATGCCGGTAAAACGGTCTTCGAAGAGGTTTGGTATAGTTTGCCGGAACACGATTTAACTGAGGCTGATATTCGTGCGTGGGAAGATATCCTGAATGTGCGTGCGCTCGTAAATAAAGCGATTGAAGAAAAACGCTCAGCCGGTTTGGTCGGGTCTTCACTGCAGTCTGAGATAGATATCTATACACAAGGCGATAGTTACGAATCCTTGCGCAGGTTAGGGGATGATTTACGTTTTGTGCTGATTGCTTCACGGGCAACTGTGCATGAAGAAACAGGTTCAGGATTACGCATCGTGGTGACACCGAGTGCGCATGCCAAATGTGACCGCTGCTGGCACTACCGTGCGGATGTCGGTGCAGATGCGGAGCATCCGCATATCTGTGGCCGCTGCGTAAGCAACCTGTTCGGTAAAGGCGAGGCACGTTCCCATGCGTAAATGGTTCGCTATCAGCGCGCTGATCGTAGCGCTGGATCTGTACACCAAGAACCTGGTTCAGAAAGCGTTCAGCTATGGCGAGCATTTGACCGTTACCGGTTTTTTTGACCTGGTGCGCTATCACAATGAAGGGGCGGCATTCAGCTTTCTGGCGAATGCCGGCGGCTGGCAAAAGTGGTTTTTTACCGCTGTCACTGCTGTTGCTGTAATTGTGATTACCTACCTGCTGGTCAAACACCATGCCGAGAAACTATTCTGTTCAGGCCTGGCCTTAGTGCTGGGCGGAGCCATCGGCAACCTTTATGACCGCCTGACTTTAGGCTATGTGGTTGATTTTCTGTATTTCCATATCGATGACCTTTACTGGCCTGCATTTAATGTGGCAGATAGCGCGATATGCGTAGGGGTTGGTTTGCTGTTGCTGGATAGTTTTAAAAAACAACAGCCTGCTGCCAGATAGCCTGTCAGTATCGCCGTCGGCAAACTTGGCTTATGATTGTGTTGAATATGAATCATTAAGGTGTTGATATGCCGGACTGGAAAAAACTGATAGAAAGTAAAATCTCCCTCGCGAAAAAAGGCAGTAAACCGGGCAAGGCAGGTGCTAACGCGCGTATCCCGGCGGGGCAGACCGAAGTGCGGAACTTTCCCCGGCTTGACCTCGGCATCGTGCCTGAGGTGGCGGCCGCCAATTGGCGCCTGCGTATCTATGGCCTGGTAGAGCGTGAACTGAACCTCGACTGGGCGGCATTCCAGGCGATGCCGCAGGTGACCGATATTTCCGATTTTCATTGCGTAACGCGCTGGAGCCAGCTGGATATGGACTGGCAAGGCGTGCGTGCCCAGGACCTGCTGGCTTTAGCCCAGCCAACAGCTTCGGCAAGGTTCGTGACCCTGCATAGCTATGACGGCTACACCACTAATTTGCCTCTGGAAGCATTGCTGGATGATGACGTGATTGTCGCGCACAGCGTGCTGGGCGCACCTTTAACCGCAGAACACGGCGGTCCGGTGCGTCTGGTAGTACCCAAGCGCTACGCGTGGAAAAGCGCCAAGTGGCTTAAGGCAATTGAAATACATGCGTTTGACAAGCCAGGTTTCTGGGAAGTGCGCGGTTATCATAATGAAGCCGACCCATGGCTGGAGCAAAGATTCAGCGACGACTGACAGTAAAATGCTGCGCCTATGCAGGCATTATTGCCATCGGGGGCGATGATAATAAGCAAGCTGCGGATACTTTCCTGGCTCCGTAATCAGATGTCCTGTAGTACGGATTGCTGCAAGGTGCCTTACCACTTCATATGCCGATTGCCGGATTGGCGCTTGGCTTCTTGCCGAGCTTTCTTTGCAAGGTGCGCCGATGCATGTTCAGGCTGCGCGCGGTGGCCGAGATATTGCCGTCATTCTCTGCAAGCACGCGCTGGATATGTTCCCATTCCAGTCGGTTGACCGAGAGCGGGTTGCTTGATAATTCAACGTCTGCGTTTCCGTTCTTTTTCTCGAACGCGGCGACTATTTCATCCGCATCTACCGGTTTTGCCAGGTAATGTGTCGCCCCCAGTTTGATCGCTTCAATCGCAGTTGCGATGCTCGCATAACCTGTCAGCACGACTATCTTGGTTCCGGCCGCCAGGCCAGCCAGCTGCCGCACCAGTACCAGCCCTGAGTTGCCAGACATTTTGAGGTCGACTACGGCAAATTCCGGCGGGTCGTCTTTCACCCGTTCAAAAGCACTTTCGGCACTGTCTGCCAATGTGACGCTGAACCCGCGTTTGCGCATGGCAACTGCGAGCACGTTAAGAAAGTCCTCATCGTCATCTACCAGCAATAAGGTCGCTTTTTCATCCTGATCCAGTGCGTTCATAGGGTGGCTTTCAATGTTGACCTGAAGGGGGTTGATGAATGCGCAGCTTATCCAGATGCAATTTTACGGAGGTAAGTGCGCCGCCTTCAGCGTGGTTGCTGATGCTTAGCTCCCCGCCTAATCTGCTGAGCGTCATTTGGGTTAAATACACACCCAGGCCCATGCCGTTTTCATTTTTGGAGGAGAAAAAAGGCTGGCCGAGCTGTCTTTTGATTTCTTCGGTAATGCCGGGACCAAAGTCCCTGATGCTGATTTCCAGCATATCTGCATCCCAGTCCGCATGGAGCAATATGCGCTCAGGAGAAGCGTCGGCAGCGTTATCCAGTAGATTCTGCAAGGCCTGTATGAGTGCCCGGTCGGTGAATATCTGCGGGTTGCTGCTGTGGCTGCAAACGGAAATAACCAGCTCTGTGGCCGGGCGTGTGTCACGCCAGCGCTGAGTGACTTCGTGCAGAAATTCGCGTAAGCCCGAGCCATGTCCGTCATCGGCCCTGCTTTGTCCGGCATTGCGGGTGATCGAGGATAATATTTCCTTGCAGCGGTTGATCTGTGTGCGCAGGATTTCCAGCTGCTGCAATTGCTCCGGTTGATGGGTGAGGTCGTTTGCCAGCTCCTTGCTCACCACGGCCATGGTGGAAAGTGGGGTACCGAGTTCATGTGCCGCACTGGCTGCCAGCGTTCCCAGTGAGAGTACACGCTCACTTTCTAGCGATTTTTCCCGCATGCTCGCCATCAGCTGATCGTACTCGCGCAGGCTTTGTCCGATTTTGGTCACAAAAAAGGCGATGATGCCGGCACTCACCACAAAGCCTATCCACATGCCTACCAGGTGAATATCCAGTGTTTTCCCGGCGATGTCGTGCATGTGGAGATGTGAGAGCGGAACATAATAAAACACCAGCAATGAATAGCAGGCAATGGCGACCGCCGCCAGCAGCCAGGCATACTGGCGCTTTAACGCAACAGCCGCCACGGTGAGAGGCAGTAGGTACATCCATACCAAGGGGTTGCTGTAGCCGCCGGTGTAGTAAAACAATACGGTCAATGCCGCAAGGTCAGCCAGCAGTTGCAGCAGAACCTCTCGGTCATTGACGTGCCGGTTCTGTTTGTTCAGGCGCAGCAGCGTGACCAGGTTCAGCAGCAGCATGCCGCTTACTGCGAAAGCGACCGGATACCTGGGCAGCGGTATATGCAGGTAAAACAATGCCAGCGTGGCAGCCAGCATGAATGCAATCATCACGCTGCGCAACAGGAACAGACGCTGCAAATTACGGCGTGACGGGTCTTCTAAAATAGGGAGGTCGATATCCATGACCCGGATATTATACGTGGCGAACGATAAATTGCACGGGGTCTGTCCCTGTGCTTCATCTCGCCGGCATCCCCCCTGCGACAATTGGTCACATTACATTAATTGCATAATGGTTATACACTCCGGCTATAAATAAAAATCACTGATGGTATCAAAAATGCAGAAAAAACTTATGGCTGTTCTGGCCGCTTCGATGGTCGCTAATGTCTGTTACGCAGAGCATAACGAGGCCATTAACCTGGATGAAATCGAAGTGCGTGCGCCCCTGATCGATAGCCGTATCCTCAAGCATCCGGCTACCGTGGAGACTTATGATAAAAAGCAGATACAAGATAGCGTCAACGCTGCGACACCTGCGCAAACCCTGAAATACCTTCCCAGCATACAGGTACGCGAACGCTTCATCGGCGACCGCAACGGCATCATCGCAACCCGTACTATCGGCACGCTATCGAGTGCGCAGAGCATGCTGTATGCAGATGGCGTACTGCTGTCCAATTTATTGGGCAACTCGTTCGCGTATCCGCCGCGCTGGGGAATGGTAAGCCCGGAAGAAATAGAAAGCATCAGCATGATGTACGGGCCTTTCTCTGCACTTTATGCCGGCAACTCTTTCGGTGGTGTGATGAGCATTGCAACGCGCATGCCAGACCGGTTTGAATCGCACGCCAGTATGCAGGCTTTTACCCAGAATTTTAAGTTATACGGTACAGATGAAAGTTACAACGGCAGTCACCTGACTGCATCTGTCGGTAACAAGGTAAACGACTTTGCATTCTGGCTAGGGGTGGATTACCTCAAGAATGAAGGCCAGCCGATGAATTTCTCCACGGCTGCGCTTTCGACCGTTGCAGGTGGCGCCAGTCCGGCAGTGACCGGGGCTTACCAGGATAAAAGCGAGACGAATGCCGAACGTGTGGTGTTCGGTGCAAACAGTATCGATAGCACAGAGCAGACCAATATTAAATTCAAGGCGGCCTACGACATCACATCTCAAATCAAGGCGTCCTATACCCTGGGTTTATGGAATATGGACGGCAAGACCGACGTTGAAAGCTATATCAGGGATAGCGCGGGCAATGCGGTATATAACGGCCGGGTAAGTTTCAACGGCCAACGTTACGATATTTCCGGCATGAACCCGGCAGAGGCCGAGTCGCTGCATGTCATGCAAGCACTGGATGTCAAGTCCAGCACCCATGGCTTTTTTGACTGGCAGGTAACGCTATCTGACTATGATTACCAGCGGGACAGGAATAGTGCCGCCAATGCATCCGCTAACGGCTCAATCGCTGCGGGTAATCCATACATCACAAGAACCGGCCGAGTCACGGATATGTCCGGTACCGGCTGGACAATACTGGACACGCGCGCAACGCTGCGTCCGCATGACCATACGATAGACATCGGCTATCACCTGGACCAATACAAGCTGGAAAGCGAAACCCATAATACGGCAGACTGGTCGCAGGGAGATAAGGGCACGCTCAACGCTTCTGCCCGCGGCGAGACCAGAACCCATGCGCTGTATGCCCAGGATAAATGGCAGATTACGCCACAGTGGGCACTTACATTGGGCGGCCGTGCTGAGCATTGGCAGGCAAGTGATGGGCAGAATAAAACAACCATTTCCAGTATTCTGAAAACAGCCGATTATCAAGCGGTATCGGCAACCAGGTTCTCGCCGAAACTTTCCCTGAGTTTTGAGCCGGTTCCGGCCTGGGGTTTTCGTGCCGCTTTCGGGCAGGCATTCCGTTTCCCGACTGTGAGTGAAATGTTTCAGCCTTTGCAGAACGGAGCTGCCGCTTATTTTGTAGAAGCGAACCCGATCCTGAAGCCGGAGGAAGTGGTTGCTGCAGAGTTTTCGGCCGAGCGTCGCTTTGATAACGGCCTGGTCAGGGCCAGCCTGTTCAGTGAAAACAAGCATGATGCACTCATCTCGCAAACCCTGGCTAACGGCAGCGCCATTCCTTATGACACCGGCACCTGTACTAGGGCAGCAGGCTGCAGCTTTATTCAGAGCGTAGATCACATACGAACACGCGGCCTTGAGCTGGCGACGCAGTGGCAGGACGTCTATTTGCATGGCCTGGACCTGCAAGGCAGCGCCACGTTCACAGATGCTGAAGTGCTGCGCAACGATGCAGCGCCGGCGACGGTCGGCAATAAGCCGCCGCGCATCCCCAAAAATATGTTCAAGGCAGTGGCTACTTACCATCATGGGAATAATCTTACTTATAGCCTGGCAGCACGTTACAGCGGCAGGCAGTATAATGCCCTGGATAATAGCGACATTAATCCCGATACCTTTGGAGGCGCCAGCAAGTTTTTTGTCATGGACGTTAAAGCGACCTATAAATTTGCTAACCGCATTACCGCCAGCCTAGGGATTGATAACTTGAACAATTATAAAGCGTATGTGTTCCATCCCTATCCGCAACGTACCGCTTATCTACAACTAAAATTCGATTACTGATGATTAAATACCTGTTCGCACTTGTTTTTTTCTGGGTTGGCTTTGCCGCCCATGCACATGAAGGACATACCGGTCACCAACAAGCGTCGCTTGCTGTCAGCCTGGCTTTGGATGCACAGGATAAGCTCTGGCGTGCTGCCGTAAAAGATGGTTTCGTGGAAGTCAGCAGCAGCCTGGACGCCGGTAAAAGTTTTTCCAGGCCGGTCAGGGTGAATCAGGTGGCGCAGAAGATAGGTGCCGATGGTGAGGCGCGCCCGAAGATCGCTGTGTCAGCAGGCGGCTATATCTATGTCAGCTGGACTGAAGCGCTGAAAAAGCCGTTTTCTGGTTATATATGGTTTGCACGCTCGGTGGATGCCGGTAAAACGTTTGAAAAACCCTATATCGTGCATCAGGACCGCAGCGAGATCACACACCGCTTTGATGCGCTGCACGTAAGCGCTGGCGGCAGCATTACCGTCGCCTGGGTGGATAAGCGGGATCTGCTTGCCGCTAAAGCCGCCGGTAAGCCATATGAGGGTGCCGCCATCTACTATGCAGTGTCTAAAGATAGCGGTGCCAGCTTCCTGCCGGAGCAGAAACTGGCAGACAGCAGCTGCGAGTGCTGCCGCATCGCGCTTGCCGGCAAGCCGGATGGTCGCGTGGCCGCCATGTGGCGCCATGTGTTTGAAGGCAGTGAGCGCGATCATATGATTGCGGAAATTCCTGCTGCGGATAAAATGCCTGATCCAAAACGGGCGACTTTCGGGCGTTGGAAAATTGACGGCTGCCCGCATCATGGTGCTGCACTTGCGGCTGGCGGCGATGGCGCGCGCTGGTGGGGTTACCATATGGCCTGGTACGATGGCGGCAATGATGATGCCGGCAAGGATGCAGCACTGTTCTATGCGCGCATGGATGGCGAGGCCTGGGTATCGTCGCCTCCTAGAAAATTCGGCAATATGAAAAAGCAGGCTGGTCATGCGGCTTTGCTTGCTGCCGGTGAAAACGTCTGGCTGGCATGGCGTGAGAAAGATGCAGGCAAAAGCCAGCTCTGGCTCATGAAATCGAGCGATGAAGGCAAAAGTTGGGAATCGCCGAAGATGATGGCAGATGTCGGCGGTACCGCTGACTATCCGCTATTGCTGCAGAATGGCAAGGTGTCATTGCTGGTCTGGAATACGGCCGGCGAGGGGCTGAAAGTCATACCGTTATAACACCAATCCGTTAGCGGAAGCGCTGTGTGAGGCTGTTGCCGGGAATATTGCCTGAGGGTTTAAGTAGCGCACCATACCTTGGTGTTGTGTGTCAGCTCCATCCAGATCGCCCACGCGCTGGCAGCACTTAACAATAATCCGGCCAGCCGCATGCCATAGGGTTCAATGGCGTTGGTTTTCAGCTTCAGCCAGAGCCAGGGCGCTAAAAAGAGCGATATACTGGAGCCAAGTGCGAAGGCCGCCATGCTCAATGCCCCGCCCAGCGGGTGGGCATTGAATGATGCAATAACTAGCGCCGAATAGAGCAGGCCACAAGGCATCAATGCCCAGAGCATGCCCACATAAAAATTCCCACCACGCTTTACCGCCAGCTTTTTGACATGGCCCCAGATATTGCGGCCTGCCCGGTCTACCCATATTGGCTGGCGCGCGTAGATGACCAGTAACAGTCCCCAGAAGAAGATCAGCACATGGAAAAAAGTCCACAGCGGGTGCAGGGCAGAGCTGTAGCTTGAAAGCCAGGCGATACTCTGAATCGCAAATGTCGCGATTGCCCCCAGCAGTGCATATCCGCATAGCCGACCCAGGTGGTATTGGTATATGCCGTAAGGATGCTGCTGGGATTGCGTGAGTGCCGTGCATGCCGCACCGCACATCGCCACGCAATGCGGCCCGCCTGCAATGCCCATGAGCAGGGCACTATATAAAAGCGCTGTCTGCATGCCTATTATCTTGAACCGGGATTAATGGTCATTCACGCCGGTAGCGGCATGATTACGTGCCTTGACAGCAGGTTCCAGTGAGTTCTTCTCTTCGGTTGTCATCGGTTTTTTGAACGGTGACTGCCCCTGGTTTTCTTCATGCGCCAGTACTTCATCCTGTCCGTTCACGGCGATATATACGGTAGTCAGGCTGGCAACCACAACGATTGCAGGACCGCCGAATACAAGCCAGGCAAAGCCTGATTTCCACCATTTCTGATTTTGATTCTGATCTTGTTTCTGTGCCATGACTTAACCTTTAATGCGACATGTAAAAAATGGATTTTTCGAGAATCTTTTCTTTTGAGCCTGCGGCTTCAATCTCGAACACAACAGGGTGCGAGCCACTCTTGATCGAGCCGTCTTCAATCTGCAGGCTTATGGCGACCATACGTGACTCAGCCGGGTTAACCGTGAAAACACCTTCGGATGCGATGGTCAGGCCGCTGAGGCCATTCACGCCGATACGGTAGGTTTCAGGTTTCTCGGAGGCATTGGTGATCTGCAGGCGGTAGACATTCTCGACTTTGCCGCCGGCTACCAGGCGTGACATCACGCCCCGGTCGCGGATGACATCCACTTTGAAAGGTACGCGCATCGCCAGGGAGGCTACAAAGCCTATGCATAGCAATAACAGTAAACCGCTGTAAATCAGCACACGCGGACGCATGACTTTCTGGATGATCTGTTTCTGTGACCAGTGCTTTTCTACGGCATTGTGCGTAGAAAAACGGATCAGGCCGCGCGGGTATTCCATCTTGTCCATGATGCTGTTGCAGGCATCCACACACAAACCGCAGCTGATGCATTCATACTGCAAGCCGTTGCGGATATCAATGCCGACTGGGCATACCTGTACGCAGAAGCTGCAGTCAATGCAGTCGCCCAGGCCTGACTGTTTTGCGTCCACTTTGCGTGAACGGCCGCTGCGCGGCTCGCCGCGTTCCTGGTCATAGGTCACGATCAGCGTATCGTTATCAAACATTGCGCTCTGGAAGCGGGCATAAGGGCACATGTACTTACAGATCTGTTCACGCAGGAAACCGGCATTGCCATAGGTGGCAAACCCGTAAAACAGGATCCAGAAGGTTTCCCATGGGCTCAGGCGATATTGCAGGATATTATCCAGCAATTCACGTATTGGTGAGAAATACCCCAGGAAAGTAAACCCGGTAAACAGCGAGAAACTGATCCAGGCGGCATGTTTCAGGAATTTTTTATGGAATTTCTTGATACCGAACTTCATGCCATCTAGGCGCATGCGCGCCGCACGGTCGCCTTCGATCTTGCGTTCCATCCACAGGAATATTTCGGTATAGACTGACTGCGGACACGAGAACCCGCACCACAGCCGCCCGGCAACGGCGGTAAACAGGAACAGGGCCAGTGCGGCAATGATCAGGATGACGACAAGGTAAATCAGGTCCTGCGGATAAAGCACGAGGCCAAAGATGTAAAAACGGTGTGTGCTGATATCAAGCAGCATGGCCTGCCTGTCATTCCACATGAGCCAGGGTGTGCCGTAAAAAACAAGCTGAGTGATCCAGATGGTGAGCCAGCGCATGTTTTTGAAGTATCCGGAAATGCTTCGCGGGTAAATCTTTGGCTGGGATTCGTAAAGAGACCTTGGTTTAGAGGTGTCTTCGGCAATAGGGATGACTTTCCTGGACTTTACTTTCTGATTGGACACTTGATTTTAAACCCTGCTTAAAATGCGACACAAAAAGGACAACGCCCACTATTTTAGCATATGCAAAATAGTGGGCATTTAGTGGTATTAGGATAATTTAAGTAAGCTGAAGTTGCATTGCTATCTAAATTAAATCTAAGTTGTTACTGAGCGTTGTTTTCATTGTTTGAAAAGCGCCAAACGTAAGAAGCGAGAACATGAATCTGTTCAGGTGTTAAACGTGAACCTTGCGCCGGCATCTGGTTATTCTTGCCGTTGTTGATACGCTCGATAATAGCGGCTTCACCGGCACCATGCAGCCAGATGTCATCTGTCAGGTTAGGCGCGCCGATTGTCTGGTTGCCTTTACCTTCTGCGCCGTGGCAAGCTGCGCAGGCTGTGAATTTCTCTTTGCCCAGTGCTGCACGGTTTGCGTCATGCTGGCTGCCTGAAAGGCTTAATACGTAGTTGGCAACGTTTTTCACGTCATCCGCATTGCCAATCGCTGCAGCCATTGGCGGCATCATGCCATGACGGCCATTGGTGATGGTTTCCTTGATCGTTTCAGGCGCGCCGCCATATAACCAGTCTTTATCTGTCAGGTTAGGGAAGCCGCGGCTGCCGTGAGCATCAGAACCGTGACACTGTGAGCAGTTGTTCATGAACAGGCGTTCGCCGATTGCCATTGCTTTTGGATCTTTAGCCACGTCTTCAGGTGCCATAGATGTAAATTTAGCGTAGATAGGTGCAATGCGGTCGTTGGTTTCTTTCACTTCCTGTTCATATTGCTTCAGTTGCGTCCAGCCCAGTTTACCACCGTAAGTTCCCAGACCTGGGTACAGAAACAGATAGCTGACACCGAACACACAGGTAATGATAAACATCCACATCCACCATCTTGGCATCGGGTTGTTCATCTCGATGATGTCTTCATCGTATACGTGACCTGTAGACTCGCCAGTGTGGGCTGCGTCATGTGATTTGCTGGTAAGAAACAGCACAGTCAGGCAGAAAATAATACCGCCAATCACGATGGCCGAAATAAACATCGGCCAGAAACTACTTGTAAAATCACTCATTATTCATCTCCCTCAAGCGGCAGTCTTGCCGCTTCGTCAAAATCTTTTTTATGCCGTCCAGACCATGCCCAGACCCAGATACCCACAAAAGTAACCAGGGCTGCGACAGTCGCTATACTGCGTAAATCAGTAATGTCCATATTGACTCGCTTATTGTTTGAGCGCTGTACCTAGCACTTGTAAGTAAGCAATTACGGCTTCCATTTCGGTTTTGCCATATACCTCGTTTGCTGAGTTTTTAATCTCTTCATCGGTATAAGGCACACCGGCGATTTTCAGCGCGCGCAGGTGTGACGGCAGGTTTTTCGCATCAACCAGATTTTTTTCCAGCCAGGGGTAGGCAGGCATCACTGATTCCGGCACCAGGTCACGCGGGTTGATCAGGTGGATGCGATGCCACTCATCGCTGTAACGGGCGCCAACGCGGTGCAGGTCTGGACCTGTACGTTTACTGCCCCATTGGAATGGGTGGTCATAAACAAACTCGCCTGCAACCGAGTAATGGCCATAGCGCAATGTTTCTGCTTTGAATGGACGGATCATCTGTGAGTGGCAGTTGTAGCAGCCTTCACGGATGTAAATGTCGCGTCCAGCCAGTTGCAGCGGTGTGTAAGGCTTGAGGCCTTCAACCGGCTGCGTGGTTGATTTCTGGAAAAACAGCGGAACGATTTCAACCAAACCGCCGAATGAAACCACAATTAAAATCAGCACAACCATCAGGAAACTGTTGGTTTCGATCTTCTCGTGGGTAAATCCTTTTTGTTCTTTATCTGACATTTTAGTTCTCTTAAGCATGAACAACTGTTGAAGGTATTCTGGCGCGTGTCGCTTGCCCCATCTGTACTGTTTTGATGACGTTCCATAACATGATGATCATGCCGCTTACGTACATCAGGCCACCGGTCATACGGATCACGTAGAACGGATGCATCGCTTTTACAGATTCAACAAAGGTATAGGTCAAGGTGCCGTCATCGTTCATCGCACGCCACATCAGACCAGCCGTCACGCCGGAGATCCACATCGCGGTGATGTACAGCACCACGCCGATCGTCGCCAGCCAGAAGTGCAGTTCAATGGCTTTCTTGCTGTACATCTGTTTCAGACCCCACAGGCGCGGTGTCAGGAAGTACAGTGAACCCATGGATACGAAACCAACCCAGCCTAAAGCGCCTGAGTGCACGTGACCAACAGTCCAGTCGGTGTAGTGTGACAATGCATTCACGGTTTTAATCGCCATCATCGGGCCTTCAAAGGTACTCATGCCGTAGAAAGACAGGGAAACGATCAGGAAGCGCAGGATCGGGTCATCGCGCAGTTTGTGCCATGCGCCTGACATTGTCATCATACCGTTGATCATGCCGCCCCAGCTAGGTGCCAGCAGGATCAGTGAAAGTACCATGCCGACTGATTGTGTCCAGTCAGGCAAGGCGGTGTAGTGCAGGTGGTGTGAACCCGCCCACATGTAAGTGAAGATCAAACCCCAGAAGTGCACGATAGATAAACGGTATGAGTACACTGGGCGCTCAGCCTGTTTAGGTACGAAGTAGTACATCATGCCCAGGAAGCCTGCTGTCAGGAAAAAGCCCACAGCATTGTGGCCATACCACCATTGAATCATGGCATCCTGAACACCGGCATACGCTGAGTAGGATTTCATCCATTCAGCAGGGATCGCGGCACTGTTAACAATGTGCAGCAAGGCCACCACGATAATGAATGCGCCGTAAAACCAGTTAGCAACGTAGATATGTTTGATTTTTCGTTGAGCGATGGTGCCAAAGAACACGATCGCATACATGACCCAAACCACCAGCAGCAGCAAGTCGATTGGCCATTCCAGTTCAGCGTACTCTTTAGCTTGCGTGTAGCCTAAAGGCAGTGAGATGGCTGCAGCTACGATCACGGCCTGGTAGCCCCAGAACGTGTAGCGAGCCAGCAGCGGGAAGGCCAGTTTGGTTTGGCTGGTGCGCTGCACAACGTAGTAAGACGTGGCAAACAGGGCACAGCCGCCAAACGCAAAAATTACCGCGTTAGTGTGCAGTGGACGCAAACGGCCGAAGCTTGTCCATGGCAGACCGAGGTTTAGTTCAGGAAAGGCAAGCTGTGCGGCGATGATAACGCCCATGAGCATGCCAACCACCCCCCAGACTACGGCCATCACGGTAAATCTACGGATGACGTAGTCGTCGTAAAACGTTTCTACATTACTGTTACTCATTACTTCCGTCCTTAAATAAAACAAAATAAATCAATCAGCAGGGATATTTTTAGCAAAAATATCGCAAAAATACGCACAGCGCGTGAATTTCCCGCATAACATGTAAGTCTTAATCCGCGATTATATAATGTAAATTGAGAATTAATACTGGATTTTCTCCAACATTTGCTCCGATTCCGCTATCCGGATTGGCTGAATGTGTGATTAATATTGAGGAATCGCTATCAGGGCGGGGTTTTGCTACGATATGTATGCATTAAAAAATAAGGAGCGTTAGCCGCTCCTTATTTTTTAATTTAGCAGATGTATTTAATCAAACATCAATATGTCCAGTAGTGATCTACCAATAAAGCGGCAAACAACAGGGTCAGGTAGGTGATGGAGTACCTGAAAGTCCTTCTGGCAAGGTTATCCGAGTATTTCCTGTAAAGCCCGATCACGTAGGCCATGAAGATCGCATCCAGCACGATGGTCGATACCAGGTAAATCATGCCGCTCATTCCAAGGCCATAAGGCATCAGTGAAACCGCTACCAGGATCACCGTGTACAGCAGGATATGCAGCAGCGTGAAGGCTTCGCCATGGGTTACCGGCAGCATCGGCATGCCTACTTTTGCATATTCTTCACGCCTGTAGAGTGCCAGCGCCCAGAAGTGCGGCGGTGTCCATGCGAATATGATCAGGAACATGATCAGCGATTCAGGTGAAATGGTATTGGTGACGGCCGCCCAGCCCAGAATCGGCGGCATGGCGCCGGAAGCACCGCCGATTACGATGTTCATCGGCGTGGCGGGTTTGAGGAATATGGTATAGATCACCGCATAGCCGACAAATGTGGCGAGTGTCAGCCACATGGTGAGCGGGTTCACATAAAAGTATAGAACCGCCAGCCCGGTGCCGCCGAGCAGCGTAGCAAACACGATGGTTTCAACGGCTGAAACCTGGCCTGTAGGCAGCGGCCGTGCACGTGTTCGCGCCATGATGGCATCAATCTGGTGCTCAATGAGGCAATTGAATGCAGCGGCGGCGCCAGAAGCAAAAGCGATGCCGATGGTGGTTGCCAGCAATAGCGGCCATGGCACCATGTTCGGCGTGGCGAGGAACATGCCGATCAGTGCCGTGAACACAATCAGTGACGTGACACGCGGCTTGCACAGCGGGAAAAAATTCTTTAAACGCGGCGCGAGCGCTTTGAGCTGGCTCATCAGGTTCGTATTCATTTGCATCTCGCTTTTATATTTTTGAACTGTCATGGTTTGGCCTCGTTTCCAGTGCTTTGATTTAATTCCGTGATTTTGGAATTGATGACAACGGTGATGATAACCAGCAGCGCAGCTCCCAGGTTATGCGCTACTGCCAGTACTAAAGGTAAATGCAGGATGAGATTGGCAATGCCGATACAGACTTGCGCTATCAGCACCGCCAGCAGCAGCCGTGTCACATTTTTAAGTGGCGGAATGCCGAGCAGGTGCAGGGCGAGGCTGCCCAGGTAAATGAATGTCACCAGCGCGCCGATGCGATGCGACCACTGGATTGCGGTGAGTGCCGGCAGTGTCAGGTTGCCGCCATTGGCACTCTGGCCTAGCTCACGCACCAGGTGAAAAGCATCTTTAAAATCCATTGCCGGCATCCATGCGCCGTGGCAGGTAGGAAAGTCAGTACAGGCGAGGGCTGCGTAGTTGGTGCTGGTCCAGCCGCCCAGGAATACCTGTGCGAGCAATATAAGCAGTGCGCCGCGTATCAGCAGCCTTAATGCCGGTGAAATGGCCGCGGATTTCCCAGCGTTGCCCCAGTGGCGGTGTGCGATCCAGGCCAGCAGGGCCAGCGTGGTCATGCCGCCGATCAGGTGTGCACTGACAATGGCCGGTTTCAGCAGCATGGTCACTGTCCACATGCCTAGCGCCGCCTGGAACATGATGATGAACAGCAGGGCGGTAGGCAGCAAGGGGCTTACTTTAATGTTTTTCCTGCTCCGCCAGCCAAATGCAAATAACGCCAGCACCACCAGGCCCAGGGTGCCGGCAAGGTAACGATGCGCCATTTCTTTCCAGGCTTTGCCGGTTTCAATAGTGCTATGCGGAAAGATCTCCTGCGCATTCCGGATTGCGGTTTCGCTTTGCGGTACCGTCAGTGTGCCATAACAGCCAGGCCAGTCAGGGCAGCCCAGCCCGGCATCGGAAAGACGGACATAGGCGCCGAGCACAACCACGCACAGCGCGAGGATGGCGCCAAGCAATGATAAACGTTTAAAGTGCTTGTAATCTGCCATTATCCGGCCCAGGAATATTTCATCAGCCGTATCACGTCTTTCCGGATCAAGGCCGGGTCGGTGTGCGGCGTGTAACTCATCATGAAATGACCTAGCGGGTCTACCAGGTAGATCCTGCCGGCGTTCATGGATGACTCGTTATTGATGTTGAATTGGTCGCTCAGTGCCGATATTTCAGTGCCAGGCTGGTTGATGATCAGCATATCCGGGTAATCTTGCTTGATCGGGCTGACTTCCTGCAAGGTTGTGATGAATACCCGCTGCATGCGCGGTATTTCTTTGTATAAGGAGGTGTGCAGCTGGCGCATGATGTGCAATTTGTCATGGCATTCCTGAGTGCAGCTGCCGGCTACATACACCATGCTCCATTTGTCTTTCCACAGGTCCGGTTTTACAGCGCTGCCATCACTCGATATCAGCGCGTAGTCCATGGACAGCAGTTTTGCCGGAACGACCAGTTCGCCGATACTTTCGCCTTTTGGCCGCCAGTCCAGTTTATACATGGCGATGACGGCGATGATGGGGGTGATGAAGAATATCAGCATGCATAGCAGCATCAGGCGGCCTTTGCGTTGCCGCTGCAGGTATTCGTTATTTTCTAGTCCAATTTGCATAATATCCAAGTTTCAGGTTGATTTCTTATTTTTGCTCACGCCGGTGTACAGGAAGATCAGGATACTTGCGATGGCAAAACCAAACCACTGATAGGCATAGCCCATGTTGGTAGCGATTTTTTCGGCAGGCAGCTGCCAGTTGCGAACAAAACCGCCGGCATTGCTTTTTGCATCCAGTTTAATCACAACAGGCAATACACTGATCGGTACGCTTTTCTGATAGCGCTCCATATCCATGTGCTGCCATACTTGATGCCACTGCTTGTGTTCTGACTTATCTTCCAATGTAAAAACCTTTTTGCTGGGCACCCAGCCCAGTCCCACGATTTCCACCGTGTCCTCAGGTGTCACAATGGCCGGTATGTCGGTGTGGGTTGAGCCTCCTGCAATCCAGCCCCTGTTGACCAGCACGTAATCATTCCTGCCGTCGATCTTGAGTGGCGTCAGTACATGGAAACCTGCGCGGCTGTCTTCGACCTGGTTATCCAGCAGTATCTGGTACTTGCTTTCGTAATGGCCTTTTATTTTTATTTTTTTATATTTCCATTCATCCGGGCGATCAAGCTTGGATGGCAGGTTTAATGCCTCATTATCCTGCGCGCTGTCATAGCTGGCCTGGATTTCCTGCTTTAACTCAGCCTTGCGGTATTGCCATAGGCCAAGCTTAATAAATAGCGGTACACAGATCAGCAGCACTAATAAACCAGTCCAGGAAAGGGTAAATGTGTAGTTTGAGAATCTAAATTGCATTTGTGCCATACGCATCGCATAATGTCTCATCTACATGGATGGGGCATTGATATGTTATTCAAAATTGTTGTTGTATTAGCGTTACTTGTCATTATTGCCAGCCTTTTTTCTGCCTTGTATTTTTTAGCTAAAGATAAAAATGGCGGGGCACGTACTGTAAAAGCGTTAACGCTGCGTATCGGTTTTTCTATTGCTTTGTTTTTATTGCTGTTGCTGGGCTATTACTTTGGCCTGATCGGGCCCGGTCAACGTTAGTTTCTGACCTGGTTTGCAGTAAACTGGATTCCGGCAGTAAAAAGGGGCGCTCTATATGCACCCCTTTTTTTATACCTGCAATTACAGCCAGTAAACGAAAATGAACAAACCCAGCCAAACTACATCAACAAAGTGCCAGTACCAGGCAACACCTTCAAAGCCAAAATGGTGTTTGGATGAGAAGTGGCCTTTCATTGAACGCAATAAAATCACGATCAGCATGATGGTACCCAGTGTGACGTGGAAGCCATGGAAGCCGGTAAGCATGAAGAAGGTGGCGCCATAAGCACCGCTATGCAGCGTTAAGCCCATTTCTGTATAGGCGTGGTGGTATTCAAATGCCTGGCAGATCAGGAATGCAGTGCCTAGTGCTACGGTTAAAAACAGGCCAGTAACCAGTTGCTTGCGGTTGTCTTTTAACAAGCCCCAGTGTGCCCAGGTAATGGTGGCACCGGAAGATAACAGCAAGGCGGTGTTGATTGCCGGCAGACCCCAGGCGCCCATTGGGTTGAGCTGGCTTGGCTTGTATTCGGTGCCAAGTACAATCCCGCCAGGGCCTGCGGAAGGCCAGGTGCCCAGGAAGTCCTTATACGGCGTGAATGCCGGGTCAAAAGCAGCCAGATCCGGCACGGAAATGATGCGCATATAGAACAGTGCGCCAAAGAATGCGGCAAAAAAGGCGATCTCGGAACAGATAAAAACGATCATGCCGATGCGGAATGATTTGTCTTCCCATTTATGGTATTGCCCCGTCACGCTTTCGAGTACCACAGCCCCCAGCCACTTAAAGGTCATGAGTATGATAATCGCGGCACCAATGTACATCATCCATTTGCCTGGTGCTTGCAGGTATGCGAGTTCCTTGTTGGTATCTGTCGCTACACTGAAAATAAAACCCGCAGCCAGTGACATCAGTCCTGCCGATATGACGGCAGGGTAGATAGCGCCATGCGGTACAAAATAATGATTACTTGAATGTGTTGTCATGCGTAAGCTCCCTATTGCATTATTCAGCCAGTGCCTGACTGAATGTGTTTTATATTAAATTAACGCAACTATTCGTAACTACCGGCCTTAACTGCTAATCATCACTACCGGTCATAACTACCAACTCATGAATATCAGTTTTACTTTACTGTGGCGTTGAATCCACACACTTAAAATCTTTTTGCTAACTCCACCTGCTATTCCTTAGCGCTAAAAAATGAGTAGGATAAGGTCATTTCCTTTACATCAGCCGGCAATTCGCTGCTTACAAAAAACCGTAAAGGCATGACTTTTGTTTCACCTGGTTTTAACTCCTGCCTTTGAAAACAAAAACATTCTATTTTCTTTAAGTAAGCGGCAGCCTGGCCTGGCGTAACGCTTGGTATTGCCTGCCCGGCAACGGTCTGGCTGGTAATGTTTTTAGCTTCAAACAATACTGTTTCCACTTGTCCCGGGCGTACTTTAATGCTTGACTGTTTCGGGTAAAAATTCCAGCCCAGCCCAGGCATTACACTGGACGTGAACTGCACGGTGACCCAGCGCGTTGTATCGACTTTATTGCTTTTTAATACAGAGGCACTGGTGTCGGTTTTTCCATTCAAACCAGTCATCGTGCATAAAACGTCATAAAGCGGCACTAACGCAAATGCAAATATCAATGAGCCAACTACAATCCAAACCATTTTCAAACCCAGCTTCTTATTCGCCAGCCTTCTGCGATCTGCCAGGCTTAAGCCGTCATTGTCAGTATCTATCGTCACATCTGTTTCCGTGTCTTATTCCTGAGTTTTGTTGCTATGCTTAATTTCCATGTTCTATTTCCAAAGCGTAAACATGGAAGCCAGATACCAGATGAAAGCGATCACTCCCAGCAATATGGCTATTTTTTTATTGCTGCTTTTGTTGATTTCCTGATTTTTCATATTGATCCCGGAAGGCCCGGCCTGGTGGCCGGGCCTTCATATCCGTCTTATTTAACTACCGGTTGCTCGGTAAAGCTGTGGTATGGAGGTGGTGATGGCAATGTCCACTCCAGGCCCTGCGCACCTTCCCAAACCTGGTCGGTTGCTTTCTTGCCACCTTTGACGGTGCTGATGATGTTATACACAAAGATGAGTTGTGATAAACCAAGTACAAACGCTGCGATTGAAGAAATCATATTGAATTCGGCAAATTGCAGTGCATAGTCAGGAATGCGGCGTGGCATGCCGGCCAGACCCAGGAAGAACTGCGGGATAAATGTCAGGTTGAAGGAAATCGCCGTTAACCAGAAGTGCAGTTTACCCAGCTTTTCGTTGTACATATGGCCGGTCATTTTCGGCAGCCAGTAATACACGCCGGCCATAATGCCCATGATGCCGCCGGCAAACAGCGTGTAGTGGAAGTGTGCGACCACGAAATAGCTGTTGTGATACTGCGCATCAGCCGCAACGTCGGCCAGCACCAGGCCGGTCAGGCCACCGATGCCGAACAGGATGATCCAGCCTACCGTGAACAGCATGGGCGTTTCGAAGCTCATGGAGCCGCGCCACATGGTTTTGATCCAGCAGAAGAACAGCACGGCCAATGGCAGTGAAATCGCCATGGTGCTGTACATGAAGTAGAGCAGCGCAGGAACCGGCAACCCGGCAGTGAAGAAGTGGTGTGCCCATACAACTACAGATAAGGCGCCGATACCCCAGAATGAATACACCTGTGCTTTGTAGCCATACATGGGTTTACGTGAGAATGTTTGCAGGATCTGTGGAATGAAACCCCAGACCGGCAATAACAGGATATACACTTCGGGATGGCCGAAGAACCAGAACAGGTGCTGGAACAGGATTGGGTCGCCGCCGCCGGCCGCACTGAAGAAATGCGTGCCAAAATGGCGGTCTGTCAGCAGCATGGTGACTGCACCGGCTAATACAGGAATCGTAGCAATCAGCAGGAAAGCCGTGATGAGCCAGCCCCATGCGAACATCGGCATTTTCATCAGCGTCATGCCTGGCGCGCGCATGTTGAACAGGGTGACGATAATGTTGATGGAACCTAAAACAGATGAAATACCCAGCAAGTGCACTGCAAAAATGGCAAAGTCCACACCGATGCCACCTTGTATTGAAAGTGGTGGGTAGAATGTCCAGCCGGTTGCCAGGGCACCGTCACCGATGCCGAACAGCGCTAGCGTGAATGGCAGCGTGAGCAGAATCGCAGATGGCGGCAGCAGCCAGAAGCCCCAGTTATTCAGGCGGGGCAGCGCCATATCCGGCGCGCCGATCTGCAGAGGGATCATCCAGTTCGCAAAACCGGTGGCGGCTGGCATCAGGGCTGCAAAAATCATGATAAGTGCATGCACGCCGATCAGCTGGTTGAAAAAATCCGGTTTCATTAATTGCAGGCCCGGCTGGAATAACTCGGCACGAATTCCCAGAATCATAGAGCCACCGACCAGGAACATGATCAGTGAGAATGTCAGGTACATGGTACCGATATCTTTATGGTTCGTAGTCGTCAGCCATCGCATAATTCCGGTCGGATGGTCGGCGTGCTCATCGTGATGTGCAACTGTTGTTGTACTCATAGCTTTCTCCTGTACCTAATCTTTAATTATTGACGCGCTGCTTTTACTTGTGACGGCTGAAGAAAATCGCCAACACTATTGCCAAGCGCGTTGCGTTCGTAGGTGATGACTGCTGCGATTTCGGTATCGTTCAGATTGCCTTTCCATGCCGGCATCATGCGAACACCATTCAGTACGCGGTCTAAATGGCTGTCAGGCAGGTATTTGCCGTCTGCGCCGAAAATCGGTGAAGTGGCGATCTTGCTGCCGGTGAGTGCAGGAAAAGCGGGAGGCAGGCCTGCGCCCGTCACCTGGTGGCATACTGCACAGTTTTTCTCATATACGGCTTTGCCTTCGGCGATCAGGTCTTCTTTAGTCCACTCTTTTTCAGAGCCGGCAGCGGCCTTGGCAATTTCAGCCTGTTTAGCCGCTACCCAGGTTTTGTATTCTTCTTTGGGCAGGGCATCAACCACTACAGGCATGTAGCCATGGCCTTTGCCGCACAGCTCCTTGCACTGGCCGCGGTAAGTGCCTGCTTTTTCTACCTGTACCCAGGTTTCGCGGATGAAGCCGGGCACGGCAACACGTGAAGAACCGAATTGCGGCACCCACCAGTTATGCAATACATCAGATGATGTCATCAGGATGCGAACTTTTGCCCCTACAGGTAATACCAGGCGATTGTCGACATCGAGCAGGTATGGTTTGGCAGGATCATTGACGGGAGGGACTTTACCCTCGACCTGATCTTGCGGTGTGGAAAGATTGCTGACGAATTTGATGCCCTTGGCATCCTCCAGCCCGGACTGGCTACCCTTGTCGGTATTGCCCATGTATTCATACTGCCAGCGCCATTGTGAGCCGGTGACTTTAATGACCATGTCGGACTCGTTGCGGGTATCTTCCATCATGACTACGCTGTGGTAAGCCGGGATGCCCATGATGACAAAGTCAATCAGTAACAGGATTGCGAATGGAATCAGTGTCCAGAAGATCTCGGTTGCCGTGGACGGCGCTTTATCTGCAACGGCTTTGTGACCGGCACTCTTGCGGTGCTTTATCAGTGAGTAGATCATGATTGCAAGCACTACGACAAATATCACGGCAACAATCACCATGAATTTGTTGTGTACGTGCAAGGTGTCGAGCGCCATGGGGGTGACTGGCTCGGGGAAGTTCCAACTAAAGTCAGCAAACACTTTTGGCGACGTTAGTAAAAACAGCAGACAGAAACTTAACTTCTTCATTGCTTGCCTTAACATACCTTCTCCCAAAACAAAAACTATTAGACGATGTTTAATTGTTGTTTAAGTTGTCTGGCGACCGTTATGCGCTGATCATTGTCCATAAAGCGAGTGCCAAACTCTACTTCCTTACCATGAGAGCCGATGAAGATACTACATGTCCCGTCAGTACTATTGCGCAGCGAAACTTTTGCCCAATAACGCTGAAAAGTGAATTTCTCCGAATTCTTATAACTATGTTTTTCTACAACCACCTCATTATCAACTAGCGTGACCTTTTCAAAATCCCCGTAATGGAGATAGACATGGTGCAGCGCATATGCAAAAGCTAAAACTTCAAACCCGGCAAACGGTAATACAAGCCACGCTCCTGATAATGACACACCAAGTGCGACGGTCATGGTAATGATCATGATGCTGATAAAAAGCCACACCAGCCCCCTGGGGGTAAGGGAATTGTTTGGCTTAGCCACTATTATGTTGCCGTCAGCACTAAAAACCGTCATACATCACCTGTGAGCAATCTGAAGATGACCTGCGTACACATTTTTAACGTGCGTCAATTTGACGCATGTCAAAAACTAACATAAAAACAGGTGTGTCTCAAGCGTTTTTGTTACAGATTTGAAACAAAGCCGTAACCTTTAGCCGGGAATTTAAACAATTGAATTACAAATGAATGTGTTGAGGGCCGCTGTCTGTCTGCCTCTCAGCTGCCTGGCATCTGAGTGAGTTTTTTTAAAGATCAAGCGGATTCGACTGCCGGGGCAAGACCGGGCGCATTGGCGTGCAACAACAGGGCGTGGTTAGGCGAAGATTGAAGAGGCAGGCATCTGTCCTGCTTCTTCCGCTGTTTCTGCACCGGAATCGATGAAAGTCAGAAGCGGGACTTGATGAAGTGTTTTGCCGCAACCCAGGCTGCAGGCAGCGTAGGAATGATCACCAGGGCTAGCGCAACCAGTGAGAAATTGGCTTTGACCCACGGATGATTGCCCACCAGGAACCCTAGTCCGGTCAGGCCGCATACCCAGAGGATGCCGCCAATAATATTGTAAAAAGCAAACTTGGGGTAAGTCATGTCCGCTACACCCGCCACAAATGGCGTGAAAGTGCGGATGAAAGGCAGAAAACGACCGGCAACGATCGTGATCGGGCCGTGTTTTTCATAAAAGTCATGGGTCTTGTTAAAAGCGTCTTTGTTGAACCAGCGCGAGTCCTCCCAGGCAAACACTTTTGGGCCAAACCACCGGCCTATCGAGTAATTCGCCGCATCGCCGGCAATGGCTGCAATCGTCAGCAGGATCATCAGTACCGGCAGGCTCATGCCGCCAATCGCCGCAATCGCGCCAGCTACAAACAGCAGTGAGTCCCCGGGCAGGAATGGCATGGCAACAACGCCGGTTTCTACAAAAATGATCGCGAACAGAATCGCGTAAATCCAGATGCCGTAGGCAGCGGCTACGGCCTCCAGGTGCTTATCAAGGTGCAGGAATATGTCGATGATGCTTGTAAAATCCATGGTCAGTTTCTTTTATCGTTTTTATCTGTCAGACGTTGCGGCGCGGTTTTTTGCCATTACAACCAAGCGCTTCGATTACAAAACTCGGAAATGCGGCGGCTGCGGTTAATCGTCATCTTCGAGGATGCGTTTGCCTTCGTCTTCGATATCTTCAAACTGGCCGCGGTAAACCGCCCACCAGAGCCCCGCAAGCACGACGAGCGCCATGATGACCGAGAGTGGTATAAGTACGAATAGGATGTCCATATCAGACCTTCAGGTGAGTTTTTCCTAATGTTAATGCAGAGGTGGAGAACTTGGTCAGGCGCAAAGCGTTAACAACCACGATCAGTGAGCTGACAGCCATGCCCAGCCCGGCCAGCCATGCAGACAGTATGCCAAAGAAGGCAAGCGGTATGCTGATCAAATTATACACAATTGCCCATGCAATATTTTCTTTAATGATTTTCATCGTTTGTTTTGCATGGCGGATCAGGTAGGGTATCTGGCTGATGTCACCATTCAGGAATATGTAATCGGCATGGGCAAGGGTGAGCGGGACGCCTTTGCCCATGGCAATGGACACATGCGCACTTGCCAGTATCGGGCCATCGTTCAGGCCGTCGCCTACCATCAGGACTTTCTTGCCCTGCTGTTTGAGGGTTTGCAGGCGCAGCAGTTTGTCTTCAGGATTGCATGCGGACTGGTAATGTGAGATGCCGATTTCTTTTGCTGTATTTTCTACGGCATCGGAGCGGTCGCCTGACAGCAGTTCTATACCGATGCCGGCATCTTTCAGTTGCTGTATGGTTTGTGCCGCGAGCGGCTTGATCGCCTCCTGCAGCGTAAAGCTTGCCAGCCAGCCATTGCTGTCGACCAAATGCACCTGCTGTGTGTGCAGGTCTTCTTCGTGAACGGCACAGAATTTTGCCGAACCGAGTTTTAGCTGGCCATTGACCAGATCTGGCTGTGCGCAAGCCTCATTGGCGGCAAAGTGCCTGATGCCGGCACTGACCCCGGCGCCAATGGTTTCTTGAATAGCGTCCAGATCCAGAGCCAGCGGTGGCTGCTGCTGTGCCTGATATGCACTGAACAGTGCCCGTGAAACCGGATGGAATGAATGCCGTGCAACTGCCGCAGCCAAAGCCAGCGCCGTAGATTCTGTCAATCCTGCTTTGTGTCGGATCGCCTTGATTTCGATATGATCTTCAGTGAGCGTACCGGTTTTGTCAAAAATGACCGTGTCGATATCGGCAATATTTTCAATCGCCTGCAGGCGTTTGATCAGGATGCCGCGCTTGACGAACGCGCTGGCGCTCGAGAGCATGGCGGCAGGGGTCGCCAGCGACAAAGCGCAAGGGCAGGTGACAATAAGCACTGCGGCGGCAGTCATGAGCGCCCGTCCGCGGTCGATATCCCACAGCAGCGCAGCGGCAACGGCCGCACTCAGAATTACAAAAATCAGGAATGGGCGTGCTACGCGGTCAGCCAGTTTTGATAATCTCGGCTTCTCAATGGCCGCCTGGTTGATCAGGTTCACAATCTGGCCGTACTTGGTGGAAGCGCCGATGGCTTCCAGCACGATGTTGACAGGCTGGCGCAGGTTGTAACTGCCGGCAATCACATCATCGCCCAGATTCTTGTGTATCGGTGTCGATTCCCCGGTGAGCAGTGATTCATCAACACTGGTGCTGCCTGAAATCAGCCTGCCGTCACCCGGAAATGCCTCGCCCAGGTTGACGCGTACCGTGTCACCGATCTTAAGCCTGGTGTTCAATACACGCGTGAAGCTGCCGTCAGCGTTCTGGCGTTCGGTGTTTTCCGGAATACGGCTTACCAGTGATTCCAGCGCGCCTAATGTCCTGCGATGCAGTTTTACCTCGACCAGGCGTGCCGAAAGCAGGAAAAACACGAACATCGTCAGTGAGTCAAAATAGACCGTATGCCCCCACCAGCTATTGGGTTCGAAGGTGGCGGCCGAGCTGACCACAAACGTAATCACGATGCCGATAGCGACCGGCAGGTCCATGCTGATCTGCTTCATTCTCAGGTCGCGCAGGGCGTTGCTGAAGAACGAGCTGCTGGAAAACAGCAGCACCGGCAGACTGAGCAGCCATGATGCCCAGTTAAGCAGGTGCAGGATGTCCGCCGAGATTTCACCGGGGGCGGTGAAATAAGTGGGGCTTGCGTACATCATGACCTGCATCATGCAGAATCCGGCAACCATCCAGCGCCAGAAAGCGGCTCGCTGCTTTTTAATGGCAGCCAGGTCGCTTTCGCCCTGGGTTGCGGGGCTCGCGCTGTAGCCTAGGGCCTGTACCGTGGTCAGTATCTTGGATGGAGATGTCTGTGACGGCGACCACACGACAACAGCGCGTCTTTTCGACATACTTACGCGCGCACTGACGATGCCGGGGGATGACTGCAAGCCCTGCTCGATGATGCCTGAGCAGGCCGCGCAGCGTAAGCCGTCCAGCAGCAGATTTGATTGCACCAGTGTTTGGTCAGGGTTGCTGCCAAACGGCTCGCTGAATTCCTGCCACTGTTCTTCCGTATCCAGAATCTTCCATGCGGGATTGGATACGGTTTCTTCGGCGGTCAAATTGGTTGTAAGCAAGAACTCACTCCGTACGGTAATCAGATAATGGTGAGGGGTAAAATGGTCAGGGATTTACATGACTTTGTACAAGAGAGATTATATATTGAAAAGCGGTTAATCAGCCCCATATGTAAACATAGATTAACTTTGTAAATTGGAGTGACTATGCGCTTTGATAAATTAACGACTAAATTCCAGCAGGCGATCAGTGACGCGCAAAGCCTTGCGCTGGGTGCGGATAATACTGCGATTGAACCGCAGCACCTGTTGCTGGCTTTGCTGAACCAGGAAGACGGCGGTACAGCATCATTGCTGGCGCGTGCCGGCGTGCAGCTGAACCAGCTTAAGACCGGCCTGAATGCCGCGATTGCCAACCTGCCAAAATCGACGGATGCCAGCGGTGAGATTGCGATCTCACGTGATTTGAATAACCTGCTGAATGTGACGGATAAACTTTCGCAAAAACGTGGCGATGCCTATATCGCGAGTGAAATGTACCTGCTGGCGCTGGCGGATGATAAAGGCGAGGCAGCGAGATTGCTCAAGCAGAACGGCCTGACGAAACCTGCGTTGGAGACTGCGATTCAGGCAGTGCGCGGTAACGAAAGCGTGGATAGCCAGGAAGCGGAAGGCCAGCGCGAATCACTCAAGAAATACACGCTTGATCTCACTGAACGGGCACGCCTGGGCAAGCTGGATCCGGTGATTGGCCGTGACGATGAAATTCGCCGCGCGATCCAGGTATTGCAGCGCCGCACTAAAAACAACCCGGTATTGATTGGTGAGCCTGGTGTGGGCAAGACCGCGATTGTTGAAGGCCTGGCGCAGCGTATCGTCAATGGCGAGGTGCCTGACTCCCTGCGCAATAAAAAAGTGCTGTCGCTGGATATGGCGGCTTTGCTGGCCGGTGCCAAATATCGCGGTGAGTTCGAAGAGCGCCTGAAATCGGTACTTAAAGAACTGGCACAGGATGAAGGCCAGACTATTCTCTTTATCGATGAGATTCATACCATGGTGGGTGCCGGCAAAGCAGAAGGCGCCATGGATGCCGGCAATATGCTGAAACCTGCATTGGCGCGCGGTGAGCTGCATTGCGTAGGCGCAACGACACTGGATGAGTACCGTAAATACATCGAGAAAGATGCGGCGCTGGAGCGCCGTTTCCAGAAGGTGCTGGTAGATGAGCCCAGCGTTGAAGCCACGATTGCAATCCTGCGTGGCTTGCAGGAAAAATATGAGCTGCATCATGGCGTGGAAATTACCGACCCGGCGATTGTGGCCGCTGCCGAATTAAGCCATCGTTATATTACGGACCGTTTCCTGCCGGATAAAGCGATTGACCTGATAGACGAAGCGGCCAGCCGCATCAAGATGGAAATCGATTCCAAGCCGGAAGTGATGGATAAGCTCGACCGCCGCTTGATTCAATTGAAAATCGAGCGTGAAGCGGTGCGTCGTGAAAAAGATGAAGGCAGTAAGAAGCGTTTTGTGCTGATTGAGGAAGAAATCACCAAGCTCGAGAAAGAATACGCGGACCTTGAGGAAATCTGGAAAGCGGAAAAAGCCCAGGTGCAAGGTTCGGCGCATATTAAAGAGGCGATTGATAAAATCAGGTTCGAGATGGAAGAGGCCACGCGCAAAGGCGACTGGCAGAAAGTCTCTGAGTTGCAGTACGGAAAATTGCCGCAGCTGGAAGCACAGCTGAAGCAGGCCTCGAATGCTGAAGCCAGCACTGCGCACAGCAAGAACAGAATGCTGCGCACTGAAGTCGGTGCGGATGAGATTGCCGAGGTGGTCAGCCGTGCAACGGGTATCCCGGTGAGCAAGATGATGACAGGTGAGCGTGAAAAGCTGCTCACGATGGAAGCTAAGCTGCATGAGCGCGTAGTGGGGCAGGATGAGGCTGTCAGATTGGTTTCTGACGCGATTCGCCGCTCACGTTCCGGCCTGGGGGACCCTAACCGCCCTTATGGCAGTTTCCTGTTCCTGGGCCCGACCGGTGTCGGTAAAACCGAATTGTGCAAGGCGCTGGCAGGTTTCCTGTTTGATTCTGAAGATCACCTGATCCGCATCGACATGAGTGAGTTCATGGAGAAACACTCAGTGGCACGCATGATAGGTGCGCCTCCGGGCTATGTAGGTTATGAAGAAGGCGGTACACTGACGGAAGCCGTGCGTCGCAAGCCGTATAGCGTGATTCTGCTGGATGAAGTGGAAAAGGCGCACCCGGATGTGTTTAACGTGCTGTTGCAGGTGTTGGATGATGGACGCTTGACCGATGGCCAGGGTCGCACTGTGGACTTCAAGAATACGGTGATCATCATGACCAGCAACCTGGGTTCGCAGATGATACAGAGTATGGCGGACCAGGATTACCAGCTGGTGAAACTGGCGGTGATGGGGGAAGTGAAAACGCATTTCAGGCCGGAGTTCGTGAACCGGATTGATGAGGTCGTGGTGTTCCATGCGCTGGGTGAACCACATATCAAATCTATTGCGTCCATTCAGTTGCAGTACCTGGCTAAACGCCTGGCGGCAATGGATATGCAGCTGGAATTGACCGATGCGGCCATTACCGAGATCGCGAATGCCGGTTTTGACCCGGTTTATGGCGCGCGTCCGTTGAAACGCGCTATCCAGAGCGAGATTGAAAACCCTCTGGCGCGCGAGATCCTGGGCGGGAATTTTATGGCTAAAGATACGGTCAAGGTCGATGTTAAAAGCGGTAAGTTCGTATTTTCAAAAGCGGGCAGTTGATCATTAAATGGCTTAAGAAAGGTTGATTTGCTGAAGAAGCTGGTTACTGATGGGTTGAAACGCGTGCTGTTCGCCGTGCTGCTGATTACGGCGAACGCTGCGCGCGCGGAATTCAGCCGGCAGGAACTGGAAGCTTTTGACAATGAACCGCCAGTCGTCGCTGATTTGCTCAAGCGCGCAGTATCTGCCGAACGTGACCTGAAAAATCCCGAAGGTGAATGGCAGGCTGCGAAACTGTACTGTGAAGCATCGCGCCAGGGCAGTGCCGAGGCGCAGTTCCGGCTGGGCATGCTCTATGCTGCCGGGAAAGGTGTGCCGGCTGACCGGGATCTGGCGGCTTCATTGTTCGTTGCGGCATCCATGCACGGGCATTTTGAATCGCAGAAAATGCTGGAAACGCTGGAGCTGGCTGCTGGCGACCTGCCGCCTTGCGTGCTCGCCGACGTAGCTCCGGAGAAGGCTCCGGCAAAAGGCGAGATCGATAGTTATATTGCAAACTTACCGGCGAACAAGCGCTGGATCGTGCGCCTGGTAGATACCATCGCTTCCTGGCACAAGGTTGACCCGAAGCTGGTGCTGTCTATTATTTCGGTAGAGTCCGATTTTTCGGCATCGGCACAATCCAGCAGGCAGGCACAGGGGCTGATGCAATTGATCCCGGATACTGCCGAGCGCTTTAATGTCAAAAATGCCTATAATGCCAGCCAGAACATCAAAGGCGGCGTTGCTTACCTGCGCTGGCTGCTCGCGTATTTCGAGGGTGATGTCAGCCTCGCCGTTGCGGCTTATAATGCGGGTGAGGGAGCGGTCAACAAATATAAAGGTGTTCCGCCCTTTGCGGAAACCAGGCAGTATGTACAAAAGGTGCGTCTGCGTTATCCGCTGCCGCATCATCCATATGATGTGAACATAACGGAGCCTTCGCCTTTTTTGAAACGGCGCGGCTAGATTTGAGGGAACAAAAGTGCGGAACCATTTGCTGTTGTTGATATGCAGCGCTTTGCTGTTAATGTCAGGCTGTGCCTCGACTGGCCGTGATGCAAGTGCTGAAGGCCCGAAAATTGACAGGATTTCACCGGAAGAGCTGGCGCGCCTGATTCCACAGCCGGTTGCCAAGCTGGCGCTGGAAGACCTGGTCAGGTTAACGAAAGAGGGCAGCAGTCCCGAGCAGATCATCGCACAAATCAAGGCAACAGACTCCATGTATGACCTGACGCCAAGTCAAAGCGTCGATTTAAGCCGCCAGGGTGTGGATGCGAAGGTGGTGGACTACATCCATGACAGCAGGGAGGCTGCCGTGAGAAACCAGCTGGCGGACGAAATCAACCGACGCGAAACACAGAAGCAGGCTGAAGTCGCCAGGCTTAAAAACCGCCTGTGGCAGCAGCAGCGTTATTATGACCCGTTCTGCCGCGGCTATTATGGGGTAATGCCATACGGCTACGGCGGGTATGGCCGGCACTACGGTTCGTCCTTTGGCCTGGGCTTGGGCATTGGCCGGCCTTTAGGCTGCTGGTAAAGATTAAATCATCATCGGGTAATTATAATGCAGCAGAAAACACATCAGATCACGGTTCCCACGCATGGCCGGAAACTCTATGACATCACAGCTGAGGTGACGGGCTGGGCAAAATCCAGCGGTATCAAGACCGGCATGATGACGCTGTATATCCAGCATACTTCTGCCAGTTTATTGATCAATGAAAATTATGACCATGATGTGCTGGTAGACATGGAAGCGTTTTTTAATCGCCTGGTGCCTGACGGTGATCCGCTGTTTATCCATACGGTCGAGGGGCCTGACGACATGCCTGCGCATGTGCGTACGGCGCTTACCCAGACCCACTTGTCAATCCCGCTGCTGGATGGACAGGCAGCCTTGGGGCAGTGGCAAGGCGTGTTTCTGTATGAGCACAGGCATATCGCCGGCAAGCGCCGGGTTCTTTTGCACTTGATCGGTGAATAAGGCCTGACAGACTGCTGTTTAAAATAATATTTAATGTTGTTGCAGATAACTTTGAATGCGCTAGAATAGCGCGTATGGGTGGAGTTGTATAAGTAAGCTATTGAATTAAATCATTGATTGTAGTTCTTAATAAGAAGAGGAAATTATTATGTCATCATTATTGCGTTCTTTATTAGTTTTGGGTGTTGCCGGCGTGCTGGTCGTTGGTTGCGGCAAGAAAGAAGAAGCGGCTCCGGTTGAAGCGGCACCTGCACCAGCGGCTGCGGTTGAACCGGCTCCAGCACCGGCTGCTGCCGAGCCAGGCGGTTATGAGCCAACAGCTGAAGAGCGCGTACCGGGCATTACGATCGATCCAGCAGTATTGGCAGCCGAATCTGCAGCTGCTGCCCCAGCTGCTGAAGCTGCACCGGCTGCTGCTGAGTAGTTTCTGGTTTTATAATTACAATCCCGGGATGCGTTGATCGTTATTCAACCGTTCTGAATTGACTTGAAAACGCCCGATGATTTTATCGGGCGTTTTTTATTGATGGCGCTGTCTTGCTGCCTCGACCGCTACTGTTGATTCTTAAAAGCCAGATTTTAGTCGTTCTCTGGGAAGATGAGCCCCAGTTGCATGGCTTTAACAATCGCCTGCTGGCGCGTGCTGACTTTAAATTTTTTGCGAATGTTGGAAAAATGGAAATTGACCGTCGCCTCCGTGCATTTGCAAACTACAGCCATATCCCACGATGATTTGCCTTCAGCCGCCAATTGCAGGCATTGCACTTCGCGCGGGGTGAGTAATGACTTTTCCGAAAGGTCATGGTTCTGTAGCTGCGTAAATTTCTTTGATGATTCAAATACATAATCGCGGATGAGTGCCCAGTCGGATAGTATCTCGTCCAGCTTCTGCTGTGATAGGGGTCTGGCAGTTTCCTTCATGGCCAGGTTCAGCATGGCAAACTCAGCGTGCGCTCCATGAACGGGAAAGGCGATTCCCCTGCTCAAGCCATAAGCCTGCGCTGTTTTATGCAATTGTATTTCCTGGCGGGATTTAAAGGTTTTCTGATCCCATATCAATGGCATGTTGCTATTGATGCAGTGCCTGGTAATCGGGTCTATGTTCCAGAATGTATCCTTGTACATTTTTAGCCATATCGGTTTGTAGTTGCTATAGATCAATGCCGATGCAAGCGGAGCCTGTTTGTTTGCATTGATGCTATAGAAAACCTGCGAAAAACCATAGCTATTCGCCAGCCGGAACAGGGTGTCTGACCAGATTCCATCCCGGTCACATCCCATCAGCTTGAATAATCTATCAAAATTTATCATTCTGTCTTATCTTTTTCACCGGCGTCAGCCAGGAACGCTGCGTATGAGTAAACGTCACCTTGCAGATAATGCACAGGGAACTCAAATACAGACCAGTAATAATTTTGCGCCCCTTTGCATAATTGCGATGGCCGACAGTAGCTCATCCATTTTTTGCGCATGCTGCTGTCGTATATGCCGTCACTATCAGAGAAAAAGGGAATCACCTGCTGCGCTTTTAAAGCCGCTAGAAGTTCTAGTGGTGCATTCTGGACCTGTGCCATTTCATAATGTGACATCAGGCTGGCTTCAGTTTCTATTACCATTAATTTGGCATTGCCATTGAAATCAATGAACAGGATGCCGGACGGATTGGGGAATAAGTAATGCTCTACGAACCCATAGTCCTGATATAGCTGTTCAACGAGTGAAGCGATAGCCGGGTCTGCCAGGAATGTGTAGGTGTGTCTTGTCAGCAAGTCTTTGAGCGTGCTCGTCTGCTCGGTAAAAAACACCTTTTTCAGTGAGTTGATTGCAAGTTCCAGGCGATGGATCGCGGCAGGGTCATTTTTCTTGATGAACTGGTCAATGAGCTTGTTGTTAAATGCATCGACGGCCACTCTTTCATCTGCCTGCCCCGTAAGCAGGATTTTCTTGCAGGGGATATTTTGCAGCGCTTCGCAAAGCTGCACGCCATTCATCTGCGGCATTGCGTAATCAACAACCAGCACCGCTGGAATGTCAAAACGCTGTTTGTTAAGTACCTCGCAGTAAATTTCATGCAGGTTGATTGCGGCATTGCGTCGTTCCAGGCATGAGGTTTCATCGTCGTAGCCTACCTGGATAGGATGCGCTATATCGGCCATGTAATGCTGGTACGTGCTTTTGATCCAATCAATCGCCGCTTTGGTATCTGTGAAGGTCTTGCAGGGAAATCTTGAATCCAGCTGGAATGTAATGCTGTCCAGATAACTCCGGCTGTCATCTATCAAAACTACCAATACTGGGTGCTGATAAATAGGTAAGAGTATGTTCATTGTCTTATCCGGCAAGTGTTGGCATTCGGTGAAAAAATTTATTGATAAATTAAATAGTTTGCTACAATGGAAAAAAATCCCGTTTGCATGGAAAATATTACCATATTAATTGGCGTTTCTATGGTAAATAAACGACAAAAGGCATCTTAACTTGTACTCACAATCACAAATTGATCCATTGATCATCTTCAAGAATACCGTGGGTGAATCCGTGCGCGGCACAATCGTCAAGCTGCAGAGGAAATCGCTGGTGATGGAGGTTTATAACCCTTATTCCATCGTACAAATCAGTGAGGTGTTGGGTGAGCTTACGATCAGAATCGGTAACAAGGTTGCCTATCTTGGTAAAGCCGTCGTCATCAGCTTAGTGAATACCGGCCTGACTGCCGTTGTGTCTGTGACGCTGATCGATGAATGGCAGGACTTGTATGACGTGGTGATCACACCGGGTGCAGTGGGTGAGGAGGCCAAAGCCTTCGTGCAGGACTGGAGCGAACGCTTTCAGATTCGGCGTGATTACCAGATAGCAGTGAATGAATTTCGGGCTTATCTATCTGATGTGTCGCGCTGGGTAGAGCAAGTTGATTTGACAGAAGCTTTGCCGAGGGATGATGGTCAGCTCAGAAGTGATGTTTTTTATGAGCTAGCCATTCCCTTGCTGGATAAGTTTAAGTTTTATTTTGGCAATTTTATGAATGAGGCATCGCTAGTTGATTCAGAGTTGGCTCCCGCCCACCGAGCATATGCGCAAGCCGCCTTACACCCTTTATTGTTAAGGGCCCCATTTGTTTTTCGTTCATTTACCAAACCATTAGGCTATGCAGGTGATTATGAGATGGTTAACCAAATGTTGAGGGATTCACGCGAAGGTCCCAGTACTTATTTTCAGATTGTGAATACGGGATTTTTAAAAACAGCGGTAGCGGCTGCACATTGTAATCGCATTGATATATTGGTGGATTTTCTAATACGTATAGCAGACTCTGCTAAAAAAGCCGGCCGGCCATTCCGTATATTGAATGTTGGCTGCGGCCCTGCAATAGAAATCCAGCGTTTTTTACAGCGCCATCCTAATCCTGAGTTCTTATCTTTTGATCTTGTTGACTTCAGCGAGGAAACTTTAGCCCGGACGCGCAGCATACTTACTGATATTGCAACAAAAGTAGGCAAGTCAATCATCATTAATTACATTCATGAATCTGTACATCAATTATTAAAGCGCAGTGTTGATAAGAGCGCGCAGGATGTGAGGGAATATGACGCCACCTATTGTGCCGGTTTGTTTGATTATTTCTCTGACAAAGTATGTTCAAGGCTCACTTTGCATTTCTCGGCCCGGACGCGCAGCAAAGGTCAGTTGCTCATCACAAATGTGCATTCCAGCAATCCTGACAAATATGGCATGGAGCATTTACTGGAGTGGTATCTGATTTACCGCGATGAGGCGCAGATGGAACGGCTCCTTCCCGAAGCTTCCACTGAACACAAAATTTATGTGGATGCCACTGGCGTCAATGTCTTTGCGGAGGCTACTGTTGCGTGATGGATTGGGATTCCGCAAAAGAAAAGAAATTATACGTTGGGTATAAAACCGCTCTTGCAGATGACCAATATCAAAGTAGTGAAGGTGGGGCGTATACAGCAATTGTCCTTATCTTGTTCGGAGTTGTTCTTGATTATATCTTGTACCCACAGTTATTAACTCTGTTTGTCGTTGGTCGGTTTATCTGTGTTGTTTTGATTTTCAGTGTGGTTGGTTTACTTAGAACCAGATGGGGCAAGAATAGGGGGCAGCAATTGGCTTTCACTTGGTTATTATTTCCCCAGATGCATATTTGCTGGATGATTTATATGGCTGACGGAGAGAATTCAATCTACTACATTGCATTAACCCTTGCGATATATGGTTCCGGCATAGTCATGACCTTTGGTATTTTGAAAAGTGTAATTTTAGGTGTGGCAACATATTCACTTTACTTTTTAGCTTGTGTGTTGCATTCGGGTGGCATTGGAAGTGTATTTGGAACTAATTCCATATTTTTAATCATGTCAGTTGCAATCGCAGCTTACTGCTCCTATTTTAATGAGCGCTCTCGTTTCACACTGTTCCGTCTTAAGTCAGAAGTTGCTGAAAAAAACATCCAGCTAGAAGAAACCAACAAAAGCCTGGCTGAAATCAAAGGCCAGATGCTGCAGCAGGAAAAAATGGCGTCTATCGGCACACTAGCCGCAGGCCTGCTGCATGAGGTCAATAACCCGGTCAATTACTGCCTGATGGCGGTCGGGGTGGCGATGGAAGACCCCATGGTTAAAACCAACGAGCCGCTTAAAGAGTGCCTGGTCGATGCGCAGCACGGCATGCAGCGTATTCAGCATATTGTTTCCGATCTTAAGATTTTCGCTTATCGCCCAAGTGAGGCTGAGCGCAGTGAAGCTGATTTCATGCTGGAGCGGGCTGTTAATTCCTCCCTGCGGCTGGTAGGGCATGAGACCAAGGGTATTGCGATTACGCGAGACATTCCCCAGGATAGCCTTGTGCACGGCGATGAGGCGGCTGTGGTTGGTGTATTGATTAATTTGTTCAGCAATGCCGCGCTTGCGCTGCGCAAGGTCAACCGCGCACAGCCGGGTATTCATGTATCTGCCGTATGGCATGCCGACCGGCTGCGTGTGACCGTGCAGGATAATGGACCCGGTATTGCACCTGAAAACCTGTCCCGCGTATTCGAACCATTCTTTACGACAAGAGCCGTGGGGCAAGGGCTGGGGCTGGGGCTGAGTATCAGCTATGGCGTCATCGCCCGGCATGGAGGCACCTTGCGCGCAGAGAGTGCTTTGGGTGAGTGGACAAGAATGATTTTTGATTTGCCGCGAGCAACATAATGAAAGCGTTGCCGACTTCTTACGATTTTAGTGCCATCTCTATCTTGTACGTAGATGATGAGCACATGGCACAAAAATACTTTCTGCGTTCAGTAGGCACTGAGTTTGATGTGTTGACCGCTTCCGGTGCGGATGAGGCCGTTGAAATACTGCGCGATAAATCTTTGAGCATCGGCATATTGGTCACCGATTACCGGATGCCGGGACGTGATGGCGGTGATCTGTTGTGCCAGATAGAGCGTGAGTTTCCGCATGTGATCCGTATTCTGGTGACCGCCTATGCAGACCGGGAAATGCTGCTGCACACCGTCAACTCGGGCGAGGTGTTCCGCATACTGGAAAAGCCACTGAATGTGGATGATGTCAAAAATACATTGCGGCAGGCTTATGCATTATCACGGGAGCGTACGACAAGGCAGCAAAGGCTGAGTGCCATGAATGAAACCCTTAATTTCCTTGCGCATGAACTCAATACGCCGCTAGCCTCGATTGTCAATTTCTCGCAAGGCATGCAAAGCCGCATGACGGATGCAAGCCGGTCTCAGCAGTCGGTGCCGGATATCTGCAAGGCGGCTTTGGCGATTAATGATAATGCGCAATACTGCCTGTCTTTGCTCCTGTCGTTTGTGAATTCCATTCACAGTATCAATCCGCACCTCAATTCTCATAGTGAAATGACGGCACACCAGATGGTGCTGTCCCTGCTTGACTCTTATCCGTTAACGCCGGAGCAGCACGCGGCAATCCATGTTGATATCCAGCAGGATTTCAAGGTGACGGCCTTACCCAACTGTGTTGCACTGGTTTTGTCCAGCATCTTGAGCAATGCCCTGCGAGCGCTGAAAGGGCATGCATCACCGCAAGTCATCTTCAGTATCCTGGTGGATGACAGTCCGCAGATTCGTATTGGCAATAATGGCCCGTGTATATCGCCGGAGATATTGGTGAATTTAATGGAAACCCCGATTACCACGCACGCAGACTCTGGTGGCAAGGGGTGGGGTATGGTCTTCTGCCGGCGCGTCATGCATTCTTTTGGCGGCAAGATCGCCATTTCATCTGCACCCGAATCCGGAACGGTGATTACGCTGGAATTTCCTGCTGCCAAAGGCAGATTAAAGCCATCCGGGCTGACCTGAAACTGAATATCTGATGCCCTGCAAATGTTAATGGCACTCAAATCAATAAAAATGGAGCAATAAAATGGAGCAAGCAATCAGTAATCAAGCTATCACTGCACCGCAGATATTATTCGTTGATGACGAAGCAACTGCCGTTAAATATTTCCAGAGAGCGATCAATTCGCTTGCACCGGTGGTGACCGGCAGTTCTGTAGAAGAAGGTAAGCGCTTGCTTGATGAACATGCATCAACACTTCTGGTATTGGTTTCAGATCAGCGCATGCCAGGTGGTTATGGTAATGAGCTGTTGCTTTATGCACGCACAAAATATCCGCATATCGTCCGCATTCTGACTACAGCTTATTCAGAGCTGGAGCAAACCGTCGAGGCCGTTAACCAGGGACAGATTCATCGTTATATTCAGAAACCATGGGAGATATCCGCGATTCGCATGGAGTTGAAACAGGCGCTGGATCTGGCAAATTTGCGCAAGGAACATGCACAGTTACTGCGTGAAAAAATGATGGTTTGGAAGAAACTCATTGTTTCGAACCGCATAGGCACCTTATATTCAATTTGTGCCAGCCTTGCGGCATCAACGGATGCGTTGCCTGTAGAGGCTTACCTGTCGACCGCTCAGGCGAAAGGGATTACTTTGCCTACCGAACCTGATTGGCATGCAATGGATTATTCGGACATTGTGAGTGTGGAATCGATTCGCAGCGGGAAGTTTGGCCATGCAGTGAAAACGCGCCTGGAGGAAATTAAAAAAAATCATCACAGCAGCCAGGCAACAGACGCACTCATGGTGCTGGCAGAGGTGTTAAAGGATAAGGTTCATCTCTCGGATAATGGTATTGCCGCTTTTAGTGATATGCAGAATTTTTCAGAGTTTCTGGAAGTACGCACCGATGCGGAAATTTCTACACAGCATGCATCATGGCTGGCGTTTCTGATCTGGCTGCATGACGCAAGGTATACATTGCGCCTTAAAAATCTGGAAACAGGCGTGCAGTTTTCTCTTGAACCTATCATGACAACAGATGCGCCTGCCAGCCTGGTGAGATGGATCGGGCAGCTTAGCCATTAGCATCATGAATAACCAAAGTTATTCCGCGAAGCCGTATGGCTATATTCCCCGGATACTGCTGGGAGTCTTGTTTGCAATCTCCACTGACATACATGCTGCCGGCTTTGCGCTGACGGAAAAAAGTGGCAGCAGTATAGGCAATGCATTTGCGGGTGCAGGTACGGCTGCGGAAGATGCCAGCACGATTCTTTCTAATCCGGCCGGATTATCACGGATACGTGGCACCCAGCTTGTGGTGGCAGGATATGCAATCAGGTCTTCTATTGATTTTCATGATCATGACTCGAGAACACTCATCGGCGCAGGCGTTGGTGATCCTCTTTTGTCCGGTGGCTCGGGCGGAGATGCTGGTGACCTGGCTTTTGTGCCGAATCTATACCTGGCTGCCGACGTCAATGATCATGTAAAAGCAGGGCTCGGTGTCCATTCTCCGTTTGGCCTTAAAACGGAATACGATAGCCGCTGGGTCGGGCGCTATGAGGCAATCAAGTCCGGTTTGAAAACCATCAATATCAATCCCGCCGTGTCTTTGCAAGTGAGCGACAGGCTTTCTTTAGGCTTCGGATTGAATGCGCAGTATATTGGTGCAGAATTGAGCAATGCTGTAGATTTTGGCTCTATCTGTGCCATGGCAGGCGTTGGCAGCTGTGCTGCGCCTCAGGCGCGTGATGGGTATCTTGCGCTAAAGGGTAAAGACTGGAGCTGGGGCTATAACCTTGGTATGCTGCTTGAGCCTGTGCCGGGGACGCGTCTTGGGCTTGCCTATCGGTCCAAAGTCGCCCACCATTTGAAGGGCGATGCTGAGTTTTCTAATGTACCGACTGAATTGGCAGGTTTGCCTGACTTGGCTAATGGGGCGATTAAAGCTGATATCACTTTGCCCGAAACGGCTTTAATCAGTGTCCTGCACCAGCTTAACGATCGCTGGAGCATCATGGGCGATGTGCTATGGACACGCTGGAGCCAATTTAACGAGTTACGGGTTGAACGCAATGACGGCGCGCTCCTGGGGCTGACTGCCGAGCACTGGCGCAATGTCAGGCGCTATGCTTTAGGTGCCACTTATCTATACAGTGATGCCTGGAAATTGCGTTTCGGTGTGGCTTATGATGAATCGCCGGTGCCGGAAATGTTTCGCACGCCGCGTGTTCCTGATCAAAACCGGTGGGTGTTGGGATTAGGCGCAAACTTTAAAGCCAGTGCCTCGGATAGCCTGGATATTGGCTATTTACATGTTTTTCTTAAGGATGCGTCACTTAACCTCAATCACCCGGTAGTCCCGGCGCAGCCTGCCATCACTCAAAGTCTCGCCGGTGGTTATGACAGTGATGTGGATGTATTAAGCCTGCAGTATACGCATGTATTTTAAGGCATGCGTATACTGAAAATACAGCCTCAACAGGTTTGATGCTGGCAGGTTTCAGCATTATGCCGCTTCTTTCCGCTTGACCAGCAGATTCTGGTTTGCCATATAGTCATTCGTTGCCAGTAAATGCACCATGCCATCATCCGTCAAGCTTACTACGCCGCTATTGATGCATTCATCCCATAAGGCACGTACATGAATGTCACGGGTTAATGTTTCGGCAAGCTCGGTAAATGACGTTGCATAACCTTTTTGCGGGTGGCGTGGTATCGGTTTTGGGGTGCCGTCCTTGCCGATGAGTTCCGGCGTTTCGAGCCAGACTGTAATGATTTGGGTAATCAAGCCATGCTGGCGGGCAAGTGTTTTGTTTTGAACCTGGCTAAGCAGGCGCCGCACATCTTTACGGTGTACCCCGGTAAGCAGCGAGATGCGGCTATCGGTTTGAGATTTCCCCGCAATGGTGAACTCACTTTCTGCGATTGAAACCAGTACCGTTTTGAATATTTCGGAGATCTGGCGGTAATCCAATCTGGAATTAATGCATTGCCGTGCCATGGGTTTGAGGTAATGCTCGATTTCAGTCATCGCTGAAGAGGATCTAGTGTCAATATACATTTTGGCCATTTCCTTTCTGAATCTGGATTGCTGGGACTGGTGATATTGTACATAACAAGCGCTTCTATCCTATAAACGGCTCCTCTAGCAAGTATCGGGAACCTTACTATCAGTAATGATAGGTGAAGTCAAAAAAGTAGGTTTTTTCCGTATTTTTAACGGTTTTTTATGCATGCGGATAGATTGAAACTTTTCGTAATCAAGCCGGGTTTTGGCTTGAGCGTATCATGGCATAGAGGGGTGTTTACCAATAAAAAAGCCAACGCTGGGTTGGCTTTTTGCTGGCTTTGTAAACAGGCTGTCAGGGGAGTTAGCCAAATTTACCGGTAATGTAATCTTCGGTTTCTTTGCGGGTTGGACGTGTGAAAATCATATCGGTATCGCCGTACTCAATCAGGTCGCCAAGATACATATAAGCTGTGTAATCTGAAATCCGGGCTGCCTGCTGCATGTTGTGAGTGACGACCAGGATCGTGAGTTTGGTGCGCAGTTCACTCATCAGTTCTTCGATGTTGGCAGTGGCAATCGGATCCAATGCCGAGGTTGGCTCATCAAAGAGCATGATTTCAGGGTCGGTTGCCAGTGCGCGGGCGATACATAAACGCTGCTGCTGACCGCCGGATAGGTTGAATGCCAGATCCTGCAGGCGGTCCTTTACTTCATTCCAGAGTGCGGCGCCTTTGAGGGCTTCTTCTACTTTGTCATCAAGCAGGCGTTTGTTGCTTTCACCGCGCACGCGCAAGCCATAGGCCACGTTCTCATAGATTGATTTCGGAAACGGGTTTGGTTTCTGGAATACCATACTGATGCGCATGCGCACCTCAATCGGGTCCACCCCTTTTTCCAGGATGTTGGTATTGTCCGGGTGCATGATGATCTGGCCGTCGTATTTGTTGCCGGGATATAAATCATGCATACGGTTAAAGCAGCGCAGGAATGTAGATTTTCCGCAGCCGGATGGACCAATCAATGCCGTAATCTTGTTTTCGTATAGCGGCATGTTGATGCCTTTTAAAGCTTGCGTACCATTGCTGTAATAAAAGTTCAGATCTTTTGATTCAGCTTTAATCGGGGTTATCGCGTTGATCATGTAGTTTCCTAAATTTACGATTTTTATATGTGCTGTTTTAATGTCGGGAATCGAAGTGCTTGATTACCATTTAATGTTTTTACGTATTTTGTAACGCAGCCAGATCGCTGTGCCGTTCATGAGCAATGTGACGATGATAATAATCGCACCGGTTGCTGCGGCATTGATGTGGAAGGCATGGTCAGGGCGTGACAGCCAGTTGAACATCTGGATCGGCAGCACCGTAAAGCTGGAACTAAGCCATTCAAAGTTAATGAAAGGCACTTCAGTCGTTACCGGTGAAGGCGGCAGGAATGCAATAAATGTGAGTGCGCCGATGGTAATGATAGGGGCTGTTTCACCCAGTGCGCGCGACATGCCGATGATGACACCGGTCAGTATGCCGCCCTGTGAGTATTTAACGACGTGGTCTTTTACTACCTGCCATTTCGTTGCACCTACCGCATAGGCAGCCTCGCGTATCGCTACCGGAATCGAGCGGATTGCCTCGCGTGTCGAGACGATGACGATCGGCAGAATCAGCAAGCCCAGCGTTAAACCTGCAGTCAGGATGCTTTGACCCAGGTTAAGGCCATAAACAAACAAGCCTAATGCGAGTAAACCGTAAATAATCGATGGTACGCCGGCCAGGTTGGAAACATTGATTTCAATCAGGTCTGAGAACCAGTTCTTGGGGGCGTATTCTTCGAGATAGAGGCCTGCTGCAACGCCGACAGGAACAGCCGTCAGGAAAGTAACCAGCATGACCAGCAGTGAACCTACCCATGCAGAAAGCAAGCCTGCACTACCGGCGCGGCGCGATGGAAAATCACTGAAGAACTGCAGGTTGAAACGCGGGTAGCCATCCATCACCAGGTCTACAAACAGCGTGAGCAGAGCCAGCAATCCGAACATGATGGCCACTAGACCGATGGTGGCAAACAGGATGTCATTACGTTTATGGCGCTTGATCATCGCGCGTACAGCACCCAGGTTCTCAATCACGGAGGCTTTTATTTTTGGTGTATTTGAATTCATATCTGATGTCCGTTTAGTGTTGCTGGATTAATACTGCTCACGGTATTTTTTACGCACTATATGGCCGAGGATGTTGAAGCCCAGTGTCATCGCAAATAAGACCAGTCCAGCTGCAAAAATACTCTGGTAGCCGATGCTTGCATGCGGCAAGTCACCCATTGCAACCTGTACGATATAGGCGGTAATGGTTGCGGCACCCTCTGTCGGGTCGAAAGTCAGGTTAGGCTGCTGTCCGGCGGCTACCGCCACTACCATGGTTTCACCCACGGCACGTGAAATACCCAGGATATATGCGGCAACAATGCCTGAAACCGCTGCCGGCGTCACTACGCGAATGGCGGTCTGGAAACGTGTTGCACCCATAGCATAAGAGCCTTCGCGCATGCTCATGGGTACTGCACGCATCGCATCTTCTGCGACTGATGCAATGTAAGGGATGATCATGATCCCCATCACAATACCGGCGCTTAGCATGTTGAAGCCCGGTAGTTCAGGGTAGAGTTTTTGTAAAATCGGTGTCACAAACAAGAGTGCGAAATAGCCGAATACAATGGTGGGCACGCCAACCAGTAATTCCAGAATCGGTTTCACGATTTCACGCGCACGGTGGGAAGCAAATTCTGAAAGGTAAATCGCTGCAACCGTACCGATTGGTATTGCAACAGCAAGTGCTACAGCAGATGTGGTCAGTGTGCCGGCTACCAATGGCATGATGCCATAGTGAGCATCTTCAAACAGCGGGGTCCACTCTTTGGCAGTAAAGAACTCAACAATCGAAACTGTCTTAAAAAAACCTAATGATTCGTATAAGAGAATCGCCACAATCGCAAATGTAGTGAAAACGGCAGATAGCGCGGCCAGCATCAGGACAAACTCAATAATGCGTTCCTTGAAATGCCGCTGCACATTCTTCGCCAGGCGTGGGCTTACCGTAGTCGACTCGGTCACTGCCGCGCTGTAATTTTTAGGTACTTTGTTTGCTGCACTTATCATAATTTAGACTTTTTATTGTAACGGCTTCTGGATTTTATTGCCGTTGAATAAGAAACAGGAGCAGCAACGGCTGCTCCTTGGCTCTGTTTTGACTTATTTGATTCTGTTGATCAGGTCTTTCACTTTAATGCCCACTTCGTTCTTGCCGCCAAAACCAGTGCCTGGTTTCATGGCCTTGAAGTGATCTTTTACCGCAACGTAATCTTCAGATGTCAGCGGTACGTATTTCACTTCTTTGACCAGCGCTGGAGCATGCTCAAGATAATAGTTTACGAATGCTTTTACTTCCGGTTTGAAAGCGGCGGCTGTCGCGTTCACATAAATAAAGATCGGACGTGATAACGGCTGGTATGTGCCATCCATTACCGTAGCTGCAGAAGGCAATACACCTGGGCCGCCTGCTTTGGCTGCAACTGGAACGGCTTTTAATTTATCTTTGTTTTCTTCGTAATAAGCTAAACCGAAGTACGCCATGCCGCCGGTGTTGCCGCTAACGCCTTGTACCAATACGTTGTCATCTTCTGATGGCGTGTAGTCTGTACGGCTGGCTTTTGATTTGCCATTGATGGCTTCAGTAAAGTAGTCAAAAGTACCTGATGCCGTACCTGGGCCATATAAACCCATTGGCTTGTCAGGATATGCGCTGTTGACCTGTTTCCAGCTCTTTACGTTTGAACCCGGTTGCCAGATTTTTTTCAATTCATCTACAGTCAGGCTTTTAACCCAGTCATTTTTTGCGTTTACAACTACGGTCAGCGCGTCAAAAGCGATAGGCAGTTCAATAAACTGGATGCCGGCTTCTTTACATGCGTCTATTTCTTTCTGGGCGATTGGGCGTGATGCATTTGAGATATCAGTTTCGCCGCGGCAGAATTTTTTGAAGCCGCCGCCGGTACCTGATTCGCCAACGGTCACTTTAACTTTTTGCGCTTTCTGGAACTCTTCGGCTACAGCTTCAGTAATTGGGTAGACAGTACTTGAACCGTCAATTTTGATGATTTTCTCTGCTGCAAATGCTGTATTGGCTACTGACAATGTAGTGCTTAATACGCCTGCAATTGTTAATGCTTTTAATAGGGTAGACCGCATTCCATGCTCCTTGTTGATATTCAGTACGTTATAAAACTGAATGCCATTTTATGAATGGAATATGACAAATTGATGACAAATTCTGAATTAGAAAAAAATAAAGGGGCTCATGAAGAGCCCCTGTCTGGATCGGCTTTAAAAACCAGGACCCGACTCGAGTCAGGCCGGTCTGCGCCGGGTGTGATTTACAGGAAAGTACGTCCCAGATGGTAAGACATCGCTGCTATCAGGCCTGCACATGGAATCGTCAGCACCCACGCCCATACAATGCGTGAAGCCAGGCCCCAGCGCACTGCGGAAGCGCGGCGCGATACGCCCACACCAACAATTGCGCCAGTGATCGTGTGCGTGGTTGATACCGGGATGCCAAGCGAAGTTGCCAGGAATAACGCAATCGAACCTGAAGTCTGGGCACAGAATGCACCGGTCGGACGCACTTTGGTAATGCCCATGCCCATGGTACGCACAATGCGCCAGCCACCCATCAGCGTACCCAGGCCCATCGCCAGCTGGCATGAAATGACAACCCAGAACGGTACATGGAAATCACCTTGCAGGTAGCCGTTGGCAAACAGCAGCACGGTAATGATACCCATGGTTTTCTGCGCATCGTTGGCGCCATGGCCCAGGCTGAACAGAGAGGACGAAATAAACTGCATTTTATTAAACCGGTTCTCGGTTTTATAAGGTGATGATCTTTGAAATAGCCACAGCACGATGACGGACAGTATCATCGCCAGCAGCATGCCGAATAAAGGGGAGAGTACGATCGCGACCCCGGTGGTGATCAGTTTGCTGCCGATGATAATGCCTTTGGTGCCCGCATGTGCGACACCTGCGCCAAGCAAGCCGCCGATAAGGGCGTGGGATGAGGATGACGGAATACCGAACCACCAGGTGATCACGTTCCAGGCAATGGCGCCGCTGAGTGCGCCGAATATCACGGCGTTGTTAACAATGTCTGGGTCGATAATGCCTTTGCCAACGGTGTCGGCGACATGCAGGCCAAAGAATAAAAACGCAATGAAGTTAAAAAAAGCGGCCCATGCCACCGCGGCTTGCGGGGTAAGCAGGCGCGTTGAAACCATCAGCGCAATAGAGTTGGCTGCATCGTGAAAGCCGTTCATAAAATCGAATATGAGGGCGACGATGACAAGCAACGCCATAATTAGAATAGCGTGATCCATGATTACCCCTTAAATACGCTCTAACACTACACCGTGAATGACGTCTGCAACGTCTTCACAGCTGTCGACAGCCTCTTCGAAAATATCGTAAAGCTCTTTTGAGCGGATCAAGGTGCGTGCGTCAGATTCCTCAGCAAACAGGCGGTGCATGCCGGCGCGCATTACGTGGTCGGCTTCGCCTTCGATGCCGCTGATCTCGGCACAGGTGCGCAGGATTTTTTCGGAATTTTTCATGTCGGACAGCATGCTCACGGCTTCACGTACTTTTTCTGAAGCGCGCAGCAGAATCTGGCTAAGCGCAACCATTTCCGGCGTAAATGCAGATTCACCGTAGATTTTCGCACTTTGCGGAATGTCTTCCATATAGTCAATGATGTCATCCAGCGCCATGGCCAGTTCACGGATCTCGCGGCGGTCAAACGGCGTGATGAAGGTTTTGTGCAGGGAGAGCAGGATCTCACGTGTGTATTCATCGGCTTCCGATTCGATCTTGCGGAGTTCGGCAAAATGCTCATCGAACTTTGTAGGATCTTTTACGGCTGACATCATGGCTAATACTTTTGAGCCTCTTACGACACAGTCTGCCAGACTGTTGAATAGCACAAAGTAATTGTCATTGCGCGGTGAAATCATTGCCATTAATCGGCCCAGTGTTGCATTCGCCATGATGCGGAATCTCCCTAATTGTTACAGATTTATTGCAAATAAAAATTTTCGTAAGTTTAACCGCCCAAGGTTAAATCTGCGAGTGATTATTGCTGATTAATTGAACTTATTTGCAGTTGTGTTGTTTTTTTGAGGTTAAAATCCGTACGGAATTTTGCTGTTCAAGCAATCAGAAAAGGACAAAATTATGAGCAATACCGTGATCTACCATAACCCTGCCTGCGGCACGTCACGCAACACGCTTGCCATGATACGTGCCAGCGGTATCGAACCGGAGGTCATTGAATACCTCAAAACCCCGCCAAGCCGTGAGCGCTTGCTGGAATTGATCTCGATGATGGGATGCACGGCGCGCGACATCCTGCGTGAAAAAGCTGCGCCTTACCAGGAACTTGGGTTGCACGATTTGAGTTTGACTGAAAACGCTTTGATCGACGCCATGATGCAGCATCCTGTGTTGATCAACCGCCCGATTGTCGTTACAGCCAAAGGCGCTAAATTATGCCGCCCGTCTGAACTGGTGCTGACAATCCTGGAGAATCCGGACATAGGCATTTTTACCAAAGAAGATGGTGGACTAGTGGGTTAGCATCGTAAAAATCTTGATGCGTTAATGTATTTTATAATTTTTTAATATCAATTTTGTATTTTTTAAGTGCGTATCCCATTTGGCGAGGTGTCAGGTTTAGTGAGCGAGCCGCTTTTGCCTGAACCCAGCCACTTTTTTCCATTGCGTTAATCATGCGCTGCCGTTCGTTTACAGGCAGGCTGTTTTGTACCTCATTGCTTGTAATACTGTGCTGTTGTATAGGATCTGTGCTATGTAATGCCGCAGTGGTTATTGGATATGGCTGATGTTTCCAAAGTATTGAAGACGGGCAATTGTTGGCTTGGCATGGGATATCTGAAGCTTGAATTAGATTGCTATGGGATAAGGTGCAAAAACGTGCCACGCAGTTTTCCAGTTCGCGTACATTGCCAGGCCATTGACAGTTCATGAGTATATGTAGTGCTTGAGGCGTGATTTCAATTTTTACGTTATTTTCTTTATTGAAACGTGCCAGTGTATTTTCAACCAGCAACGGAATGTCTTCTTGCCGCTCACGGAGTGGGGGCAGGTAAATTGAAATTACATTGATACGAAAATACAGGTCTGAACGAAACCCACCGCTACTGACCGCTTGCTCCAGATCGCGGTTGGTCGCACAAATCAGGCGAACATCTATCTTAATCGCATCATTGCCACCTACACGTTCAAATTCACGTTCCTGCAACACGCGCAGTAGTTTTACTTGAAAAGCAGGGGATATATCACCGATTTCATCCAGAAATAATGTACCGCCATGCGCTTGTTCAAAACGTCCTTTTCTGTGATGCAGCGCTCCGGTAAACGCGCCTTTCTCATGCCCAAACAATTCTGATTCCAGCAGACTTTCGGTAAGTGCCGCGCAGTTTAGTTTGATGAATGGCTTATTCTTACGCGGAGATAGAAAATGAATTGAACGTGCAATTACTTCCTTGCCGGTACCTGATTCCCCGCGCAGCAATATGGTGTTATTGCCGGGCGCTGCCATGTGTACATCAGTAAATACTTCCTGCATGCGTTTTGATTGACCAATGACACCATCCAGGCTGTATTTGTTTGCAAGGTCTTTTTGCAGGCGGTATTTTTCCTGCATCAGTTGATGCCGCTCGGTCGTGATTTTTTGATTAAGGCGTACAGTCTGGCCTATTAGATTGGCAGCCATGATCAATAATTGAAGTTTGGGTTGAAACTCCTTACAAACTTCTCCTTTTTCATACTGAAAAGAGAGTACGCCAATGCACTCTGTGCCGACTTTAATGGGTACGCCTAAAAAAGCGATAGATTTGCCTTCCAGTTGCCTGAATGCACCAGTTTTGTTCAGAAACAAGGGTTCATTAGCAACGTCGGGAATGACTGCTGGTATCGCATGCTGAAATATTTTTCCGGTAATGCCTTCGCCCATCTTGAATTCACCACGTTGCATTTCTTCGCGAGTTAAACCGGTAGAGGCAACTGTAGCCAATTGCCCGGAGGCCTGAATCAGGCACACCATGCCGCGAGTCATATTTAAATGGGCGGCGATTAGATTAAGCGTTTGCCTCAAGGTTTTATCCAGCGCAAGTGAAGTACTCAGTATCTTGCTTATTTCATAGATAGTTATCAACGCGATATGGTTGAAACCAGGCGATGGGTAAAACATTTCGATTGACCTTGCAAGTAATTGTATTGGTTTATTTAAGCAATATATATGCCGCGGCTTGAGGTTTGATCAATCATGTAAATTGCAGCATCGAAGGTGGCTATGAATAACAAGAATCACATTTTAATCATTGCATAAAATGCAAGTGTGTAACAAAGCCTACATAACAATGAAGTGATTGAGACAAGGTTGTTGCATAACCTACATATTTTGTATAGCTGCTATTTTAATTAATTATCTTGTTTTTCAATTGGTTACAATAAAAAATATAAAATGGCATGGCGATTGCAATAGATGGTTAAACGCCCTGCTCTAGGTAGAAGTAAGTAAATAATCTATAGGTGGGTTGCGTAAATCATTTGTTAAAGGAGATGCATCATGAGTGCAACCGTACCATCTACCGGTGTCAATCCGGCAGTCGTCGCTAATTTACTAATGACGACACCTAGAGACACACTGCAAACGCCATACGCTAGAGGTGAAGTTAGATCGCCAGTTTTTATTCATACCAGCGATAGTTTTCGCCAAGCTGCTATGGACGAGAATAGATTAGTAGCCGAATTCAGTTTAGAGGATTTGGCCGGCAATAGGCATGGGGAGCATTACCTGCGAATTTATCAACCAGACCTTTATCGTGAGGCGCAGTCATTGCTGGATAAGTACAATCATCAGCCTCAAAACAATATAGACCTGAAGCTTGCCGCTGAAACCGCTAAGAATTTAGGTGTGCATGTTGATGGCCAAATGCTTACAGCAGAGCAGTTGATTGACGCAAAAGTGAATTTGATAGAGGCAATGCAGGCCGCCACTGAACGAGCTACCGGCAAGATTTATCTGTTGAGTGCGAACGATTTTAACGTGAACGTCAGTGGTGGGTTGGTGGGCAATGTTGATGTAGAAAATTTGAAGTCGTTAATTGTCGATCATTATTCTGCTAATTCAAGATTTGCCCTCGAACAAGGGCGTGGCAATACTATTATCTTTAAGCCTAGCAATGAGTTGGTGGAGTTTGATGGTCGTGGCGCTCGGCTCACGTTGTCAATGGATGACATTATTCAAACAACCGTTGAAAAGTTTCAGCATCGGGTTCCAGTGGCTGATTTTAACAAGATGTTGCAAGCAGTCGGTGATGCGCAACAGGTACATCAGGGTAATGCCTGGACACCTGAAAACCTTGAGAAATATGCACAGGGAAATATTCGGGCAATGACAGCTCCTGATGTTTCATTGCAGGGCGAGAGATCAGCGCTTGATCATATTACTGGTAAAACTCGTGAAGAGTTATCTAAATCCCGCCATCCGTTCATTGAAGGTTTACGTTCAGCGGATGCGCGTAACATTGTCATACAAAAAAAGGTGGATTACCCAACACAGTTTTTCCCCGCGAATGAAATGCCGGATGTTTTGGATATGCGAGATGCAAACGCAGGCAACAATGTTAATAAACCAATAAATCTAACACCATACAGCACACCAATCACGGATGCCGATGTAAAAAGAACCGCAAGCACAAGCATGGCTAACGCTTCTGCGGCAAATCCAACAGTAACGCGCATATCAAATCAGCAGCTTAATCTTAATGGATACAGCACTCCAATTACAGATGTGGAACTGGCGAGAGCAGCGTCCGCACGTGCAACTGGTGCTGGTAAAGGTGGAATTGGTTTGTTGATTGGTTCTGGTTTGGCATTAGCTTCTGGTGCAGCAAGTGCTTACGCGACTAATGGCGATAGTGAAGAAAAAGCACATGTATTTATGAAAGTGGCTGGGAATACCGCAACGGATATTGCTCCAATAGTAAGTTTCGTAAAGGCGCAGCAAGAAGATAAGCCCAATGAAGCTGTTGCACGATTGCTGGATTGGACGCCAGTTGGCGAGGTTAACCGGTATGCGCAAAGACTGGTTGCATTTGTAACGGGTAAACCTACTGATGTGGCGCCGGGTTTTGTTGAAGCTTTCGGTGTCTCAGGTATTGAAGCGGTTAAAAATGTTGCGGTAGCGGCGAATGAAAAACTTAATGCAGTGCAAAAAGCTCTAGGCATGCCAGTATCTCTCACGCCTCAAGAGGAGTTTGTCAAGACAGCCGCCTATATTCGAGAAACTGGTGACGTTAACATTAATATGCCAGAACATAAACCTGTGGCGTTAAAAGCAGCGGTGGATAGTTTCTCGCAACTTTATCGACATGTGACTAAAGATGGCGTAATCGATGCAAGTGATGACCGCGCCCTGGACATCGCGATAAATAATTTATCTAAAGCCCTGGGTGCAAACGAGTTGCAAGGCGTGGTTGCAAATTATGAAGCACGAAATGCCACTAAAAATGATATGCAAGTCACGCCTCGTCAGGAACTGTCGCTTAATTGAAAAGTAATGTGTTTGTAATTGATTAAGAATTTAGATCAAGTGATACAAATTAATAGAGGGGTAACACGATGGATAATGAAGAGAAAATCATAGGGCCAGGTACTATTATTTTAGGTGAAGTTCAAGCAGGGCTTGAAGCTAAGATTAGTGATGTATTGGATGCAGGTAAGAGGCAGTTAGTGGGCGGCTGTTTGGAAGGCACACCAGCTGAAGATGACACCAAGTTTATGTTAAAAAAAGAGACAATCTTTTACGTGAATACTGATGCATTAAAAGAAGCTGGTAGTATAAAGATGGCAGATACTATAAACGCCAAGAAAAATTTAATGTTGGATGCACGGTCAAGCGCGAATAAAGCTTTTGACGAGGCATTGAAAATGGTAGATCAAGCTACCGGTAGCAAGGCAATTCAAGTGCTAAATTATGTCAAAGAAGTTGTTTATTACAATAATTTCAATAATTATCACCAGCACGCCGATCATACTAGCCAAGGCATCAATTCACAGTCTGAACTGGAGCTTTCATGGGTGAAAGCAAAGTTAGCCTCACAACTGGCTGATGGCAGTTTTAAGCGGGAAATAGACGCCAGAGAAAAAAGCGGCATGGCTATGGTTTGTGAAGATCATAGTTTAGTGAAGTAAATGGCAATGCTAAGGTTATTGCGCCTTATTCACCCGATATAGTTTCCATCGTGCTGGATTGCCACGGGCTCGCACCTTGCAATGATGCGAGGGGGTAGATTTTAGCTCCAACTGGCATGGCGGATAATAGTCTAATTTTGGTATCGGCCAGACGAATGATTCTGCGTAACTATCTCATTTATAGCTAACCAATATTATATGGTAATATTTCCCATGTAATATTTTTTACTTACCAGTAAATAGTGAGGCGCGTTATGGCTGTAGAAGAGATGGGTTCTCAATCCAAGTTGAATGAAATTACTAAGTTGATGTATGAGTATTCAGGGAGTTCAGCGATTGCCAGTTGGATAAGCATAGACAGTAAAAACGGGCATCTTGTATTGGCGGAAACTGGACAGCTAGATGGTAAAACCATCAATCCTCAACAGCATTTTGGGGAACTGTCGAAAAAAATAACAGAGTATATTGCCGAGCAAAATGCCATTATTGAACGGATTAAAGAGACAACACAGCAAACCAGCCATCCTGAAGTAGTAATGGGCGAGTCCAATGGATATGCGATTGGTGATCAACTGAGGTGGTATACACTTAATGCGCAATTGCAAGCTTCCGGTGCGCATGTGACAGTTGTGGGTGATGGCACTAGTGGTCTGCACGGCACGATATGGCCAAGAGACCGTTATGTCGCGACGCCTAATGGTGCGCAAATTTATCCCCAAGGCGACATGAAAACTGAGGTTGAGGTACGCTCATCTGGCGTTCAAGAAGCAATGAAGAAAGATTTTACAAAACAAGGAATTTTTTCTGTAGTGACAGATGGGTTTCTTGAAGGAGGAGATGTACTCCAAGACCCTAAATCAAATACCGTTTATGTTGGAGTTTATGTGGATCTTCCACATTCAAGTCATCCAGAATTTCCAATTCTTTGCGAGCAAGAGAAGGCAGCAACTAATTTGGCAAAAGAACTAAACATGAATCTTATTGTTGTTCCAAAAACAGGATTCCATGGAAACGAGATGCCAGACGATTATTATCATTTAGATACATTCATGTCGGTATTGCCCGACGGGGGGGTGATTCTGATTCCTTCTGCCACGACACCGGAAGTGGCAGAAATAATAGAAAGGCGGGCTAAAGGCGACCGGTACGCCTCATACCGATACCAATTTGGTTACGGTGAATGGCAACGTATTCTCTGCCAGCTACAATGAGCAAATTGAGAAGTTTCTTGAAAAACGTGGGTATCAATACATGGTTGGGGATTTTGACATTATAGACTCTGGCCCGCATTGTTTAATTAATTTCAAGGGTAAGCAGCCAGCTCCGGATGGCCGTTCTGATAGGGTGATGAATGATGTTGAGCAGATAAATTCATCCAATCAAATAGCTGTATTAAAGCAAAGTAATGGAGGTGAAAGCGTGTCTATCAATGATATGCCCAGCATCAATGATTCTCATGGCAGTAGTGTATCAAATCAGGAGGGAGTCCCGCAGCTAAGCTCAGACCTGCTAAATCTGCATGATTTAGGTTTGGATCAGCAACAACTGGTTGTAGTGCAGGCCAGAATAAATGAAGTTATGCAAAATCAATCTGCAATCGAAGTTTGAACTTGTATTAACGGCAATTGGATTGAATTTCTTGCATAACGAAGTCGGCAGTTGTGGCGAGTACTCTCATTCGGATGGCAGTATTTAATGTTTTGATATATCGGCACCAAGCAAGTGTCACTGTAATAACAGCAAGTTAATATAAGCAAGATTAGTTCCTGTATAATTCCGTTTTTTGTAATAAGTGTGCGTCATGGAAGCGGAACAACTCAATATTATCGCCAATCGCTTAAGCGATCTGGTTGAGCGCAACAAAGCCCTACGGGGGTATCTTTGACTTTGAAAGCAAAAGTCAGCGCCTGGAAGAAGTAAATGGCCTGCTCGAAGACCCGAAAATCTGGGATGACAATGCCAAAAGCCAGAAGCTGGGTAAAGAAAAGCGTGAGCTGGAATCAGTCGTCAACACCCTGTTGAGTGTTGAAACCGGCCTTAACGATGCGCAGGAGCTGTTTGAAATGGCGCGTGAGGAGAATGATGATGATACTTTATTAAGTATCGCAGCAGATTCCGAGGCGCTGGAAAAAAAGATAGCGGAAATGGAGTTCAGGCGCATGTTTTCGGGCGAGCTGGATGCCGCGAATTGCTTTGTCGAGTTCCAATCCGGCAGCGGTGGCACCGAAGCGCAGGATTGGGCCAATATGCTGCTGCGTATGTATTTGCGTTATTGTGAGCGTAAGGGCTTTAAAGTCGAAGTGCTGGAAGAGTCCGAAGGAGATGTGGCCGGTATCAAGGGCGCATCTATCAAAGTAAGCGGTGATTATGCCTATGGCACCTTGAGAACCGAGAACGGTGTGCATCGGCTGGTGCGCAAATCACCGTTCGATTCCAATGCCAAACGCCATACCAGTTTCGCCAGCGTGCAGGTTTTCCCGGAAGTGGATGAATCGATTCAGATTGACATCAACCCTGCCGACCTGCGTATCGACACTTATCGTGCCAGCGGTGCGGGCGGGCAGCATATTAACAAGACCGACTCCGCCGTGCGTATTACGCATATTCCTACCGGTGTTGTCGTGCAGTGCCAGAACGACCGTTCGCAGCATCGAAATAAGGATGAGGCGATGAGCATGCTGCGAGGCGCGCTCTATAACCTGGAACTGAACAAGCGTAATCAGGAAAAACAGGCGTTGGAAGATGCCAAAACCGATATCGGCTGGGGGCATCAGATTCGATCTTATGTGCTTGACCAGTCAAGGATCAAGGACTTGCGGACCGGTGTGGAAATAGGCAATACGCAAGGGGTGCTGGATGGCGACCTTGATCCATTTATTACAGAAAGTTTGAAGCAGGGGGTATGAGTGTGAGTAATACGGAAAATAATCAGCAGAATAGCGAAGTGGTCCAGCAGGACGAGAACCATGTCATTGCCGAACGCCGTGAAAAATTAAAGGCGATCCGTGAAACGGCAAAAGCCAATGGCGGCGCTGCATTCCCAAATGACTTCAAACCAGAGCATAAGGCAGCGGAACTGCATGCCGAGTTTGGCGGTTTTGATAACGAAGTGCTGGACCCCAAGGCGGTGCGCGTCAGCATCGCCGGCCGCATGATGCTAAAGCGTGTGATGGGCAAGGCCAGCTTTGCTACGGTGCAGGATAGTACTGGCCGTATCCAGTTGTTCATATCCAAAGATAACCTGACCTCTGCTGATAGCGAAGCCATTTACGATGCATTCAAGCATTGGGATTTGGGCGATATTGTTGCCGCTCATGGCGTTTTGTTTAAAACCAAAACCGGTGAATTGTCAGTCAAGGTATCGGAACTGCGCCTGCTGACTAAATCATTGCGTCCGTTGCCGGAAAAATTCCATGGCCTGCAGGACCAGGAAGTGAAATACCGCCAGCGCTATGTCGATCTGATTGTATCCGAAGAAACGCGTGCGACTTTTGTAGCGCGCAGCAAGGTGGTTTCGGCAATTCGCAGTTTCATGATAGAGAACCAGTTCCTGGAAGTCGAAACGCCGATGCTGCACCCGATTCCAGGCGGCGCTTCGGCTAAACCTTTCATCACGCATCATAATGCCCTGGATATGCAGATGTACATGCGTATCGCGCCTGAACTGTACCTGAAACGCCTGGTCGTTGGTGGTTTTGACCGTGTGTTTGAAGTCAACCGCAATTTCCGTAACGAAGGTTTAAGCGTGCGCCATAACCCTGAATTCACGATGATGGAGTTTTATGCGGCTTATACCGATTACCTGTGGCTGATGGATTTCACCGAACGCTGTATCCGTGCAGCAGCGATTGCCGCAACAGGCTCAGCCGTGCTTGAATATCAGGGCCGTGAGCTGGATTTGAGTAAACCGTTCGAGCGCCTGACCATTGTTGGCGCGATCCAGAAATATGCACCGCACTATACGCTGGAGCAGTTGCATGATGCCGCTTTCCTGCGTGCTGAAATCCTGAAGTTCGGTACCAAGCCGTTTGACCATGCAGGTTTGGGCGCCCTGCAATTGGCGCTGTTTGAAGAAACGGCAGAGTCACAGTTGTGGAACCCGACTTATATTATTGATTACCCGGTTGAGGTCTCGCCTTTGGCGCGTGCTTCTGACGCCAACCCTGAAATCACCGAGCGCTTCGAGTTGTTTGTGACCGGCCGTGAAATTGCCAATGGTTTCAGTGAGCTGAATGATGCAGAAGACCAGGCGGCACGCTTCCATGCACAAATGAAGGCAAAAGAGGCGGGTGACCAGGAGGCGATGTACTACGACGCTGACTTCATCCGCGCGCTGGAATACGGTATGCCTCCGACCGGCGGCTGCGGTATCGGGATCGACCGCCTAGTCATGATGATCACCGATAGCCCAAGTATCCGTGATGTGATCCTGTTCCCGCATATGCGCGCAGAAGCCTGACCGGATAGCGTTTCATTCGCGGTGAAACTTATGACAAGCCCCCCAGGCTTCCACCTGAGGGGCTTGTCTGTTAATGCGGGTGTCAAATGGGTGTTGATCAATTCTGGTTTAATAGATCCAGCTTAATAATGACGCCGCTCAATGAATAATGAATTGCCTGTTATTTTCTTGGCTTGTTTTTTTGCAATGGCAGCAGCACTTGAAACCTCATGCGGTGATTCAAATTGCCCGGGCTCCGCGACGACAGCTCCGATCGAGATGCTCATGAGGGGCTGAAACGTGCGGTTACCTAAGCGGTCTTCAACATCCATGCCGCCCCGTTCCCGTTCTTCAGCGTTATAGAACCATTTGACGACCTCCGCAAAGCGCGCCAGGATAGTGTCGCAGCGTTCTTTCCAGTTGTGGATCTGGAACAGTACAATAAAATCATCACCGCCAATGTGGCCGATGAAGTCCAGTTCCTTACTGCATTCTTCCTTGAGCAGCGTGCCCATTAATTGAATCACGTCATCGCCTTTTTTATAGCCGTGCATATCATTAAAAGGCTTAAAAAAATCCAGGTCAAAATAACATGCGGTAAATGCTGTTTTTGAACCTAAAAGCCCGTCAATATGCTCATTAATCGGTACGTTGCCAGGCAGCAGCGTTAATGGGTTGGCATAACGGGCTGCGCTGATCTGCATCTGTGTGAACAGGCGCAGCAGGTCATGCCCGCTGCCCATGCCGGCGTATGTGCCGTTCTCCGTGATAATAAAACCGATAGACAGGTATTGCGGGTCACTTTGCAGCATGAGGTCGCTCAAGTCATGCAGGCTTACCGATTTTTCTACAATGACCGGCTTGCCATCCATGGCAATATCGCAGGAGCTTTTGCCATACAGTTCGCGATAATACTGTTTGGAGAACTGGCTGGTGATGTGATAACGGCTGATGATGCCCACCGGAATGCCATCTTTAACGACAGGGATCGAGTTGATTTCGGGGTGAAGCTCAAACAGGTGAAGCACTGCGTCGTTGCATAATTCTGGTGCGACGTATGGCGAGTGTTTCATCAGGCTTTCGACGGTATAAGACTGACCCGGCTGTTGCTGCCCGATGATGTATTTTGCTCCCAGGGTTTGTTCAATATGGCTCGGGACGGCTTTAACCGGATAGTGCTGCGGGCGGGTGATGTGGTAGCCCTGTCCTAAGGCAATGCCTATGTCCCGGATGGCGATGAGCTCATCTTCGGTTTCAATGCCCTCTGCCACAATGCGTGCGCCTGATTTGTTTGCGATTTCCTGAATGGAGCGTACGAATTGCAGCTTCAGCGGGTCGTAATTGATGCCCTGGATGAAGTGCTGGTCGATCTTGACGTAGTCGGGACGCAGTTCAGACCACATGCGCAGGCTGGAGAAGCCTTCACCCAGGTCATCAATCGCAATCTCGAATCCCATTGCACGGTAATAGCAGGAGGCCTCGCGCAGCAGCTGGTAATCAATGCTGGGTGTGTTCTCTGTCAGTTCGATCACAACCTGCTGTGGCGTCAAGCCAATCTCGTGTATGTATTTAAGCGTTTCCCCACCCCTGGAGTATTTACTTAAAAATACATCCGGGCTGACGTTGAGAAACACTTTGCCTACACCGTTAAGGTCATAAAAGGATTGAAGCACTTCGTGCCTTGCCAGATATTCAAGTTCGGCTATCAGGCCGTAATGGCGCGCGGTATTGAATAGCTTGATCGGGGAATGCAATGGGCTATCCGCCGGCCCCCTGATGAGGCCTTCGTGGCCGATGATTGTGGCAGTTCGTATATCAATGATGGGTTGGAACACCGCACTTAAGCGCTTGTTCCTGATGATGTCATGCAGTTTGTTTTCTATGTCATCAGCGGTATTTTCCTGCAGTTTTTTATGATTGAGAAATGCAATGTTGGCGCTCATTATTTATGACCAGGTGTAAATTCTTTACGGCATCATATTTAGATAATGTGACAACCATGTGACCGTGTCTTATTGGAGACATGGCCGCGATCGCCTGAGGCCAATGGTTGCCGGTCGCACAAATGGCCTGTTGCATAAATACAACATAAGTGACGTTTTTTTTACCAAATCATGATCTGTCATCAAAATGTCACACAATCTCCGCAAAATCCACCCTGTTGAAAAAACGCAGTAAACAATTCTTAAACAAGAGGGATTTTAAATGAATTACAAATTACGTAGCTTAGTAGCCGCAGCGGTAGCAGGCTCATTGATGTTGGGTTTTGGTGCAAAAGCATTCGCTGATTCAACAGATGATATTGTGAATGCATTGATTGCCAAGGGCGTGCTGACCGAAGAAGAAGGTGCACTGTTACAAAAAGGCCGTGCCGGTGAAAAAGAAGCTGCCGAGAAGAAAAAAGCAAGTTCAGTTTCTGCTAAATATAAGGATGGCTTAGTGTTTGAAAGCGGTGATGGTTCATTCAAAGCGCAAATCAACGGCCGCGTGCATGCTGATTACCGTTTCTTTGACTATAACGATAACAAAACCAATGCTGCTTTAACGACTGGCAATGCCATTTCAAATTCAAACAGCGTATCGGATACCTTCGATATCCGCCGTGCCCGTTTAGGTTTCAAAGCAGCATGGAAAGATTATTACGAAGCTGAAGTGGTTGCTGACCTTTCTAGCGGCGCCAGCAAACTTGACGTTGGCTATCTGAACGTTGCCTGGTGGAAGCCTGTTCAGTTCCGTTTCGGTAAATTCAAAATGCCGATGAACCTGGAAGAATTGACAAGCTCAAACAATATCGATTTCATGGAGCGTTCATTTGTAAACCAGCTGGCTCCAGCTAAGGAAACCGGTATCATGGTTCACGGTGCACCATTTACAGGCATCACTTATGCCCTGGCTGCATCAAACGGTGTAAAAGACGGTGGTGTAGAGTCTGACATCCGTGAAGACGGCAAAGATATCTACGGCCGTTTAACTGCCAACTTTGCCGAAATCATGGGCAATAAAGATATGGTGCTGCATGCAGGCGCTTCATTCTCTGAAGGCGACTCTCCTGAGGGTACGGTAGGCGTGAGCGGCGCGACAGAAGGCAAGGGCGCAACGTTCTTCAGGGCACCAACCCTGGCAAATGCCGCAGCGCAATATAACGGCATTGATCGTAGCCGTGTTGGCCTGGAAGGCGCGGTAGCCTACGGTCCATTCAAAGTGCAGGCTGAATGGATGCAGATGAACAATGAATTTAAAACACCTACCCGCAGTTATGACCTGAACACTGAGAACTGGTATGCAGAAGCAATGTGGACCATTACAGGTGAAAAATATGCTGACAGCTACAAAGGCGGTGTATTCGGTGGCCTGAAACCTGCAAAAGACTTTGACCCGACAACATTCACAGGCGGTTTGTGGGAGCTGGGCTTGCGTTACAGTGAGTTCGATGCTTCAGACTATAACGCTGTAGGCGTTGGTCAAGGTGTGGGTGCTGCTGATGCCCAGATTACGACTAAAGCGGCCGGCTTTGCAAAAGCGGATGCCTGGACACTGGGCTTGAAATTCCTGCCAACAGCTAACACACGTTTGATGATGAACTACGTGGCTACTGATTACAACGATATTATTGGTGGCGCTACCGGTGGCGTGATTATCAATAATAAACGTGTTGATGATGAAAAAGCACTTATTTTCAGAGCGCAATGGATGTTCTAATTTAATCGCCTGATTACTTCTGGCACCTCGTTTAGCCCGCTTAACAGCGGGCTTTTTTTATGGCTGCATTGCAATGGGCTGCGATTGGTCATCATTGATACGCTGGTGGTCAGGTATAATTGCGTCCTGAAACTTAACTCAGGAATTCAGTATGTATAAACATCCATTACTCGACCGCGATAAAATGACGCCACAGGAAGCGCTTGATATTCTGATTGACGGTAATCACCGCTTTGCCAATAACCTGACTGCCAATAAAGACCTGCATAACCTGGTCATGATGACAAAAGACAAGCAGCATCCTTTTGTTTCCATGCTGAGTTGCAGTGATTCACGCGCACCGGTGGAAATGGTGTTTGACCAGGCCCTGGGGGATGTTTTCAGCGTGCGCCTGGCCGGTAACATCGCTTCAGATAAAGCGATCGGCAGCTTGGAGTTCGGCTGTAAATACCTGGGCAGCAAGCTGATTGTCGTGCTCGGGCATACCGGATGCGGCGCGGTAAAAGCCGCTTGTGATAACTTCAAGGATGGGCATATCGGCGAGATTACCAACCTGATCAAGCCTGCGGTGCGCCTGGAGAAAAGCATCATTGGGCAGCGTGATTCATCGAATCCAGAGTTTGTGGCAAAAGTATGTGAATTAAGCGTGCAGGTGCAGATGGATGAAATCATGCACAGTAGCGAGATCCTGCAGGACATGATGGCAAACAGGCAGATTGCGATCGTGGGCGGTATTTATGACCTGGCTTCAGGTGAAGTGCGTTTTATGGATAATGCAATAGGCCTGTAAACGGCAGGGAGGCTTGGCCTCCCTGGTTGGCGCTCCGCTAGCGATGGCCTTCCTTGGCCATGTTGATACTGTATTTCGGTATTTCAATGACGATGTCTTCAGTGCCGACAACTGCCTGGCATGACAGGCGCGAGTTTGGCTCCAGTCCCCACGCTTTGTCCAGCAGGTCGTCTTCCTGATCTGAGGATGCATTCAGTGATTTGAATCCTTCGCGGATAATCACATGGCAAGTCGTGCAGGCGCAGACCTGGTCGCAGGCATGTTCGATATCTACATCATGATCCAGCAGTGCGTTGCAGATCGATTCGCCGGTGTTGACTTCAAAGGCAGCGCCTTCCGGGCATAGTTCCACATGCGGCAGTACGATAATTTGTGGCATATTACATTTCCAGAGAGTTAATGGCTTTACCGCTGAGGGCGTGGCTTACGCTTGCATTCATGCGAGCTGCCGCAAACGCCTCCGTGGCATGATTGAGTGCGTCGACCGCCTGGTTGATCGCCGTTGCATCCTCTGCTGCGGCAATGGCCTGTAAGCGGTCGATTTCCGCTTTGATCGCATTCTGTTCAGCTTCGCTGATGAGGCTTCCATCTGCGGCAAGTGCGGCGGTGACTGAGCTGATGATAGCACCGGCGCTGACGCGCGCCTCTGCCAGCATGCGCGCTTTTTTGTCTTCTTCGGCGCTGCTGAACGATGCTTTCAGCATATCGGTAATTTCATTTTCACTTAATCCGTACGAAGGTTTCACTTCGATATGCGCTTCCACACCGGTGCTTTGTTCGCGTGCAGAAACTGAAAGCAGGCCATCGGCATCTACGGTAAATGTCACGCGTATCCGCGCAGCGCCGGCAGCCATAGGTGGAATGCCCCGCAGCACGAAGCGCGCCAGGGAGCGGCAATCGCTGACCAGTTCGCGTTCACCCTGTACGACATGAATGCTCATGGCAGTCTGCCCATCCTTGTAGGTGGTAAATTCCTGCGCACGCGCAATCGGCAATGTGCTGTTGCGATGGATCACTTTTTCAACCAGGCCGCCCATGGTCTCCAGGCCCAGGGAAAGCGGCGTCACATCCAGCAGTAATAGATCATCATCGTTTTTATTGCCGGCCAGCACGTTGGCCTGGATGGCAGCACCGAGCGCGACTACTTTATCCGGATCCAGATTGGTCAGCGGCTCCTGCTGGAAATACGCTTCAACCGCATGGCGGATGTGTGGCATGCGTGTTGCGCCGCCCACCATGACCACGCCGGAGATGTCGCCGATGCTGAGGTTGGCATCGCGCATCGCTTTGCGGGTTGGCGATAAGGTCTTGATGACAAGATGCTGCGTGATTTCCACGAGCTGGTCTGCCGTCAACGTGACATCGACAAGGATGCCGTTACTTAACCTGCACAGAACCTGCGCTTCAAAGTTATCCGTCAGCCATTCTTTCGCCTGGCGTGCCTTTGTCAGCAATAAACGGGTATCCCCCTCTGTCAGCGGAGCAAAATTGGCAGTCACCTCGCGTACTTTATCCAGTACCCAGCAATAGATACGGTGGTCAAAATCGTCACCGCCCAATGCAGAGTCGCCGTTGGTGGCAAGTACTTCGAATACGCCTTTAGACAGGTGCAGGATGGATACGTCGAAGGTGCCACCGCCCAGGTCGTAAATCACGAAATTGCCTTCAGAAGCATTATCCAGGCCGTAAGCCACTGCGGCTGCGGTAGGTTCGTTAAGCAGGCGCAGTACATTCAGGCCTGCCAGGCGGGCTGCGTCTTTAGTGGCCTGGCGTTGAGCATCGTCAAAGTAGGCGGGCACGGTGATCACGGCACCGACCAATTCCCCGCCTAATGATTTTTCGGCACGGCTTTTGAGTGACTTGAGGATTTCTGCTGAAATCTCAATCGGGCTTTTTAGTCCGGCGCGGGTTTCGATCTGCAATACTTTTGCAGCCTGGTCTTCGCTGGCTGACACGAACTTGTACGGGATATGCGCCCTGTCGGTAATGTCGTTAATGCTGCGACCCATGAAACGTTTGACTGAAACGATGGTGTTGGTCGGGTCTGCGCTTTGCTGTGCCTGGGCTTCATGCCCGACAACCACTGCGCCGCCGGGCGCGTAGCGAACGACGGACGGCAGCAGTGCATGACCGTGGTCATCCTGCAATACCGTGCTCATGCCGCTGCGTACCGTGGCAACCAGCGAGTTGGTCGTGCCAAGGTCTATGCCTGCCGCCAGCTTGTGCTGGTGGGGTGCGGCACTCATGCCAGGTTCTGAGATTTGGAGTAATGCCATATGGTGTCGTTGTTCTATTTTACGTTTTGACGAGCATGATAAACAGTTTCACCCGTTATGCTAGTCTAAATATTCGATTGCCTGCTGTATGTCTGTACATACTTTATCAATAAAAATGAGTTTACGCGTCACTTCGGTTGCCGTGGCGTAATCTTTTGCATGATCAAATAAGTCGGCCAGTTCACTTTCCAGCGCGCGGGCTTCCGTACGCAGTTCATGGTGCAGCTGATCCAGCCCCGGGATGTCTTTTGCGGCTTTTGCATCTTCCAGCTGTTCCCGCCATTCCATCTGCTGCATCAGAAAGTCCATAGGCAGTGCGGTATTGGTATCCGCTACAGCGTCGATGCCGTGTTTTTCAAGCAGGTACTTTGCCCGGCGTGCGGTGTTTTTTAAGGTGCCGTACGCCTCATTTGAAAGTGTAGCCAGCTGCATCGAAGCGAGCTTCTCCGCGGCGCTGGCAGTGACAAAGCGATCCGGGTGACTGGTAGATTGTATTTTGCGGAAGTTTGCTTCAAGCAATCGGGTGTCGATATCAAATTGCTCGGGCAGGGCGAAAAGCTGGAAATAATCGTTTTGAGCGCTGGACATACAGAAACGATTTAAACCGTAAAGCTTTCACCGCAACCGCATTCATCCTTGACGTTAGGGTTGTTGAATTTAAAACCTTCATTCAAGCCTTCTTTCGTGAAATCGAGCTCGGTGCCGTCAATGTAAACCAGGCTTTTCGGGTCAACAATGACCTTGACGCCGTGGCTGTCAAAGGCGATGTCTTCAGGCTGCATGTCATCAACGAACTCAAGGGTATACGCCATGCCGGAGCATCCAGTAGTTTTGACCCCCAGGCGCAGGCCGATGCCTTTGCCACGGTTGGCGAGGAACTTTTCTACGCGGTTTGCCGCAGTTTCTGTCAGTGTGATTGCCATAATCCGATTCCCGCTTAAGCGTTTTCTTTCGCTGCCTGCTTGGCTTTGATGTCGGCAACCGCTGCCTTGATGGCATCTTCTGCCAGTACTGAGCAGTGGATCTTTACCGGTGGCAAAGCCAGTTCTTCCGCGATCTCTGAATTCTTGATCGCGTATGCTTCTTCAATGGTCCTGCCCTTGAGCCACTCCGTTACCAATGAGCTTGAAGCAATCGCTGAACCGCAGCCATAAGTCTTGAATTTTGCATCTTCAATAATGCCGCTGTCGTTGACCTTGATCATCAGTTTCATCACGTCACCACATGCCGGTGCACCCACCATGCCGGTACCCACTTGCGGGTCGTTTTTGTCCAGGGAACCGACGTTTCTCGGGTTTTCGTAGTGGTCTAAAACTTTGTCTGAATATGCCATTTTACTTCTCCTGATGTGAATTAAAACGTCTCGCAAACTCTGCGTTAGCAAGCCTTGCCGTACTAATTGTACTGTCTGCGGCTTGCTGCCTTGATTTTGCTTCGCCTCTTAATTCACTAAATAATCTAACTACTAAAAATAATTCTCGCTATTACTTAAACAGTTTCAACAAGAAATTGATGATTTGTTCGTTTGGCTAGGCAGATGGTGGCGACATTTAGTTTTCTAAATGAGCCGCCGGCTAACAACGCCAAACGGACAAAGAGCAATTTCTAATGGGCTGCCCATTCTACTTTGGTCAAGTCGATCCCATCTTTGAACATCTCCCATAATGGGGACAGCTCTCTTAATTTGCCAATCTTGCTCTTCATCAGTTCTATCGTGTAATCGACATCTTCTTCAGTTGTGAAGCGGCCGATTGAAAAACGAATCGAGCTGTGCGCGAGTTCATCGCTGCGGCCTAATGCACGCAATACGTAACTAGGCTCAAGGCTGGCCGAAGTACAGGCTGAGCCGCTGGATACTGCGATGCCTTTAACCGCCATGATCAACGACTCACCTTCGACGTAGTTGAAGCTGATGTTCAGATTGTGCGGCACGCGGTGCTCGAGGTCGCCGTTCACATAGACTTCTTCAATCGCCTGCAGGCCATGTAATAGTTTGTCACGCAGGAAACGGATACGTTCGTTTTCAGCGTTCATTTCCTCGCGGGCAATGCGGAATGCTTCACCCATGCCCACGATCTGGTGCGTGGCCAGCGTGCCTGAGCGCATGCCACGCTCATGGCCACCGCCGTGCATCTGCGCTTCAATGCGGATGCGCGGTTTGCGGCGTACATATAAGGCACCGATTCCTTTAGGGCCATAAGTCTTGTGTGCGCTGAAACTCATCAGGTCGACCGGCAGTTTTTCCAGGTCGATATGCACTTTGCCGGTGGCCTGTGCCGCGTCCACGTGGAAAATCACGCCGTTTTCGCGGCAGATATTGCCGATTGCGGTAATGTCCTGAATCACGCCGATTTCATTATTCACCAGCATGACGGATGCCAATACGGTGTCCGGGCGAATGGCCGCCTTGAATTTCTCGAGGTCCAGCAAGCCGTTCGGTTCCGGTTGCAGGTAAGTCGCTTCAAACCCCTGGCGTTCCAGTTCGCGCACGGTGTCGATCACTGCTTTATGCTCGGTCGCAACGGTAATGATGTGCTTGCCTTTTGCGGAATAAAAGTTTGCAGCGCCTTTGATGGCCAGGTTGTTTGATTCAGTTGCGCCTGAGGTCCAGACGATCTCGCGTGGATCTGCGCCTACCAGTTTTGCGACTTCTTCGCGTGCGTTCTCAACGGCTTTTTCCGCTGTCCAGCCATATGGGTGGCTGCGTGACGCCGGATTGCCGAATTCTTCGGTCAGGTATGGAATCATCTTTGCGGCAACACGCGGGTCTATCGGCGTCGTCGCTGAGTAATCCAGATAGATCGGATGAGCGTCGTCGTGCTGTTTTAAAACGGGTAATTCTACTGATGCTGACATCGTGTTATTAGTCCTTGCAATTTAAATAATTTCTTTAGTAATCGTATCGACAGCTGACCGGCATCAGGCTGTCACGCCCGTCAGTTGCCTTAATCTTAAAACTTCACTTTTCAATGCATCCAGAAGGCCAGATACCTGTTGTAGCGTATTGTGGCTGCCGAAACTCACGCGTACCGCGCCTCGCGCCAGGTCATGGCCTACGCCCATGGCCAGCAGTACATGGCTTGGTTCGGTGCTGTCGCTGGAGCACGCAGAGCCGCTTGCAACAGCAAAGCCTTTGCGATCCAATGCCGTGACCAGGGTTTCACCTTCAATACCGTTTACAGCAAAAAAACTGGTGTTAGGTATGCGTGCCACTTGATCGCTGAATATCTGTGCATCCAGTGACCGCAACCCTTGTTCAAACGCGTCGCGCAATGCCCTGGTGTGGCTGGCGAAATTGCTCTGGTTCGCTGCCGCCAGTTCACATGCCATGCCAAACCCTATAATCGCTGCGACGTTTTCCGTACCGCTGCGTAATCCTCTTTCCTGTCCGCCGCCGTACAGCAGCGGCTGGATATCTACACGCTTATCCAGTATCAGCGCTGCCGCTCCTTGCGGGCCATTTATTTTATGGCTTGAAACCGTCATTGCATGCACATTCAGGTCGGTAAAGCTGAGTGCCAGTTTTCCCAGGCCCTGCACGGCATCGGTATGCATCAAGCTGCCGCTGCGTCTGACCTGCTCTGCAATCTGCGCAATATCCTGTATGACCCCGGTTTCATTATTGGCCAGCATCACGGATACCAGGTTGGCCGGTTTTTCCAGCAATAGCGCCAAGTGCGCTGTTTCCAGTCTGCCTTGGCCGTTTACCGCGATCGACTGGCTTTTATAACCATACTGCTTTAATGCCGCGGCCGGACGGCTGACACACGGGTGCTCAATCGCACTATATAGAATCTGTGCCGCATCCTGGTTGGCTGTCATGCCTCTTACAGCAAAATTATTGGCCTCGGTGCCACTTGCTGTAAATACTACTTGCGAGGTATAAGCGCCGCACGCTTCAGCCACCTGTGCCCTGGCATGTTCAATTGCGGTACGCGCCGTGCGGCCGAAAATATGGCGGCTGGTCGGGTTGCCAGCCTGCGCCTTCATCCACGGCAACATCGCTTCCAGCACATGGCTATCCAGAGAAGTTGTGGCGTTGTGATCCAGGTATACGCTGCTCATATATCGTCAAGCTGCGTTTAGCTTATGCGGCAACCTCGTTTTTGCAGGCGGTGGCACTTGTCAGGGCGCTGTTGCGCGGCGTGATGGTGATCTTCTTGCCATCTTTCTGCGATGCAACCATATCTGCCAGCGTAACGCCTGCCAGATACTCCAGAATTTTACTGTTCAAAGCCGTCCACAGGTCGTGCGTCATGCAGCGGCCTTCATCCTTGCAGTTCTCATTGCCGCCACATTGGGTGGCATCAATCTGCTCATCTACCGCATTGATGATTTCAGATACTGAAATATCCGTATAAGCTTTAGCCAGATTATAGCCGCCGCCCGGACCGCGCACACTTTTCACCAGACCCTGGCGACGCAGTTTGCTGAACAGCTGCTCAAGGTAAGAAAGCGAAATATCCTGTCGCTCACTGATCGCAGCAAGGGTAACCGGTTTGTTATCCAGTGCGTCCTGCGTTTCGTTTATTGCCAGATCCAGCATTGCGGTGACGGCAAATCGACCTTTGGTAGTTAAGCGCATAATCTTCGACTTTATAAAATATCAATGATGAGACTGCATTGTAAAATACCCTACAGTTTTAGTCAACTATTGTGCGTGCCAGTTCACTGTGCCATGCTGCCGCTGCTCGGTATTGCTTTATTCCTGGTTGCCGGCGGATGTTTTCTTTGCTGCCTGTACTTTGAATGCGTCGCCCACTTCAGTGTCGGTTTCTACATCCATGTTCAGCCGGTCCAGCTGCGCCTGCAGGTTCTGCAGCGCTACATCCTGTTTGGCTGCATGGTCTAAAAGCGAGTGTATGGCCTTGATCATCGGGTCATTTTCATCATTGCCGACCGCGTAGGCAGCAAAACCTATTTTTTGCGCGGTGGCTTCACGCTGTTTGGATTTTTCCTCTTCCAGTATGCGTGCCGGAATGCCGACAGCCGTTGCGTTTGCCGGGACGTCTTTTACCACAACGGCATTGGAACCGATCTTTGCGCCTTCACCAATCGTGATCGGGCCGAGCACTTTTGCGCCGGCGCCGATGACAACCCCGGATTGCAGAGTCGGGTGGCGCTTGCCTTTGTTCCATGAGGTGCCGCCTAAAGTGACGCCATGATAAAGCGTACAGTCATCGCCGATAACGGCAGTTTCACCGATGACGACGCCCATGCCATGGTCAATGAATACGCGGCGACCAATCGTGGCGCCAGGGTGGATCTCGATGCCTGTCAGCCAGCGGCCGATATGTGAAAAAAGGCGGCCCAGCCAGAAGAAATCCTTTTTCCATAGCCAGTGGCTGAACCGATGCATCAGTAGCGCATGCACGCCAGGATAGGTGGTTAAAATCTCCCAGTGCGTGCGTGCGGCGGGGTCGCGCTCGAACACGATGGAGATATCTTCTTTTATATGGTTGAACATAATGTCATTATGCCACAAATCTAAAGTTGACTAAAATAGTAGGTTTAATATTTGGTATGTTTTTTAGGGGTGACCGATAAAGTCAGTATGCCCCTGAGCAGGTTCACTTCTTCTTTTTCCAGCTTGGCGCGTGCATAGATGCGGCGGATGCGTTCAAACAGTTTTTTTGGCGCGCGCGGGTTGATGTAACCGATTTCCGCCAGTACTTCCTGCATGTGCTGGTAGAAACGCTCCAGCTCATCCTGGGTGGCTAACTCTGCCTGCTTTTCATCATAGTGCAGCTTGCCTTCGGTAATCGCCATGCGAATTTCATAGCACATGACCTGAACTGCCTGGGCAAGGTTAAGCGAAGTGTAGTCGGGGTTTGCGGGGATGGTTGCCAGTACTTGGCAGCGGTCGGCCTCTGCGTTTGTAAGGCCGCTCATTTCCGTGCCAAACACCAGTGCCACCTGCTGCTGGCTGGCGATATGGTGTACCTTGTGTGCAGCTTCCCGCACCGTCATCACTTCCTGCGACAGGGAGCGCTCTTTACCGCTGACGCCGATGACGAACTGGCAATCGGCGATGGCTTCTTCCAGCGTTGCCGTCACAACGGCACTATCCAGTACATCGGCGGCATTGACGGCGAGTGATTTGGCTTCGCCGTCAGGGAAGTGCTTGGGGCGTACCAGATACAGGCGATGCAGGCCCATGGTTTTCATGGCGCGGGCGGTTGAACCGATGTTGCCCGGGTGGCTGGTTTGGCATAATACGACGCGGATGTTGTTGAAAATATTTTGTTTTTCCAATTGGATGGCCTGACTGACTCGACGATTTCTTAACACTTGATTTGGTGTTAAGGTCAATAAAAGTTAAAATAGCATTTTATCAGTTCTTTAAGAAAATCTAGTCATGCATCCAATGCTCATCATTGCAGTTAAAGCCGCCCGTGAAGCTGGCCGTATTATCAACCGCGCATCCCAGGATGTTGGGTCACTCAAGGTTCAGTCCAAAACCTATAACGATTTTGTGAGCGATGTGGATCGCGCTGCCGAGCAGGCGATCATCGATGTCCTCAAGGATGCTTATCCTGACCATGGCTTTTTAGGTGAAGAGAGCGGCGAAAGCAATCAGGATGCTGAAAATATCTGGATCATCGACCCGCTGGATGGCACGACGAATTTCCTGCACAGCTTCCCGCAATACTGTATTTCAATCGCACTGCAGCAAAAAGGCGTGCTGACACAAGCCGTGATTTATGACCCGGTGCGCAACGATTTGTTTACCGCCACCAAAGGCCGCGGCGCGTTCTTGAACGACAAGCGCATTCGTGTGACCAGTCGCGCTAAATTACAGGATTCACTGATTGCCACCGGGTTCCCGTTCCGTGATTTTACGCATCTGGATACTTATCTGGGTATGCTGAAAGATATGATCAAGAAAACTACAGGCATCCGCCGTCCGGGTTCTGCTGCGCTTGACCTGGCTTATGTAGCGGCTGGCTGGGTAGACGGTTTCTTTGAAATCAACCTGTCGACCTGGGATATTGCAGCCGGTGGTTTGCTGGTGCAGGAAGCTGGCGGTATCGTGGGTGACTTTGAAGGCAATGAAAGCTGGCTGAAAACCGGCAATATCGTAGCGGCTAACCCTAAGGTTTTTGCACAGATGCTGCAAACGCTTGACCCGCATCTGACCGAGAGCCTTAAAACCCCTAAGTAAGCCATTCGACGCTTAACGCCCAAATCAGCATCTGTCCATCAGCGGCAGATGCGATCCCTGCAAGCTGGGTTTCCTTTTCTTTCACTTGCCTTGCATTGCCGATGGTTCTTGTTTCCTCGGCATTGGTTTAAACTTTTCTCTTGTTTGTTTATCTGATTGAATCGGCCATTTGGAATGGCCGGTCAGTTATCATCATCGAACAGCAATACATTTCGGAACCATATAGAATATGAAAAAGAACGTGAGCCGGAACTTGAATGGCATGGAACAGGTGTTTGAGCAGTATGCTACGCAGCATCATGATGCGCCGCAGTTGATTACCGATCTTATCGCTGAAATCCGGCCGGCCAGGCCTGACCAGACCGAGCTTGCGGTAAAGGCGATCCAGGCGCTTTGCTATCTGCTGACGACCGATGTGCAGAAAGCCCGGTTGTTGCGTGAAGCCGTGCTGCAACTGCTGAGTGAGCGCAATCCAATCTCCCTGTTCCTGATTTCCCGTCACTCGGTATTTACGGGGTTTTTTTCCGAGATGCGCAGGCGCATCTCGCATAAGCTGTTGCCGGATGCGATCAATAGCGACTACCTGATTGATCTGTTCGCGTTGTTCTTCTGCAAAACCACCGATGAGCAATGGGTCAGCGCCGTGCCGGACAGTGTGTGGGCGCAGCTGATCCATGCCTTGCGCTTTGACCAGGCCGACCAGGACGTGGCTGCGGCCTGCCAGCAGAATTTATTTGCTGCGTCGCAGGTGCTTTCTTACCGAATTGCTGCGCTTGGACTGGAGCCGGAGTTGCTGCGCAATTACCCTGAGCTTGAACAGCACAGCTCGCCATTTGTGATGCAGCAGGCAGAGCTGGCGGATGCGCTCAGCGCTCAGGCAGGCCATGCAGGGCAGATCGACATCAAGCACATCCTGGTCATGCTGGATCAATGCAGGGCGATTGTAACGAAGATCAGGCGCAACAGTGCGCAGACGGGCACCAGCATCAACCTGACGCAGCTTTTGCAGCGCATGCTGCAGCAGGTGGCGCGCCTGGAGGAACTGCTGAACATCCTGCATCACTTCCAGCACGGGCAGTCTGCCGACATTGAAATCGTCGGGCTATTCAAGTCGCTGGTATATAGCGAGTGCCACAAGAACGACCTGCATGAGCACTGGCGTGAAAACATGGAAGTGATGGCGGTGCGCGTGACCGAGAATGCAAGCCGCACCGGCGAACACTATATCACCGAGAACCGCAGTGAATACTACGCCCTGATGCGTTCGGCAATGGGGGCGGGGGTGGTCATCGCATTCATGGCGATACTGAAACTCTTTTTCGCCAAGCAGCATCTGGCGCCACTGACTGAAGCAATCGTGTTCAGCCTGAATTATGGGCTTGGATTTATCCTGATCCATATCCTGCATTTCACCGTAGCCACCAAGCAGCCGGCAATGACGGCCGCAGCGATTGCCGCAACGATCGATAACGCCTCTGACAGCAAATCCAAAGAGATGGATAATCTGGTGGCGATGATTGCCAACACCATGCGCAGTCAGCTGGTTGCGATTTTTGGCAATGTGGTGATCGTTATCCCGGTCGCCATGCTGCTGGCGTGGGGTGTGCTCCATTACACCGGTGAGCATTTCATTACACCGGATAAAGCGCATCAGCTGCTGGCAACTATAGACCCGGTTCACAGCGGGTCTTTGGTTTATGCCGGTGTGGCCGGCATCTGTCTGTTCTTGTCGGGTTTGATCGCGGGTTATCATGATAATCTCGCTGTCTATAACAGGATCCCGCAGCGATTGCGTGCGGTGACGTGGCTGCAAAAGCTGCTGGGTGTTCCGCGTCTGGAACGCGTTGCCCAGTACATAGAAAATAACCTGGGGGCATTGGCGGGTAACTTTTACTTTGGCTGCCTGCTGGGCGGCATGAGCGGGCTTGGCATATTGCTGGGCTTGCCGATCGATATCCGCCATATTACATTTTCTTCTGCATTTGTCGGCTTTGCCAGCTTTAGCCTTGATTTCATGCTCAGCTGGCAGGCTGCGGCCTATGCGGCGCTCGGCCTGGTGCTGATCGGGCTGGTGAATCTGGGCGTCAGTTTCAGCCTGGCGCTCTACGTGGCGATGAAGTCAAGAAAAGTGCGGTTCAAGCAGTGGCGGCAATTGCTCAGGAGTCTGGCGACGCGCATTAACCAGCACCCGGGTGAATTTATTCTGCCGCCAAAGAAATCCAGGAATGCGGATTAATATTACTTTTCGTGCTATTTAAATAAGTAACAGCTATTGTTTGCAGTAAACTGGTTTTGTTAGAGTATTATTTTTTGCTTGGTCTCATTGTTTTAATCTGATTAAGCGCTTGCCGAATTCAAAGGAATATTCATCATGTCTAACTGGTTTGAAGATAACGCCCAATCTATAGGCAATACGCCGCTCATTAAGCTGAATCGCATCACGGATGGCGCTGCGGCAACCGTGCTGGCAAAAGTCGAAGGACGCAACCCGGCTTATTCGGTTAAATGCCGCATTGGTGCCGCCATGATCTGGGATGCGGAGCAGCGTGGCTTGTTAGGCCCCGGAAAAGAGCTCATCGAGCCTACCAGCGGCAACACAGGTATTGCGCTGGCTTTTGTCGCCGCTGCACGCGGTATTCCGATCACATTGACCATGCCGGAAACCATGAGCATCGAGCGGCGCAAGCTGCTGGTGGCTTATGGCGCAAAACTGGTGCTGACTGAAGGCGCCAAAGGCATGAGTGGCGCGATTGCCAAGGCAGAGGAAATCGCAGCTTCTGATCCTGGTCGATATGTGCTGCTGCAGCAGTTCAAAAACCCGGCCAACCCGGCGATTCACGAAAAAACCACCGGCCCTGAAATCTGGGATGCGACCGATGGCAAGCTGGACATCTTTATTGCCGGGGTGGGCACCGGCGGCACGATCACCGGCGTGTCGCGTTACCTGAAGAATACCAAAGGTAAAAACGTATTGACGGTTGCGGTAGAGCCTGCTGCCAGCCCGGTGTTAAGCCAGAAGCGGGCAGGTGAGGAACTGAAACCGGCACCACATAAAATTCAGGGCATAGGCGCAGGTTTTGTGCCGGATACGCTGGATTTATCAGTGGTAGATGATATTGCCCAGGTAAGCAATGAAGAGGCGGTGCTTTATGCGCAGCGCCTGACAAAAGAAGAAGGCATCCTGTCCGGTATTTCCTGCGGCGCGGCGGTGGCAGCTGCTGTGCGTTATGCTAAAAGACCGGAGCATGCTGGTAAAACCATCGTCGTGATCCTGCCTGATTCGGGTGAGCGTTATCTGAGCTCCATTTTGTTTGAGGGCTTGTTTGATGCGCAGGGTATCGCAGTCTAGGGTATTTTAACGCAGGGGATTGTTCGGGGACTTGCATGGATTGGCCTGCAGGCTTAACGGATGATTTTAGAGAACACAAACATAGCAGCGCAGCCTTGCAACAGGCTGCGCTGCTATGTTTTAAGGAAACGGGTTTAAAAGGAACGGCTTGTGAGCATCGAACTGGTTTTGGTTTTTATCGTGCTGGGCATATTTGTCGGCTTTATGGCGGGTCTGCTGGGTATCGGCGGCGGAGGCATACTGGTGCCGGTGCTTACGACTATTTTTATCCACCAGGGTTTCCCTATCGATAATGTGGTGCATATCGCGCTGGGGACTTCCATGGCCTGCATCATGGTCACTTCATTTTCAAGCCTGCGTGCGCACCATGCCAACGGTGCCGTGATCTGGCACCTGGTGAAAGCCATGTGGCCGGCGATTGTAGCCGGTACTTTCCTGGCGACTTTCATTGCAGCGCAAATCAGCTCTAAAGGCCTGGCCATATTCTTTTCCGTATTCATGGCGTATGTGGCATCGCAGATGTTTCGCAGTAAAAGAATACAAGCTTCCGGCAGGGATGCGGGCCAGGCTGAATTAGGCCTGGTCGCATTCGGTATCGGTGCAATATCGGCGCTGGTGTCGATAGGTGGTGGGTCGCTGACGGTGCCTTATCTGAACTGGCGCAATATCGATATCCGCAAAGCGATCGGGACTTCCGCCGCCCTTGGTTTTCCGATTGCGATTACCGGCACGCTCGGCTATCTGATTAACGGCATTGCGGCAGGGGGCAGCACCCCGCAATACACGCTAGGGTTTGTTTACCTGCCGGCCGTGCTGCTCGTGACTATCCCCAGTTTTTTTACTGCACCGATAGGCGCAAGGCTGACACAAAGCTTGCCGGTACAGACCCTGAAGAAGATCTTTGGCGTACTGCTCCTGGTGTTAAGTATCAAAATGCTGGTTTCCCTGCTGTAACAACAAGCATCCGTAGGGATGCTTTATTTTACTTTTACCTTAAAAACCTTTCAGCCCTGTAGCCCGGGGCATCTTCTCTTGCCGCAAAACGGCAATTCACCTCGTCATTTTTGCGTTAGCCAGAACTTAGGCGCTTATCCTGGATACAAACGAGCGCAAGTGGGCTTAAGTGTTAGTTTTCCGCTGCCAATCACGCGCTTGTTTTGTGTGGATGCCTTACCTTGCTTAGCCAGCCTCGGTTTTCATTTCTGTTACAGCAGATGTCATGCTTGCGCTTTGTCTGCTGCAATAAACAGCTTCTTGACGTAATTCTTCAGTAATCATGTATTTTTTCGATTTTTCCGCAAATCAGTTTGCACAGCGTATTGGTGTTGTGTTTTTAATATAAATGGAATTATTTTCCATTTTTATATATATTAATAGTTTCGTTGTTTACAAAATTAATTGGGGGTTGTTCTTTTGATTTAAAGCGCGTTTAAATTTAAAGAATACTTTTGAACTTCACTTCTTCAATTGGCAAAGTGGTGTGACACGTATGCTGTTAGATAATCTGGAAAAACAATCATGACCAAACGTAAAGGAATAATTCTCGCTGGTGGTTCCGGCACACGACTCTATCCGGTTACGAAGGTCGTTTCCAAGCAACTGCTGCCTATTTACGATAAGCCGATGATCTACTATCCGCTCAGCACCTTAATGCTGGCTGGCATCCGGGACATATTTATTATTTCAACGCCACAAGATTTGCCACGCTTTGAAGCGCTCTTGGGGACTGGAGCCGACTGGGGTATCAACCTGCAATATGCAGTGCAGCCATCACCTGATGGTCTTGCGCAGGCATTTATTATTGGCCGTGACTTTGTGGGTAATGACCCGAGCGCGTTAGTGCTTGGTGATAATATTTTTTATGGTCATGACTTTGATAATCAGTTAAGGCAGGCGGCCATGCGCGATGAAGGTGCTACAGTATTTGCTTATCATGTTTCTGACCCTGAACGCTATGGTGTGGTCGATTTTGATCAGGAAGGTCGCGCCATCTCTCTGGAAGAAAAGCCCGTGCAGCCTAAGAGTCATTTTGCAGTGACAGGACTTTACTTCTACGATAATCAGGTGTTGGATATCGCTGCAAGTATCAAACCTTCTGCGCGTGGTGAGCTTGAGATCACCGATGTGAATAAAATCTATCTGGAGCGTAAGCAATTAAATGTGGAGGTGATGGGGCGTGGTTATGCGTGGCTAGATACCGGCACATATGAGAGCTTGGCCGAGGCCAGTAACTTTATTGAAACTATAGAGCACAGACAGGGACTCAAGGTTTGCTGCCCAGAGGAAATTGCCTATCGACGTGGTTATATTAATGCTGAGCAACTGCAAAGACTTGCAACTCCACTTTCCAGGAATGGCTATGGACAGTATCTGTTACAGCTGTTAAAGGAAAGTATCTGATCATGAAAGTTACCCTTACAGCTATCCCAGAAGTGCTAATCGTGGAACCCAAAGTATTTGGTGATAATCGCGGATTCTTTTTTGAAAGTTTTAATCAGGCGGAGTTTGAGCTTGCTGTTGGCCGGCAAGTTAATTTTGTGCAAGATAACCATTCGCGCTCAGTTCAGAACGTATTGCGAGGTTTACATTATCAAATTCAACAGCCACAAGGCAAACTTGTGCGTGTAGTGCAAGGCGAAGTGTTTGATGTAGCGGTAGACCTTCGTGAAAGTTCGCTGACGTTTGGCAAATGGGTGGGCGAAATTCTGTCTGCAGATAACAAAAAACAGCTATGGATACCGGAGGGTTTCGCTCATGGTTTTGTAGTGCTTTCAGAAACAGCCGAGTTTTTATATAAGACCACTGATTACTATGCGCCAGAATTTGAGCGTAGTATTGCCTGGAATGACCCGGCCATTGGCATTCAATGGCCTATAGAATGCAAACCTACTTTGTCTGCGAAAGATCAGCAAGCCAAAACCTTGGCCATATCGGAATCCTTTGCATGACCCACACTACAACGATCAACCCGCATGCAGCGCAGCCTGCGTCGCTTATGGCTTTGCTGCATAGCTTGCGGCGTAATCGCCAGCTGATTATACAAATGACCAGGCGCGAAGTTATTGGCCGCTATAAAGGCTCCGTAATGGGCTTGGCCTGGTCTTTTTTCAATCCCGTACTTATGCTGGCGGTGTATACCTTTGTGTTCTCGGTCGTATTTAAGGCACGTTGGGGTACCGGTGCTGGAGATAGTAAAACACTATTTGCACTTGTGCTGTTTGTCGGCATGATCGTACATGGTGTGTTCTCGGAAGCGCTCAATCGAGCACCGAACTTGATTCTTTCCAATGTTAATTACGTTAAAAAAGTAGTGTTTCCGCTCGAAATCCTGCCCGTAATCACTATGGCTGTTGCACTGTTCCATAGCATGGTCAGTTTGAGTGTGCTGCTTATTGCATTCGTTGTTTTCAATGGTTATTTGCATTGGACGGCGATGTTTATACCACTGGTATTGCTGCCGTTTGTCACTCTCACACTTGGTTTTGCCTGGATGCTGGCATCTATAGGCGTTTTTATACGTGATGTCGGTCAGGTGATAGGCATGATTACAACGGTAATGCTATTTTTGGCGCCGGTATTTTATCCAGTGTCGGCAGTGCCAGCAGATATCCGTCCATTGATTATGGCAAACCCGCTTACCTTCATGATTGAGCAGACACGGGAAGTCATGATTTTTGGGCATTTGCCTGACTGGGCTGGATTAGGTATTTACACTGTTGCCGCAACCATAGTCGCCTGGGCTGGCTACGCATTGTTTCAAAAGACCAGGAAGGGGTTTGCTGATGTCCTCTGATGATATTGTGATCAGCGTTAAAAACCTGAATAAATGCTTTCAAATCTATGAAACACCGCGTGACAGGCTTAAGCAATTCGTGCTGACGCGTATGCAGCGTTTTTTCGGTAAACCATCCCAGCAATATTACCGTGAATTCCAGGCACTCAAAGATGTGTCATTTGAAATCAAAAAAGGTGAAACCGTCGGGATTGTAGGGCGCAACGGTAGTGGTAAATCTACCTTGCTGCAAATCATCTGCGGCACGCTCGCTCCCACGAGCGGCAATGTGGAAACCAGTGGTAGAGTGGCTGCGCTGCTGGAACTGGGCTCAGGGTTTAACCCCGAATTCACGGGACGTGAAAATGTTTATATGAATGCTGCCGTCCTTGGTTTAAGCCAAGAGGAAATAGGCAAGCGTTTCGACGATATTGCTGTCTTTGCTGATATTGGCGATTTTATTGAGCAGCCAGTCAAAACCTATTCAAGTGGCATGACAGTAAGGTTGGCATTTTCTGTTGCAATTCATGTGGATCCGGATATCTTGATTGTGGATGAGGCTCTCGCAGTTGGGGATATTGCATTTCAAATGAAATGCCTGGATAAAATGGAGAAAATACGGTCTTCTGGCACTACTGTACTGTTTGTTTCTCATAGTTTGGAACAGATAAAGCGATTTTGTGATGTCGCAGTTTGGATTGATCAAGGAAAGGTTAAGCAAACAGGCGAATCCAATTATGTAACAGATCAGTTTCGTGATGCCTCTCTGCGGAAATCAGCCATTTCAGAGCAATCGCTAAACAGATTGACAGCGAATAACAGCTCAGTTGCGATGATATCTTCTGTGAGTGTTAGTGCTGTTAATCTTGCGCCTTTTCAGCCTTTTTCGGTAGGTATCACCTATTCAGTTGGAAAACTCCCGTTACCGAAACTATTGATCGGCGTAGCAATTCGTGACATTGCGGGGGTATATATATTTGGTCCTAATACCCGGCTTGATCAGGTGGCCATACCCTATACATCCGGTACACATATTGTTGAATATGTGATTCCTAGATTGCCTTTGTTGACAGGCACTTTCGTTATTGATGTGGGGTTATTTACTGATGGCGGCTTGGTATGTGTTGATTATCTTGCTGCTGCTTCTGAAATCAACGTAGCTGGAGAGTACTTCAGTGAGGGTCTTGTGTACATAGATCATGAATGGAGAGCCATTCACCATGGATAAGAATACATCTATTCCTTTCGATCAATATCAGCGTTACGGCATAGCTTGTCGCGCGATTGAAGCCGTGCGTAAAAATGGGCATGTACTTAACATTCTTGAAGTAGGTGCCAATACCCACAAGCTACTAGGTTCATTATTACCCCATGACAATATCGTCTATCTCGACCGTGAGATCCCTTTGGAGATGCGTAATTCCGGCGATATGATTCTTGGCGATGCCACAGATCTGATTTTGCCTAATGAAAGTTTTGATGTGGTAGTTGCGCTTGATGTGTTTGAGCATATTCCAGAGTCACGTCGAGAAGCCTTTCTTGCACATACATGCCGTGTTGCGCGTTTACTTACAATCATCGGAGCCCCATTTGATTCATCTTCAACAGTTAAAGCTGAGCAAAAGGCCTTGGAGTACTGGAACAGCCTGTTTCATTCACCTTATCGCTGGTTAGTTGAACATGCAGAACACGGGTTGCCGAATCTTGATGCATCGATTCAGACAGTATCTTCATTGGGCTACTATTTACACACTCTTAAGCATGGGGATATCAGGTTGTGGACTGCGCTTATGGAAGGGCATTTTGCCAAGGAGCGTGTTGATGCTCTGAAGCCAGTTGTATCCTTGATGGATCAATATTATAGAAATTATCTTTTTGAGCGGGACTTTTCTGCTTCAGAAACATACCGTCAATTTTTATTTTGTAGCTGTGAACCCAATGTGATTAAAAAACTAAAAGTGTTTTTTGATGGATTGAAAATAGAATCAAATGAAAATAATCATGCCGACCTTGTTTTTCTTGAGTTTTTGAATTTAATATCGCTCATCGCAACCGATATTAATAGCCAGATAGTCAGCTTGAATCAAAAAGTATCTGAACGTGACGCCGTAATAGACGCAATCACATCATCACACTCATGGCGAATGACACGACCACTCCGCCTTTTGGCTCGTTTTTTTCGACAATTTTTAAAACCAACCATAAAAAATAATTAATTCTAAAAGCTTACATACCTTTAAATTTATGAATCACATTACTCGTAAGTTTTGGCGACTTGTTCAAATAGCAATCCATTTACCGCGGCATATCAGACGTTCCGGAGGGTTTTTACAGGCCATGCGGAAAACAGTTGCTGTGTTGAAACAAGAAGGCTTTAGGGGTGTTGCGGCCAGGTTGGCTGTCCCGAATGATAATAATAATTATCAAAAATGGATTCTCTTTTATGACATGCTTTCTGATATCACTCGCAACTGTATGCGTCAAAAAATTGAGCATATGCCTCATAAGCCGCTGATTTCGGTAGTGATGCCAACTTACAACCCTAAATCCGAGTGGTTGATTGAAGCTATCGAGTCGGTTCGCAAGCAAATTTATCCTTACTGGGAATTATGTATTGCTGATGATGCTTCTACCGATAAAGCTGTTAAGTCGATTCTTGAATATTATGCTAAAGAAGACCCTCGTATAAAGGTGGTCTTTCGTGAGCAAAACGGGCACATTTCTGCCGCATCAAATAGCGCGCTTGAATTGGCAACTGGAGAATGGCTAGCCTTATTGGATCATGATGATCTATTGAGTGAGCATGCATTGTATTGGGTGGCCGATGCCATTCATCAAAATTCAGGTTTGAAACTTATATACTCAGACGAAGACAAGATTGATGAAAACGGAAACAGGCAAGCCCCGTATTTCAAGAGTGATTGGAATCAGGATTTATTTTATTCACATAATCTTATTACGCATTTAGGAGTTTACAGAGCGGATCTTGTGCGAGATATTGGCGGATTCAGGCTTGGTTTTGAGGGCGCGCAGGATTACGATTTAGCTTTGCGGTGTATAGAAAAAATTGGGGCTGAGAATATACATCACATCCCCAGGGTGCTATATCACTGGCGCATGCATAGTGCAAGTACATCGCTAGCAATAGACAACAAGTCATATGCACTAAATGCAGGCCTTACCGCATTGAATGAACATTTGTCGCGACTAGACTTGGGAGCTAAAGCCGAGTTAACGCCGAGCGGATTCCGTGTGCGATACCCATTGCCTGATAACCTGCCTTTGGTCAGTCTTATCATTCCAACCAGAAATGGTTATGAACTCATAAAACAGTGTATTGATAGCATCCTTGCTGATACTGCCTATCCTGAATATGAAATTATTATTGTAGACAATGGCTCTGATGAAGCTAAAACACTTGAATATTTTCAGTTATTAGAATCTGACTCAAGAGTTAAAGTTTTGCGAGATGCGGGACCTTTTAATTATTCTGCACTTAATAATGAGGCTGTTAAACATGCGAATGGTGAGTTGATCGGTCTTGTCAACAATGACATTCAAGTGATAACGCCAGACTGGCTAACTGAAATGGTCAGCCATGCAGTTCGCCCTGAGGTTGGCGCTGTTGGGGCAAGATTGTGGTATCCAGATGATACACTTCAGCATGGAGGTGTAATACTAGTCAGTGGAGTTGCAGGACATGCACACAAAGGTATTAAACGAGGGAGTTCTGGATACTTTGGAAGGGCGGATTTGATTCAAAGTTTTTGTGCTGTTACAGCGGCTTGTTTAATTGTAAGAAAATCTCTTTATGAAGAGGTTGGTGGACTAAATGAAACAGATCTCAAAGTAGCATTTAACGATGTGGATTTCTGTTTAAGGCTGTTTATTAGAGGTTATAAAAATATTTGGACGCCCTATGCCGAGTTATACCATCATGAGTCAGCAACTCGAGGGTTAGAGGATACTGAAGAAAAAAGGGAGCGATTTCAAAATGAAATTGATTACATGAAGAAAAACTGGCAATACTTATTAGCCAGTGATCCATCTTACAATTTGAATTTAGCTGATCGTGAGGATTTTAGCCTTGCATGGCCACCTAGATTGAAAAATAAATCTTAAATTCCTCATGTAACTGAATGACATTCCTTGAATACCCCCAAAGATATTGGCGGAACAAAAAACGCCATCTAGTTAGGTATGCACTTTCTGCTTGAGGGTTCCAGTTTGATGGGGCAGGGTAGGGGTACTTTAGTTGCGAAGTGCCGTTACTACAGTTCCATGCATACTGTACTGTTCTTATCAAGAAAATCTAAATTTTATTAATAATAGTCGCCAGCCAAAGCGATAGTGTGCCTCGCCAAGTCTGGCGATAAAGCCCGCATACTTCCAATAAGCGAATTCTATCTTTTAGTTTTGCACCGCGGAATTTTCCGAATACATCTAAAACATCCTGGTTATCTTTAGTGAGTAAGTGGCGGTTGTTACATAAGGCTGTGTAGTTCAGGTTATTCCAGATTTTGAAGCGGTCATTAAAAACAAAGAATATCCGTTCAATCCTGGCTTTTAATGAAGTATTCGCACCTATGACGGAATGTGTGTGCTGTCGGTAAAACAATGCTGGTTTAGGGTCGTAATAAAATATGCCGCCAGCGCCTTTCACCAACTGGTATAGCCACCAGTCGTGGGCGACTACTTTTTGCAAGCCGGCTTGTTCCATCAGTGATTTAGCGGCTTGGTTAAACATCATGGTGTTTCCGCCAGCTATACTCTGCACTAAAGCGTTCCTGAATGATCTTGGCAGCGTGAATTCAGGTGAGAAGCCAACTGGGTTCAGTGCTTCATCTACTATCTGCGTGCGACTACCATAGGCTCTGGGCAGTTGCGATTCATTATTGTCATTAAAATAGGCGATCGCTCTCTCTAGTTTGTCTGCCATCCAAACATCGTCCTGATCTGAAAAAGCATAGAAGTCAGCATAAATCGTTGCGTCGCAGGCCATGGATAAAAAGTTTAAGCAGAACCCTTGCTGTGGGCCTTGACGTATTTGCAGGCGGTCAGAACCCCATTTCAACTGGAATTGTCTGGCAATAGTCAATGTATTGTCGCTAGAGCCATCGTCACTGATTATGACGCGCCAGTCCTGGTGTGTCTGGTCTGCAATCGATTGCAGTTGCTCCGCTAGATACTCCCCGCCGTTGTAGGTAGACATGAGTATGCAGACGTGGTTTAGTATTTTTTGTGATGACATATGTTTTTTATCAGAGACATAATGTAATACTAATGATTAGTTATGCAAATAACACGCATTTATTGTATGGGATTTTAACCCATTTTTAATTCGATTGACTACCAGCCTGTTTTTAATTCCGTAAAAATTAAAGTGCTAAACTAACTGATCATGTCAGGTTGTGTGGAAAAAGAAGGTCGCCTGATATTCAAGTGGGTTAAAATCAACTTACCTTAGCTTGCAGTTATTAATCCGTAAATGAAAACATCACAAGAACATAATAAACCAGATATTAATTCATTTGAGAGCCACACGCCCATGATGCGCCAGTATCTGGGGTTGAAAGCGCAGCATCCGGATATGCTGCTGTTCTATCGCATGGGTGATTTCTATGAGCTGTTTTTCGAGGATGCCGAAAAAGCCGCTAAATTACTCGGCATTACCCTCACACAGCGTGGCAGCAGCAATGGCCAGCCTATTAAAATGGCCGGCGTACCGTATCATGCGGCAGAGCAGTACCTGGCCAAGCTGGCCAAGCTGGGTGAGGCTGTTGCAATCTGCGAACAGGTGGGTGACCCGGCCACCAGTAAAGGCCCGGTGGCGCGCGAGGTTGCAAGAATCTTAACGCCAGGTACTCTGACAGACACGGCCTTGCTGGACGAGTCACGGGATAATCAGCTGCTCAGTATTTTTCAGTTAGATGGCGTGCTGGGTCTGGCACGGCTGAATCTGGCTTCCGGCAGTTTCGTTTTAAGTGAGATTGCCGTTGGTTTGCTTGCGCAGGAGATTGAGCGTATTGCGCCAAGTGAGATATTGTTTGCTGATGATTTCCAGCATGTTGCCATCAACTCGACTAAGGCTGCCAGGAAACGCTTAAGTCCGTGGCAGTTTGATTTCGACAGCGCGTTCAGTACGCTTACCAGGCAGTTCAATACTTATGATCTGAATGGCTTCGGCTGTGCAGATTTAAAACCGGCGATCTGTGCCGCCGGCGCTCTGCTTGATTATGTCAAGCATACGCAGCGCACGACCTTGCCGCATATCAATGCAATCAGTGTAGAAAGCACTAGCGCTTATATCCAGCTGGATGCCGCAACGCGCCGCAACCTTGAGATCGACGTTACGCTGCGCGGTGAGGCATCGCCTACGCTGTATTCGCTGCTGAATACTACGCAAACCGCCATGGGCGCGCGTCTGCTCAGGCAATGGCTGCATCATCCGCTGCGGGATAGAAGCCTGAGTATGAAGCGCCACGAGGCGATTGATGACTTGATACAAAATGGGAGTGACGCTGCGTTGAGGCAGGGGCTCAGGCCAATCGGCGATATAGAGCGCATTACGGCGCGAGTTGCTTTAAAAACAGCACGGCCTCGCGATTTGTCGGGGCTTGCCGCAAGTTTGCAACAGCTGCCATTATTGCAGGCTCTGCTGCACAACCAGGCTGCCGGTCTGCTGCAAACTTTGGGTGAACATTTATCCGCGCCGCCTGCGGTAGTGAACCTGCTCACCACTGCAATCAAGGCCGAGCCCAGTGTGGTATTGCGCGAGGGCGGCGTGATCGCCGATGGTTACGATGCAGAGCTGGACGAGCTGCGTGCGATTCAGACCGATCACGGCGACTTTCTGCTGCAATTCGAAGCGGCCGAAAAAGAACGCACCGGTATTGCCAACCTGAAAGTCGAATACAACAGTGTGCATGGTTTTTATATCGAGATGAGCCGCACGCAGGCCGAAAGCGCACCTGCCGAATACCGCCGCCGCCAGACACTCAAGAACGTAGAGCGTTTCATTACGCCTGAACTCAAAGCGTTTGAGGATAAGGTGCTGAGTGCGAATGACCGTGCGCTGGCGCGCGAAAAAATGCTGTATGAGCAAGTACTGGCTGAGCTTGGCCAGCATATTGCCGTGTTGCAGACTAATGCCGGTGCAGTGGCAAGCCTGGATGTGCTGTGCTGTTTTGCCGAACGGGCAATCAGCCTGAATTACGTTGCGCCACAGTTTACTACCGAGGCTGGTATCGAGATTGTCAATGGCCGTCATCCGGTTGTGGAACAGATTACTGTGCAATCTTCCGGTCAGCCGTTTATTGCCAATGATGTAAGCCTGAACCCTTACCGCCAGCTATTATTGATAACCGGGCCTAATATGGGCGGTAAATCTACTTTTATGCGGCAAACGGCGCTGATCGTCCTGCTTGCGAATTGTGGCTGCTACGTGCCGGCTACCTCGGCGAAAATTGGTGAAATTGACCGCATCATGACGCGCATCGGCGCGTCGGATGACTTGGCGGGCGGCCGTTCCACATTCATGGTGGAAATGACGGAAACCGCGAATATCCTGCATAACGCAACCGATAAGACACTGGTGCTGCTGGATGAAATCGGCCGCGGCACCTCTACGTTTGACGGTTTGAGCCTGGCCTGGGCAGTTGCCAAACAACTGCTCGAAAAGAACAGGTCATATACCTTGTTTGCAACCCATTATTTTGAGCTGACGCGCATCGTGGATGAGTTCAAATTCGCAGCGAATGTGCATCTGGATGCAGTAGAGCATGGCAACAATATCGTATTCATGCACAAGGTCGAAGAAGGGGCGGCCAATCAAAGCTATGGCCTGCAGGTTGCCCAGCTGGCCGGAATCCCCAGGAGCGTGGTGAATGCCGCAAAGCGGAAGTTGACACAGCTGGAGAGTAATCAGGTTGCGGTGAGTTCAGTACAGCCGGATATGTTTGTTGTGGATACGCTGCCAGAAGAGGTTCTGGTGCATCCGGTAGTTTCCGAGCTGGAAATTATTCAGCCAGATGATTTAACGCCCAGGCAGGCGCTGGAAATGCTGTATAAGCTGAAAAATATAGCTGCCAGTGCACCCTGAAAACCCAGGTGCAACGTGGCAGCTGCTTACGAGAATGACAGCCGGATTGTTTACGACAAGCGGCTGTCATGCATTTAGTGGTGGTGGCCGCCGGCGCCATGTACGTGCTGATGGGCAACTTCTTCTTTATTGGCTTCACGCACATCGGTGATGGTCGCAGTGAAAATTACACGTTCGCCAGCCCAAGGATGGTTGCCGTCAACCACGACTTTGCCATCAGCGATTTCTGAAACTGTGTACAGGATCACTTCGCCGGTTTCATCTTCACCTTCAAACTGCATGCCTACTTTCAGCTCAGCGGCAGGGAAAGCGCTTGCCGGCTCGATTTGCACCAGTTCTTCGTCATAGTCACCGAAAGCATCGACTGGCTGCAAGTCTACAGTCACAACATCGCCCACATTTTTGCCATGCATGGCTTCTTCAACCTTAGGGAAAATGTTGTCATAGCCACCGTGCAGGTAAGCCACTGGGTCGCTGCTTGATTCAAGCACGTTGCCATCGGCATCTTTTAATTCATAAGTCATTGATACTACGGTGTTCATTGCGATTTGCATGGTTGGTTCCTCAAGCTGGGCTTTGTGAATAAAAGCCCAGATAAAATTAACGGTAAAATAACGCTGTGTAAAAAAATTAAGTGTAAGATTTTAAACTATATTTTGAATATTCTTAAATTAAATATTCCGGTTCAGGCAGGTATTCAGGTTTTGTGGTGTTTTGTAATCAGGCGGTCAAGTGTCGCCGCAAAGGCCTGTCGGTCGCCCTGGTTAAAGCTGGCCGGGCCGTTGATATCTACGCCGTTGCTGCGTAATTCTTCCATCAGGTTGCGCATGGCCAGCCGTTCTTTAATATTGGCAATCGTATAAAGCTCGCCGCGCGGATTAAGCGCAAAACCGCCTTTTTCCACCACTTGAGCAGCCAGCGGAATGTCGGCAGTAATGACCAGGTCGCCAGATTCCATCTCCAGCACAATCCGGTTGTCAGCTACATCAAAGCCGCCTGGCACCTGCATGGTTTTGATAAAGGCCGATGGCGGTGTGCGCAAAAACTGGTTGGCCACCAGTGTGGTTGTAATTTGCGCACGTATCGCGGCCCTGAATAAAATTTCTTTAATCACTACCGGACAGGCATCGGCATCGACCCAGATTTTCATGGACTAAAAACTTTTTTCAAAATATTTATACAAGTAAATTTGGTCGCTTTATATGCAGCTATTAGAACCCTCGTCATACCAGCCTCCGCTGGTATGACAGACCTCAGGTTCTAGCGGCCTCTGCCACCGCTTCTATGCTGGCTGTTTGGGTTGGTAGCTGATCTGCCGCCACCATTTGTACGTGTGCCGCCATTGTTTGAGCGCGGTCTGTTGCCGTACGGGCTGGGAGGCGGGCTGAACAATGCTGATTGCGGCATGGCCTGGTGGCGCGCCGCTTCCGACATAGGTTTGTTTGCTGCTTTTGGGGCGTTTCTGTTTGGCTGCCTGTCTTGTGCCGGTTTGTTGCCGGTTGGCTGGTTATTGCTTGATTGGCCACTGTTTTTCTGACTGCCGTTCTGCTGGCCGGCACTTTGCGGCTTGCGCTTCTGGCCGTGCTGCGGGCGTGGTGCGCGTGGCGCTTCCGGTTCTGGGTTGGCGTTCGGTGTAAAGCCTTCAACCTGCACTTTTGGAATCTCGCGTTTGATCAGCTTTTCAATATCTTTAAGCAGTTTGAGTTCTTCACGGTCTACCAGCGATACCGCTGCGCCGCTGCTGCCGGCACGGCCAGTACGGCCAATGCGGTGTACATAGTCTTCCGGCACGTTCGGTAGCTCAAAGTTAACCACTTGCGGCAGCTGGTCGATATCCAGGCCGCGCGCTGCAATATCGGTTGCGACCAGTACGCGTACGCTGCCATCTTTGAACTGGGCGAGTGCCTTGGTGCGTGCGCCCTGGCTTTTGTTGCCGTGAATGGCCGCAGCTTCGATGCCATCCTTAACCAGTTTTTCTGCCAGGCGGTTCGCGCCGTGTTTGGTGCGGGTGAATACCAGTACCTGTTTCCAGTCATTAGCGGTTACCAGATGGCTCACCAGGTCGCGCTTATGCGATTGCGGCACCATGTGCACGGTTTGCGTCACCAGCTCTGATGCGGTGTTGCGGCGCGCTACTTCAACAAAGCCCGGGTTATGCAGCAAGCCGTCGGCCAGGGCTTTGATCTCATCCGAAAATGTAGCTGAGAACAGCAGGTTCTGACGCTGTTTAGGCAGCATAGCCAGGATTTTCTTGATATCGCGGATAAAGCCCATATCCAGCATGCGGTCGGCTTCATCCAATACTAGGATTTCCACCCCTGACAGATCAATGGTTTTCTGTCCGGCGTGGTCCAGTAGGCGGCCCGGCGTGGCCACCAGGATATCCAGCGGTTTTTTCAGGCGGCTGATCTGCGGATTGATATTGACGCCGCCGAAGATCACGGTAGAAGTGAGCGGCAGATGTTTGCCGTAGACTTTTACGGATTCTTCAATCTGGGCGGCCAGTTCACGTGTCGGGGTCAGCATCAGGCAGCGCGGGCGGCCTTTTGCAGCTTCAGCATGTGGTTTCTGGCTCAGTAAATGCAGGATCGGCAATGTGAAGCCTGCGGTTTTGCCGGTACCGGTTTGCGCGCCGGCCAGCAGGTCGCCGCCGTTCAGCACCAGCGGAATGGCTTTCGCCTGTATCGGTGTCGGGTTGGTGTAACCGGTATCGGAAATCGCGCGCAGAATCGGCTCGCATAGTCCTAACTCATTAAAGCTGAGTGTGCTTTTTTCAATCGAAAGATCCGCTTTGATGGCTTCGGGTTGAAACCCATCAATAGGCGAGTTTATTTCATTTGTATTCGTTGTTTGTGCTGTCAAGGCAGTGCTCCAGTTTAGGTATTAGGCCGACCTATTACTTTAATGAAGCAACACCAATCGAGGTCTAGGCATATGTGGTTATATTCGGTATTTGGATACGGAAGATAATCAGGGTAAGAGACCGCTACGCTGATTGGTTGGCGTAGGGTAAATGAATTGCAGGGGATTATACGTAAGATTGCGATTAAAGCCAGCAATACTTTTTAATTAAATCCGTTAGCGCGCATGGGCATTTTGTGGGTCCGGGGTCATGGCTATCTGGCAGCCGGATATGCGTTCTGGTGCAAACGGCGCCAGACCCACGGCGGTATTGGGTTTTCTGCGCCCCAGAGGCCGATATGCATTTTGCGTGCAGTTGCGGCGGCATGCTTGATGGCGAGGTTGTTAGAGTATTTTTCGTTATGCCAGGCGTAGCCATGCTCGGCCATGTATAGACTGGCATCGGTCCGGTTGCACTCCAGCTTGCCCAAGTGGCGGTTATATTTGTCCTTGCCGGCCAGCTCAACGCTGATGGTGCTGTCTTTGCACAGGTTGAAGAGCGCGCGGCGCGCTTTCTGGCCGAATGCCTGGTTGCGCTCTGGAGCGTCAATGTCGGTCAGGCGCAGTTTCAGCCTGTCACCGGTATTGGATTTCAATTCAACCGTATCGCCATCGTAGACGTAGCTGACCGCATAGCTGATGTCAGCGTGGCTTGTTGCGGATGATAAAAGCAGCAGGCCTGCAAAAAGGGAACGCAGTAATGACATCTTCAAGTGCTTTGTTATGTTCTAGTGACGGTGTTCATGCTGATGACCGTGTTCGCGGTCAAGCAGGCTGTAATAGTTGGATGGTTCCAGCACTGTCGGGATGGGGTCGGCATCCGTGTTGGGGTGGTCTTTGCTGTAATGCAGGCCGCGGCTTTCCTTGCGTTCCATTGCGCTTCTTACGATCAGTTCGGCAACCTGCAATAAATTACGCAGTTCGATCAGGTCGTTGCTGATCTTGAAATTGCTGTAGAACTCATGCACTTCGTCACGCAGCATATGGATGCGATGCAAGGCGCGGCTCAGGCGTTTATCCGTGCGTACGATGCCGACATAGTTCCACATGGAGCGGCGCAGCTCATCCCAGGTATGGGTGATCAGCACTTCTTCATCAGCATCGGTGACGCGGCTCTCATCCCAGTAAGGCAGGATGGGCACAGGCTTTTCCGGCTGTTTCAGGATGTCTTCCGCGGCGGACTGGCCGAATACCAGGCATTCAAGCAGTGAATTGCTGGCAAGGCGATTTGCGCCGTGCAGGCCGGTGCATGCAGTCTCGCCAATCGCGTAAAGGTTCTTGATGTCGGTGCGGCCTATATCGTCTGTCATGATGCCGCCGCACATGAAATGTACTGCCGGCACTACCGGAATCGGCGTTTTGCTGATGTCTATGCCCAGTTCCAGGCAGCGGCGGTAAATGTTAGGGAAGTGATCCTGGATGAATTCCAGCGATTTATGCGAAATATCTACATAGACACAATTCAGGCCGCGTTTTTTCATTTCAAAGTCAATGGCGCGCGCTACGACATCGCGTGGCGCCAGTTCTGCCCTGGGGTCATGGTTTGGCATGAACCGGGTGCCGTCGGGCAGCTTCAGTATGCCGCCTTCACCACGGACGATTTCTGAAATCAGGAAGGATTTTGCCTGCGGGTGATAAAGGCAGGTGGGGTGGAACTGGATAAACTCCATGTTGGCGACGCGGCAGCCTGCACGCCAGGCCATCGCTATGCCGTCGCCGGTGCTGACATCCGGGTTTGTCGTGTAAAGGTAGACTTTCCCGGCGCCGCCAGAGGCCAACACGGTGTTCTGCGCGCCGATGGTGATGACTTTGCCTGTGATGTTATTCAGCACATAGGCGCCCAGGCAGGCGTTGCTGTTGAGTAGCCCCGGATCTTTTACTTTCTGTGTGGTGATCAGGTCGACTGCGATATGATTTTCAAGCAGGGTGATATTGGGGTGCTGGCGGACTTTCTGCGCCAGCGTGGTCTGCACCTCGCGGCCGGTCGCATCGGCAGCGTGTATGACCCGGCGATGGCTATGGCCGCCCTCGCGGGTTAAATGGTAACCGCTGTCATCCTGCTCGCGTGTAAAGCTGACACCTTGCTCGATCAGCCACTCGATGGTTTCCTTGCCATGCTCAACCACTTTTCTGGTCACGGCTGCGTCACATAGGCCGGCGCCGGCTGTCAGGGTATCCTGAATGTGCGCTTCTATTGAATCTTCGTCGTTCAGTACCGCTGCAATACCGCCTTGAGCCCAGTTGCTGGCCGAATCGTCAATGGTACGCTTGCTTATCAGGCATATTTTCTTGTGCTCCGCCGTGCGTAGTGCCAGAGACAAACCGGCGAGGCCGCTGCCAATAATTAAAACGTCAAATTGCTGCATAGGTTTTTAATCTGTAGGGGTGAGGTAAATTGAACTCAGGAGGAACTAACGAGAGTGTATCGCGGTCACTGTAAAAGGCAATAGCAATAGTGCAGCAAGCATGAAATAGTGCAGCAGGGATGAAAAGCAAGTGCTTTAGGTTATTAATGAGTAAAGGGTGTTTTTGTTGATTCAAGTTGCTAATTTCAATGAATGGAAATACCCTAATGACAGTGAGGGAATAACTAATGATACAGCCCGGTAAAATACAGGAATTTACGCAATTAAACTTCATGCAACCTTCGTCGCAAGGGTATACTAATGAGGTCGGCAGGCGTGATAATAAAATTGAACAAAATAAGACTGAGACTACAGGAAATCTTACAGTAGTGGCTATTACTCCAACTCCAGGTAATCGTGAGATCGATCATGAGCTTGTATTGCGCGCGCAGCGCGGAGATAAGCGTGCCTTTGGTCTGCTGGTGGATAAGTACCAGCGCAAATTAGCGCGCCTGCTGTCCCGCATGATCCGCGACCAGTCTGAAATCGAAGACGTGGTGCAGGAATCATTCATCAAAGCCTATCGTGCTTTACCTAATTTCCGCGGTGACAGTGCTTTTTATACCTGGCTGTACCGTATCGGTATCAATACCGCTAAAAACTACCTGGTTTCAGTCGGCCGCAGGCCTACGGTGAGCACCGATATTGAAATCGAAGATGCTGAGAATTTCGATAGCGGTGATGAACTGCGCACCACAGAAACGCCTGAATCAAGCATGATGACCAAGCAGATCGCGCAGACCGTGAACGATACGGTCGAGGGTTTGCCTGAAGAGCTGCGTACAGCGATTACATTGCGTGAGATTGAAGGCCTCAGTTATGAAGAGATCGCCAATATCATGGGGTGCCCGATAGGTACCGTGCGTTCGCGCATTTTCAGGGCGCGTGAAACCATTGCCTTAAAATTGAGGCCGTTGCTGGATACGCCTGAGAATAAACGTTGGTAAGAATAGAATTTGTGGGAGCTTGGTTTAGTGTTTAGGAGCAAAAAATGAGTGAACAAATATCCGCTTTGATGGATGGCGAGATTGCGGTGGAAGATGCCGGACATCTGATGTCATCATTGCAATCCAGCAGGCAGTCAGCCGAAACCTGGAGCCAATACCATCTGATTGGCGATGCTATGCGCGGTAGTCGGATGCTCAGTAAGGATTTCAAGCAGAATCTAATGCACAGGATTGATATGGAGCCTACGGTGCTGGCGCCAAAGTCACTTCAGGTGAATGCAGAAAAATCGTCAGAAGTTAAAGACAGGCTGCCTGCCAGGTGGGCGATAGCGGCATCTTTTGCTGCGGTGATGGCGGTAGGCTGGATGGCGATGCAGCAAGTGCAGCCCGGCAGCGCAGTACCTGCAATTGAAATGGCAAAAGCTGAGGCAGTCGAACAGGCCATTCCGAATGAATACATGGCAGCGCATCAGTCATCCGCGCCATCTGCGAGTTCTTATTACATTCAATCAGTGAGCTATACGGAGTGATGTTGATGAAGTATTTTGTCCTGGCCAGAAATCTTGCCAGTGCATCACTGATTGCAGTTTTACTCTCAAGTTTAAATAGTTATGCTTCTGAAGAGGATTCCTGGCAGGTTTTGCAGAAAGCGGCAGTTGCGGCGCATGCTTTGAGCTACAAAGGTATCTTTGTCTGCCAGACCGCCAAACAGGTGAAATCGGTAGAGATTACACATCTGTTCGATGGCCAGAATGAATTTGCACGTAACGTGGTTCTGGACGGTTCGCCGCGCGAAGTATTTAACCAGAGCGGAAATGTCGTGATTTACAACCCGCGCAACGGCAAGATTTTCATTGAAAAGCGCCGTGCCCAGAATATGTTTCCGGCGATTTTACCCACTGACCTTGATTCTATCCGTGCCAGTTATACGCTGCGCAGTGGCGAGGCCGAGCGCATAGCGGGGCGTGCTGCGCAGGTGCTGGTGCTGGAACCCAAGGATGGGCTGCGTTACAGCTATCGATTTTGGGTTGATACCGAGTATGGCTTGCTGCTGAAGTCGGTCATGCTCAATAACCGCAATGAAATCCTGGAAAGCATAGGCTTCAACCAGGTCGCCTTGATGAAGACGGTTGAGCTGGACTGGTTCAAGCCCAGGATAGATCACAACAAGAGCTACGTGATGGAGCAGGAGCAGGAATTAATTGCTGATCCCGGATCGCCGATCGACTGGGAAATCAAAGTGCTGCCTCCTGGCTACCGCAAGGTGGATCAGGTGATCCGTAAGGTTCAGGGTAAGCCTGCGCCGGTTATCCACGTGATCTTTTCCGACGGCCTTGCATTCGTTTCGCTGTTTATAGAGCCTGTGGTGAAGCCGACGAAAGAGAAGCCGGCGCCCAAAAACGTGCTGACGACAACCGGTAACACCAGTTTTTATGCCAATGTGAATAACGGGCATCTAGTGACGGTGATCGGTGAAGTGCCTGAGGCCACGGTCGTCCAGATTGCCAATGCCGTTGTATTTAAAAAGTAACCGCATTTAAAAGTAACCGGATAGTGTAGTTTACAGCCATGATTGAAGAATTTGCAGTAGTGACAAAGCGTTTCGATGACCATGTCATGCTTGAAATCGAAAGACGCACCGCCTGCGGCCTCTGCGGCCAGAAACGCGGCTGCGGTAATGCCACCTGGGGCAGGCTTCTGGGGCATGACAGCCATGAATTTGCGGCTGATAACGCGATCAATGCCAATGTCGGAGATAGTGTGGTGGTCGGTATTGATGAGCGCGTTGTACTCAGTTCCGCTTTTTACCTTTATGTCGTGCCGCTTTTTACCATGCTGCTTGCTGCAGTGCTGGCTGATGCCCTGTTGGATAACGAGCTTTACGTCATGCTGGGTGCGGCCCTTGGGCTGCTGCTGGGGTTTGCCTGGGTGAAAGGGCATCTGGTCGGTTTTGGCCGGGTCAAAAAACCGTACGGCAAAAAATTCCGTGCTGTTGTCCTGCGCCATGCAGGTGATACAGGTTCCTGTGAAAATTCAAACCAAAACATCACCGGTCATGATTGATGCAGGTGTGGATACGATTTGTGTAATTTCAAACTAAACGAGGTGAGTAGATGAAGAAAAGTTGGATTGCCGCAGTTGCTTTCAGTTTGATTGCTGTGGTTCAGTCATATGCCTATGCCAAGGATTTGCCGGACTTTACCGTGTTGGCCGAGACACAAGGGCCTGCCGTGGTCAATATCAGCATTACGCAGAATATGAAAGCGGAAAATGCTGTGCCGTTCCCCGGGATGCCCGGCGATGAGCAGATGCAGGAATTCTTCAGGCGTTTCGGCATTCCTATGCCAGGGCAGGTGCCAGGCCAGAATGGCGCACCGCAGCAGGAATATAAATCGCAGTCACTGGGTTCCGGTTTTATTATCAGCAGTGACGGTTACATCTTAACCAATGCGCATGTGGTGGCCGAGGCGGACGAGGTGATTGTCAAGCTGTCGGATAAGCGTGAGTTCAAAGCCAAGATCATCGGTGCCGACAAGCGTACCGATGTCGCTTTGGTGAAGATCGAGGCCACCGGCCTGCCGAAAGTGACCACCGGAGACCCTAATAAATTGAAAGTGGGCGAATGGGTTGCAGCGATTGGCTCACCTTTCGGGCTGGAAAACACGATGACTGCCGGTATCGTCAGCGCAAAAGGCCGCGCATTGCCGCAGGAGAATTTTGTGCCATTCATCCAGACCGATGTGGCGATCAACCCAGGCAACTCCGGCGGGCCGCTGTTTAACCTGGCCGGCGAGGTGGTGGGCATCAACTCCCAGATTTATAGCCGCAGCGGCGGTTCTATGGGGCTCTCTTTCAGCATTCCGATTGACGTGGCCCTGGATGTGTCCAATCAGCTTAAAGCCACCGGCAAGGTTAACCGTGGCTGGCTCGGTATCGTCATTCAGGAATTGAGCAAAGAACTGGCAGAATCATTTGGCATGAAAAATACGAATGGCGCCCTGGTCTCTGCTGTTGAAAAGAACGGGCCTGCCGATAAAGGTGGCCTTGAAGCCGGCGACGTGATCACCAGGTTTGACGGTAAGCCGATTACCGCATCCACTGATTTGCCGCGTGCTGTTGCAGCAGCTAAACCCGGCAAGGTTGCGGCGGTAGAAGTGCTGCGCAAGGGCAGCCAGAAAACCCTGAATATTACGGTTGGTGAAATGCCGACCGAAGGCACCGAGGTTGCGCAGACAGCAAAACCTGCAGCCAAGCCGGAAGTTAACCGCATTGGCCTGGTGCTCAAAGAGGCAACCGCCCAGCAGCGCAAGAAGCTGAGTGGTAAAAATGGCCTGGTGGTTCTGGATGCGCAGGGAGCCGTTGCCCAGGCGGGTGTTCGCCGTGGCGATGTAATCCTGGGGCTGAATAACTCCGAGGTGCAGAGCCTGGAACAGTTTAATAAGCAACTGGCAGGGTTTGCCGCAGGCAAGTCTGTTGCATTGCTGGTATTGCGCGGTGAAAACACTTTGTACGTGCCGGTGAAAATTCCGGTCGGTAAATAGGCATTGCATCATGCCTGCGGTAATCAGTAGATGTTAATACTTTGAATTTGCTGTAAAATCCGAGCTGTTCAGTTTAACAACAAGGGCGCCTAGAGCGCCCTTGTTGTTAAACCGGTAAGTCGGATGGAAATCGGGCTTGTCTTAATACCAAATAGAATCAGTACCAGTAGAACCAGGTTGTAAAATTTAGCCAGTTATTGAAATCGTCACATATTAAAAATACACCATGAAAAATATTCGTAATTTCTCCATCATTGCCCACATCGACCACGGTAAGTCTACGCTGGCTGACCGGATCATCCATATGTGCGGTGGCCTGGCTGATCGCGAGATGGAGGCGCAGGTGCTTGATTCCATGGATATTGAGCGTGAGCGCGGCATTACGATCAAGGCGCAGACAGCGGCTTTGCAGTACAAGGCGGATGATGGCCAGGTCTATCAGCTGAACCTGATTGACACACCGGGGCACGTGGACTTCAGTTATGAAGTGTCCCGTTCACTCTCGGCTTGTGAAGGGGCTTTGCTGGTGGTGGATGCCAGCCAGGGTGTAGAAGCGCAAAGCGTGGCTAACTGCTATACAGCGCTTGACCTGGGTGTGGAAGTCACGGCAGTGCTGAATAAGATTGATTTGCCTTCAGCCGACCCGGATCGGGTGATCCAGGAAATCGAGGATGTGATCGGTGTCGATGCGAGTGATGCCGTGCGCTGTTCGGCCAAAACCGGTGTAGGCGTGCGCGATGTGCTGGAAGCGGTGATCGCTAAAGTGCCGCCGCCTAAGGGTGATGTAGCCCAGCCCCTGAAAGCATTGGTCATTGATGCGTGGTTTGATAACTACGTTGGTGTGGTGATGCTGGTGCGCGTGATCGACGGTGTGCTGAAGCCTAAGGAAAAAATCCGCCTGATGGCAACGGGCGCCGAATACCTGTGCGAGCAGGTGGGTGTGTTTACGCCTAAATCGCTGCAAAAGACTGCGCTCTCTGCGGGTGAAGTAGGCTTCGTGATTGCCGGGATCAAAGAGCTGGCTGCTGCTAAAGTCGGTGATACCGTGACCTTGGCCGGCAAGCCTGCTGCCGAACCTCTGCCGGGTTTCAAGGAGGTGAAGCCGCAAGTGTTTGCCGGTTTGTATCCGGTCGAGTCCAACCAGTTCGAGGCTTTGCGCACGGCGCTTGAAAAACTCAGCCTGAATGACGCCAGTCTGCTGTTTGAGCCTGAAAATTCGACTGCGCTGGGTTTCGGTTTCCGCTGCGGTTTCCTTGGTTTGCTGCATATGGAGATTGTGCAGGAGCGCCTGGAGCGTGAATACGATATGGATCTGATCACTACTGCGCCGACCGTGGTGTATGAGCTGCTGCTTAAAAGCGGTGAGGTGGTGCAGATCGAGAATCCGTCCCGCCTGCCGGAGCCTTCGCGTATTGAAGAGATCCGCGAGCCCATGATCGTGGTGAACCTGCTGATGCCGCAGGATTATGTAGGTCCGGTAATGACCTTGTGTAACAATAAGCGCGGTATCCAGCGCAATATGCAGTACATGGGCCGCCAGGTGATGCTCAGTTACGAGATGCCGCTGAATGAAGTGGTGCTCGATTTCTTTGATAAGCTGAAATCTGTTTCCCGTGGCTATGCAAGTATGGATTACGAGTTCCTTGAGTTCCGTGCCGCGGATCTGGTGAAACTGGATATCATGGTGAATGGCGAACGCGTGGATGCGCTAAGCCTGATCGTGCACCGGAGCAGCAGCGTCTACCGAGGCCGTGAAGTGGCTGCCAAGATGCGTGAGCTGATTCCACGCCAGATGTTCGATGTGGCGATTCAGGCCTCAATCGGTGCCAACATCATTGCGCGTGAAACGGTGAAAGCCATGCGTAAGAACGTTCTGGCGAAATGCTACGGCGGTGATATTACCCGTAAGCGCAAGTTGCTGGAGAAACAGAAAGAAGGTAAGAAACGCATGAAGCAGGTGGGCAGCGTTGAGATCCCGCAAGAAGCGTTCCTGGCCATTTTGCGGGTTGAAGATAAGTAGTCTTAAAACATACAAAATTAAGGTAAAACGCCATGATGTTCGCATTGTTCATGATTGTCATATTGATAGTAACCGGCTTTATCTGGCTGCTGGATATTCTTGTGCTAAGGAAAAAGCGCCCGGCAGGCGTAGATGAGCCTATTCTGGTGGAATATGCAAAAAGCTTCTTTCCGGTAATCCTGGTCGTGTTTTTTGTACGCTCGTTTATCGTGGAGCCATTTAAAATCCCGTCCGGCTCCATGATGCCTACCTTGTTGGCCGGTGATTTCATCCTGGTGAATAAATTCACTTATGGCCTGCGTGTGCCGATACTGAACAATACTTTTTTAGAGGTGAACCAGCCTCAACGCGGTGATGTGGTGGTGTTCCATTATCCGCCGGCACCGTCAGTGGATTACATCAAGCGTGTCATCGGCCTGCCAGGTGACAGGATCCGCTATCAGGATAAAAAACTGACGATCAACGGCGAACCGGTGCCGCAGGCCCTTGCCGGTGATTATGAATACGTAATGGCTGGCCTCAATGTGATCGTGGCGAAAAAATATCGTGAACAGCTGGACAGCGTACAGCATGATATCCTGATCCACGATGTCGTCGGCAGCTATGATGAAGACAGCCTGGGCGGGAAATTCTTAAAGGATGAGGAGATTACCGTGCCGCCAGGACATTACCTGGCCATGGGTGATAACCGGGATAACAGTTCGGATAGCCGGGTGTGGGGATTCGTGCCGGAAAGAAATCTAGTCGGCAAGGCGTTTTTTATCTGGATGAATTTTGATCAGGGTTCTAGAATAGGTAATTCGATTCATTAATATTTTTGCAAAATAGCTTTGAGCAATACGTGTTATATAAAATAGCATCTCAAACTCAATCAATCACGGGGAAGAACATGACAAATCACTTGAAGAATTATCGCGCTGACCATAAAACACAGAATGGTGTGACGTTGATGGGCCTGGTCGTTGTATCTGCTTTGCTTGTTGTCGTTGCGCTGGTTGGCATGAAGGTTGTGCCTGCCTACATGGAATTCCTGTCGGTTAAAAAAGTGCTGAGTGCCATGAAGCAGGAACCTCTGGATACGATGAGTGCGAGTGATATCAAAAAGTCTTTTGATAAGCGGGCCAATATTGCCTATATTTCAGTTGTGAAGGGCTCAGATTTAACGATTGAAAAAACCAGTTCCGGTACAACCGTCAATGTGGAGTATCAGGTTGTCAAACCGATTGCCGGCAATATCAGTGTGTTAATTGATTTTTCTACACAGGGTGATGCAAAGTAAGACCATGCATTTTAAAAGTCAACAATGATTCAGCAGGAATTAGCCAGGCGCCTGTCGCATACTTTTACTCACGTTAATCTGCTGACGCAGGCGCTGACGCACCGCAGTTTTGGCGCCCACAATAATGAGCGCCTGGAGTTCCTGGGTGATGGCGCTCTCAACTTCATTATTGCCAATCAGCTTTACCAGCGCTTCCCGAAACTGGCAGAAGGTGATTTGAGCCGCTTGCGCGCGCAGCTCGTAAAAGAGGCAACATTGAGTGAACTGGCGACATCCCTTAACCTGGGCGATGCGCTTAAATTAGGTGAAGGTGAGTTGAAAAGCGCAGGCTGGCGCAGGCCTTCCATTCTGGCCGATGCGCTGGAAGCCATTATCGGCGCAGTTTATCTCGATGGCGGTTTTCACGCCGCAGAAGCGTTTGTACTTGGGCTTTACGCAGCCAAGCTGGATACGATCGACCCGAAGGTGATTGATAAAGACCCCAAATCATTACTGCAAGAGTTGCTGCAAAGCAGAAAAATCGCCGTGCCGGAATACACCGTTACGCTTACCAGCGGTGAAGCACATGCCCAGAAGTTTGTAGTGGAGTGTTTTATTCAGAAACATGATATTCGCACCGTAGGCGAAGGCAGCAGCCGCCGGCTTGCTGAGCAGCAGGCAGCCCAGCTCGCCTTGCTGGAAATCAAAAAAAACTATATTGGAAAAACTAAAAAATGACAGACCACGACTTCGAAGCAGATATTGGTGAGGCATCCGTCTTTAAATGCGGAACGGTGGCGATCGTCGGCCGCCCGAACGTGGGTAAATCTACTTTGTTAAACCACATTCTGGGTACCAAGTTAGCCATTACTTCACGCAAGGCGCAAACCACCAGGCATCGCTTGCTGGGCATCCATACCACGGATGACACCCAGTATCTGTTTGTGGATACGCCGGGTTTCCAGCAGAAACACCTTAATGCCCTGAATAAAGGCTTGAATAAAACCGTGACGCAGGTACTGTCAGAAGTCGATGTGGTGCTGTTCGTGATTGAGCCGATGAAGCTCGGCGATGCTGACCGTATGGTGCTCAAACTGCTGTCGGAAACAACACCGACTATCCTGGTGGTGAACAAGCTGGACCTGATGGGTGATAAAGGCAACCTGTTGCCGCTGATCCAGGATTTTGACCTTGAGTTCCCGTTTGCGGACATCGTGCCGGTCAGTGCCAAAAAGACGCTCAATATTGAAGAACTGCTGACCACTATCCGCAAATACCTGCCGGAGCAGCCGGCAATCTATGCCGAAGATGAACTGACTGACAAGAATGAACGCTTCCTCGCTGCGGAACTGGTGCGTGAAAAAGTATTCAGGTTCTCAGGGGATGAAATTCCGTATTCAGTAGCTGTGGAAATCGAAAAGTTCGAACAGGTTGGCAAACTGCGCCGCATTTTCTGCGCAGTGATCGTCGATAAGGAAAGCCAGAAGCCTATGCTGATCGGCAAGGGCGGCGAGAAGCTCAAGCAGATATCCACCGAAGCGCGGATGGATATGGAAAAACTGTTCGGCGGAAAAGTGTATCTTGAAGTCTGGGTGAAAGTAAAAGGCGGCTGGGCAGACGACGAGCGGGCGCTGAAGAGTCTGGGATATTGATTGTTAACCGCCGATGCACGCCGATAAACGCCGATTTCAGATCATCGAAAAAGTGAATCAGTGGTTTTGTCATTAGAATCTCAGTATAAATTTCTTTCTTGTTTGGAAATGATAGAGATGTGTATTGCCGCAGTGTCCAGAGAAATATAATTCATGGGTTTTATCTGCGTTTATCGGCGTGCATCGGCGGTTTAAATTAAAGTTGTTATGGCTACAGTCACTACACACCGGCAGGATAACCAGGCAGTTTACGTGCTGCATACCTATCCGTTTAAAGAAACCAGCCTGGTGGTGGAGTTGTTTGCGCGCAATTTCGGGCGCGTTGCAACGACTGCCAAGGGGGCAAGGCGTCCGCGTTCAGCGATGCGCGGCCTGCTGCAGGCGTTTCAGCCAATGTCTGCAACCTGGTCGGGCAAGCAGGAGCTGAAAACATTGCACAGCCTGGACTGGAACGGCAGCCTGTTGCTGTTGCAGGGCGAGGCGCTCATGTGCGGCTTTTACCTCAATGAGCTATTGCTGCGATTGCTGCCGCGTGAAGACCCGCATGAGGCATTGTTTGAATATTATGCAGACACACTGCAAAGACTGGCGACCGGGCAGGATTTAGCAACAATTCTGCGCAGGTTTGAGCTGAAGTTCCTGCAGGAGTTAGGTTATGCCATTCCGCTGGCAACGGACATGGATGATGAAGCAATTGTTGCAGCGCAAAATTATCGCTATGTGGCAGAATCTGGTGCGTTCAAGTTACAGGGCGCCTTGGGTAAATATGACAATGGCGTACAGTTGCTGGGCAAAACCCTGATTGATATGGCCAATGATGATTATGGTCAAGTGCAAACCAAGCAGCAGAGCAAGCAGCTCATGCGTTATCTGCTGGCGCATTACCTGGGTGATAAGCCGCTGCATACAAGGCAGTTATTGATAGATTTGCAGGATTTTTAGTTTTAAGTTAACCGCCGATGCACGCCGATAAAAACAGCTTGAATTGCTAAGTATTTTACAAGTAGTTTGAATTTAAAATAAGTACTAACAACTACTGTATAAAGTTAAACTCAAAAAGTTTTATCTGCGTGCATCGGCGTTCATCGGCGGTTAAAACCAAGTTTTTAGAAAGTCAAAAATGATTAAATTAGGTGTCAATATCGACCACGTCGCAACCATACGCCAGGCGCGTGGCACAAAATACCCGAGCGTAGTGCAGGCGGCTTTGCGCGCCGAGCAGTCCGGTGCGGACAGCATTACCCTGCACCTGCGTGAAGACCGCCGCCACATGCAGGATGCCGATATATTCGCGCTGCGCCCCTTGTTGCAGACCAAGATGAATCTCGAGTGCGCAGTGACGGATGAAATGATCGATATCGCCTTGCAGGTCGCGCCGCAGGATGTATGCCTGGTGCCGGAACGCCGTGAGGAGCGCACGACAGAGGGGGGGCTGGATGTTGCGGGAAATTTCAGCAATGTACAGAAAGCCGTCAAAAGGCTCAGCGATGCCGGCATCCGCGTTTCGTTGTTCATCGGCCCGGATATTGCGCAGATTGATGCGGCAAAGAAAACCGGTGCGCCGGTGATTGAATTGCATACCGGCACCTTTGCCGATGCCGAGCATGAAACGGCAAAAGCTGCCGAACTGGAGCGTATCAAAGCAGCGGTAATGCATGCGCTTGATCTGGGGCTGGTCGTGAATGCAGGGCATGGCCTGCATTATCACAATGTACATGAAATCGCAGCCATCCACGGTTTGGAAGAGCTGAACATCGGCCATGCCATCGTGGCGCATGCGCTGTTTGTGGGCTGGGACAATGCAGTGCGTGAGATGAAGGCGCTGATCAAAGAGTTTGCACCCGAGTAACTTGTCACGTAAATGCATATGATATTTGGCATAGGCACAGACATCGTTGAAGTTGCGCGCATCAAGGCATCACTTGAAGAATTCGGTGACGCATTCGCGCAGCGCATTCTGGCGGAAAGTGAATTTGCCAGTTATCTCGCATCCGGCATCAAGCCACGCTTCCTGGCTAAGCGCTTTGCCGCAAAAGAAGCATTTTCCAAAGCCCTGGGTACCGGTTTGCGCGCGCCGGCTACTTTGCAGAACATTGCAGTCTCGCATGACGAGCTCGGCAAGCCGATGCTGATCCTGGCGCCGGAGTTGCAGGTTTTTCTGCAAAGCAGGAATATCAGCCACACGCATATCAGTATCAGTGATGAAAAAAACCTGGCTGCAGCATTCGTGGTGCTGGAAACATGACGGTGGGTAATTCAACCGTTCCCGATGATGATGTCGATGTCGCCAGGCGATTCGGCGGCGTGTCACGGCTTTATGGCGCGGAGGGCTTGGCCAGGCTGCAGTCAGCGCATATCTGCGTGATCGGCATTGGCGGAGTCGGCAGCTGGGCGGCAGAGGCATTGGCGCGCAATGCGGTCGGCACCATTACGCTGATCGACCTGGATAACATTGCCGAATCCAATGTGAATCGCCAGCTGCATGCAGTGGATGGCGCTTTTGGCAAAGCCAAGGTAACCGCAATGCGCGAACGCATCCACAGTATCAATCCGCTGGCAACCGTGCATGAGATCGAGGATTTCGTGACGCAGGAAAACGCGGGAGAGATGTTGAGTCGCAACTATGACGGCATCGTTGATTGCATTGATGACGCCAAGGCCAAAATGGCAATCGTGGCTTTCTGCAAATCAAACAATATCCCGATAGTGACCACCGGCGGTGCCGGCGGGCGCCTCGACCCTACCAGGATCAGGCAGGCTGATCTGTCGCTCGTGACGGGTGACCGCTTGCTGGCCAAAGTCAGGAACGGCCTGCGCCGCGATTATGCCTTCCCTAAAGGCGACGATTCGAAGAACAAAACCTCCCGGCGCAAAGCCTCACTGTTTGGCATTACTGCCATTTATTCCGATGAAAATGTCATTCAGCCCAACCGTACCTGTGAGACCGATGCCGAGGCCGCCGTCACCGGGCTGAATTGTGCCGGCTATGGTTCCAGCGTCTGTGTGACGGCGCCTTTCGGATTCGCTGCCGCGGCGGCGCTGTTATCAAAGGTACTTGCGTCTAAAATACTTGCCGAATAAAGCGGATTTATCCGTGGAGGTTCCGCTTCTTGCATGGTTTCATATGCATACCTCTGGCACCGCATTGGAACTTTGCAATACAATCAAGCGCTGGTTTGGTTTTTTGTGTGGCTGACGCGGTTTCATTTTCACCGTAACTTCATTAAATTGTCATAATTGACGCATAGTATGTTTGAAACTATATTATTGTTAATAACATGCGGACGATTAATTCCCCAATAAAACTCCTGAATCGCGACATCAGTATTCTTGCGTTCAATGAGCGTGTCATGAGCCTGGCGCAGAACACAGAGTATCCCCTGCTTGAACGCCTGCGTTTTCTTTCGATTGTTTCATCAAACCTGGATGAGTTCTTTGAGGTGCGTGCGGCACCGCATGTCGATGCCATGCGTGATGGCGAGCAGCAGAGTGACGTGAATGTCGAGAGTTATCAGGCGATCTCAAAAGTAGCGCATGCCCTCGTCGATAAGCAGTATGACATTTTCAACAATGAACTGGTGCCGGCACTTGAAGCGCAAGGCATTCGCCTGGTATCGCACGGTGAGCGTACGGCTGAGCAGAAGCGCTGGGTTTCGCGCTATTTTGATTCGAATGTACGCCCATTGCTGGTGCCGGTAGCGCTGGATCCTTCGCATCCGTTTCCGCAGGTGGCCAATAAATCGCTCAATTTTATTGTTTCTCTAGGCGGCACGGATGCTTTCGGGCGGCAGAATAATATTGCGATCGTGCGCGTCCCCAGGGCTTTGCCCAGACTGATTAAGCTGCCGAAGAACCTGAGCGGCAAGCAGCAATTGTTCGTTTCCTTATCAAGCATCATACGCACGCATCTGGAGAGCCTGTTTGCCGGGCGTGAAATGCTGAGCTTTTCACAATTCCGCGTTACCCGGCATTCAGACCTGGCTGTGGATGAGGAAGACGTGAAAAACCTACGTACCGCATTACGCCAGGGCCTGGTGCAGAGAAACTTTGGCGATGCGGTGCGCCTGGAAGTCTCCAACAGTTGCGATGAAAAACTGGCTAAATTCTTATTGAAACAGTTTGACCTGCCTAAAGAATCGCTTTATCGCGTGCATGGTCCTGTTAATCTGGCACGTTTGATGATGTGGGCGAATCTTGCCGAAGGCAGTCATCTCAATTTCAAGCCGTTTGAACCTAAAATCAGCGCTTTGCTGCAGCCTAACCAGTCATTTTTTACACAGCTGAAGCAGCAGGATATCCTGATTCACCAGCCCTATGAAAGTTTTGAATCGGTCATCGATTTTCTGCGTGAGGCCGTCAATGACCCCGATGTACTGTCTATCCAGCAGACAATTTACCGTACCGGTTCAGACCCGCGTATGCTCAAGCTGCTGCAGGAAGCCGTCCGGCGCGGCAAGGAAGTCATGGCAGTCGTGGAGCTGAAGGCCAGGTTCGATGAAGAAGCCAACATCAACTGGGCTGAGGATCTCGAATCAGTCGGTGCGCAAGTCGTGTATGGTATCGTAGGCCTGAAGACACATGCAAAAATGCTGCTGGTGATGCGGCGTGAGGGCGCAGGCCTTAAATACTATGGTCATGTTTCTACCGGCAATTACAATCCTAAGACCGCGCGTCTTTATACCGATGTCAGCATGCTCACTGCCGACCCCCAGATTACCCGCGATATGGAGCATCTGTTCAGGCATATCGCCAGCCAGGTCAAGCTGCCACGCATGCAGAAGCTGCTGGTCGCGCCATTTAACCTGCATAAGCAGATGCTCGCCAAGATCAGGGCGTCCGAAGCGGCTGCCAAGGCGGGCAAGCCGGTTCGTATTATCCTGAAAATGAATGCCTTGACCGATGAAATGCTGGTGCGGGCGCTGGTCAGGGCAGGGCGCGCCGGGGTGGAAATCGACCTGATACTGCGCGGCGCGTGTATCCTGCCGGTCAATGCAAAGGGGCTGGATGGCCGCATCCGTGTACGCTCGGTGATTGGCCGCCTGCTGGAACATTCGCGCGTGTTCTATTTCAAGATTGATGCCGATGAATGCATGTGGCTTTCAAGTGCGGACTGGATGAACCGCAACATGATGCGGCGCGTGGAAATCGCCTGGCCGATCACCGATGCCAAAAACCGCGCCAGGATCCTGCAGGAATGCTGCCAGGTCTACCTGGATGATAATCACGATGCCTGGCTGTTACAGGATGACGGCAGCTATCAATTAAGTGCAAGCCAGCCTGCGCTTGCCAAACTGCCGGTGTTCAGTGCCCAGCAGTTCCTGATACAGAAATATGCCGATTAAACGAATGGAATATCTATGGCGGATTTAATATTCTGGCGGCATGCCGAGGCTGAAGATGTCAGCGCCAGCGGCAGGGATACAGACCGCGCCTTGACCAAACGCGGCCGTAAAGATGCGGCCAGGATGGCAAAGTGGCTCAGTGATTACCTGCCTGCCGTCACAGTGGTGCTGTGTAGCCCTGCACAGCGTTGCCGGGAAACGGCAGCGGCACTGTCTGCATTGAATCAGGCGCCAGTGAAAATCGAAGAGTTTTTAAGCGTGGACAGCAGTGCGGAGCGCATCGCCAGAGAGCTGGCCTCTAAATATAGCGCTAAAACAGTATTGATAGTCGGGCATCAGCCGAACCTTGGATTACTGATCACGAAGCTGCTGGGTATGCACCAGAGTGCCGGCGTCGTTAAGAAAGGCTCGGTCTGGTGGCTGCGGCAACGCCTTGTCGGCAATGATGCAACATATTATGTCCACACCGTCAGGCAGCCTGATAGCTGAAGCGTCAAGCTTTTTCATCTCAAGATTCAAACTATTAAGCTTGTAAAGTTAACGGTATGCATAATTGTATATCTGTGATATTTTTGATGTGCGTTCTATGCATCAGGCTGCCTTAACGATTTGCGCTTTCCGGGATGCGCATGCCACTTGGCGAATAGTTTAAGGCCGGTTGGTGATTAAATTCTTACGGATATCGAGAAGCTTTAAATTCACTCAAGGAGTATTTATCATGATTTTTGTTAAACGTTTTTTCACTGCATTTCTTGCGGCATCAATATTGTTTACCGGTTCGATCCAAACCGTTCAGGCAGCCATGATCAGTGCAGGGCAGGTTGCCGAGAGTGCAGTGAGCAATGAAGGCAACCAGAACCGCGCGCTGATTGTTGCCGCACTGTCACGTGAAGATGTGCAGGCGGCACTGGTGGCCCGTGGCATAGACCCGGCACAGGCACAGGATCGTGTGGCTGCATTGACTGATGAAGAAGCCGGCATGGTTGCTTCACAACTCGATACGGCACCGGCTGGCGGCATTATCGGTGCAATTCTGCTGGTGTTCTTCGTGCTGCTGCTGACCGATATTCTCGGATTCACCAAGATTTTCCCTTTCACAAGGTCTGTCCGCTAGATACACGTCATTGTCATTGACAGCGTTTTCTACCAGGCCGGCCAGTATGCTGCTTAAAGGCAGCATGCTGGCTTTTGCATTCCTGCTCAGCGCCTGTGCTGCCACGGGTGTGCGCGAGGCCACGCACGATCCGCAGTTGCCCCGGCATGCGGAATTGGCCGCTACTCCGTTCTTCCCGCAGGAGCAATATCATTGCGGTCCTGCCGCGCTTGCAACGGCGCTTAATGCAGTCAACATCGGCGTCAGTCCCGATCAGCTCGTGCCCGAGGTTTATATCCCCAGCCGTAAAGGCAGTCTGCAGATTGAAATGCTGGTTGCCGCACGCAGGCATGGTGCCCTGGCTGTGAAGATCGAACCGGAACTCGGTGCCGTGTTGAAAGAGATCGCGGCCGGCAACGTCGTGGTCGTGATGCAGAACCTGGGCTTATCCTGGGCGCCCTCGTGGCATTATGCAGTCGTTGTCGGTTATGACCTGGATAAAGAACTGGTCTGGCTGCGCTCCGGCACTTTTAAACGCTTTGAAATGACCTTGAGCACTTTTCAGCGCACGTGGGCACGCAGCCAATATTGGGCGTTCGTTGCATTAAAACCGGGCAGCCTGCCTGCCAGCGCCGGGGCAGACGCAGTGGCTGCGGCACTGGTCAGCTTTGAGAAGGCTGCGGATGCCGCCGACCTGCAAGTGGCTTATGCTGCCGCTGCCAGGCAATGGCCAAGGCACCTGGTAATATTGACGGGGCTCGGAAACAGCGCCTATGCTGCCGGCGACCTGAGCGGCGCCGCAAGCGCATTCCGCAATGCCATTGAAGCATATCCTGATTCCGCAGCCGCGCACAACAACCTTGCGAATGTGCTGCTTGCGCAAGGCGATGTTACTGCCGCCAGGGCATCTGCCGAAAAAGCGCTGCAACTGGCTGAAAAAGACCGTAAGCTGCAATCTCAGATTCAGAAAACCCTGGACGAAATCAACGCACACTCAGCCAGGTGATCCTGTCAGGCTAAAATTAAGGGCTAGGAATTCATTCAGCCTGGCAGGGTTTACATGTTATTTCTTTTTCGGCCGGCCGGTTTTAATGGCCGGTACTTTCGCTAAAGCGGCTTTTAAGGCCGCATCTGTCATGGCGCTGAGCTGCATGATGCCTGCGCGCAACAGTTCACTTTTCTTGGCTGGCTGGCCTAATGTATTCAGGCGTTCTTTCAGTACATGAAACTGCGCATACTCGGTTTTGGGCATGGTAAAGCTGTCACGCTCCATTTTGAGTTTTGGCGTCTTTTCTTTTGCGGGTTTCTCGGCTTTTTTAGGCGCGGCAGTTTTCAATGCCTCACCGCCTGGAGCAGGTTTTACGGCCGCTTTTGCTACAGGTTTGGCTGCTGCGGTTTTTGCTACAGGCGCTTTAACGGTGGCTGGTTTAGTCGCGACGGCTTTTGTCGGTGCGGCTTTTTTTTCCGGCACTGTTTTTTCAGATGCTGTTTTCTCAACAGGGTCTTTCAGTGCGGCAGCTTGTACGGGGTTGATTTTTGACATAGGGGCACCTTTCCAATAAACGATATAAACAGTTTATATCGTTTATTCTTTAATGCAAATGAATTTTTTATGACAGCATTCTCAGCCGGCAAGCAGCTCCAGCTGCCAGTGGGTTTTTTGCCAGGCCAGTGTTTCTTCATCCAGCAGGTAATAGGATTGCGGGTACTTTTCTGGCCAGTAGCCGGGGAGCGCCAGAGTGATCTTATGGGCAATAAGTGATAGCTGGATGCCACGCAGGTTGGGTTTTTTGCGTGCATGGCACATAATGACGGCAAGGCGCAGGCACAGCAGCTGCATGGTGAAGATGCGGTTTGACAAGTCGGCTTCCAGGCGCTTGATCTTGCCGCGATGCCCAAGTATCAGCAGGCTCAGGCAATGCAGTTCACTTTGCGCAAACCCCTGCGGTTCCGTATGTTCCAGGATGTAGGCGCCGTGAATATGCGCATCGACCGGGGAAATCATGCTGCCGATCTCATGCAGCTGCGCCGCCCAGCGCAGCTTTCGCGTGTGTATCTGCTGCTCGCCCACGGCAAAGTTGATATCCTGCGTTACTTTTTCAAACAGTTTTACGGCGACATTCGCTACGGTATTGGCATGGTTCTGGTCTACATCGAACTTTTTAGCCAGGCGGCGTAATGATGCGTTCCTTAAATCCAGCATGTCGTTTTCACGCGCCAGCATGTCGTAAAGAAGGCCGTGCCTCAAGGCGCCTTTGGCTACATTCAGCGATTCGATCTGCAGGAACTCGAATACTGCGATCAATACCGACAATCCGCCGGCAATTACCGGCTTGCGGTCTTCACGCAGGCCGTTCAGGCGCACTTTCTCGGCATTGCGCGCGCGCAGCAGTTCTTCGCGCAGCCAATGGAGACCTTCCCTGGTGACAACATCCGGCGGCCTGCCGTATTGCACCAGCACGTCAGCAACGGCGCCTATGGTGCCGGAAGCGCCATAGGCGACATTCCAGTGCCTGTTGCTGTAGTGTTCGCCTAATGTTTCGAAAATAGACTCGGCTGCGATCTGGGCGCGTGAAAAGGCTTTTTCAGTGAATTCGCCGGAGGGGAAATGCTTGAGCGACCACGCTACGGAACCAACATGCAGCGAGGCTGTGTGGTGGGATTTAAAGCCCTGGCCCAGGATGAACTCGGTAGAACGGCCGCCAATGTCGATGACCAGCCTTTTTTCGTCGGATTGAGGCAGGAACCGGTTAACGCCCTGGTATATCAGCCGCGCTTCTTCAACGCCGGAAATCACCTCTACATCAAAGCCCAGGGTTCTATTGGCAAGTTTCAGGAAAACATCGCGGTTATTGGCCTCACGCAATGTCTGCGTGGCGACTGCACGCACATGCGATGCATCAAACCCGTGCAGGCGTTCGGCGAATCTTGCCAGGCAACGCAGGCCGCGTTCAATCGCTTCTGGCGTGAGGTTGCGGTCTTCATCGAGGTCGCCGCCCTGGCGTACCGGTTCTTTAATGTACTCAACGCGTTGTATCTGGCCGCCATCGAGACGGCCGATTTCGAGCCGGAAACTGTTCGAGCCAAGGTCTATTGCGGCTAATAGCGCTTTGTCTGCTGGGGTCGGGGTGTCGTTGTTTTCCATAATTATTTGCCGGTGAGATTGCGCCAGATATTGTGCATTCTAGTCTTGTAAAACAATATTATTGTTTATTTTTATGGTTTTTGTTTGAAACTTTGATGACAAATCGAAAATTTAGTATTGGTGCCCCATCAGTGCCGCCATGCTTGAAATCATGCAAACCATCCCCACATAGTCAACATTGTTTTACATTTATAACATCGGGAGCTTAATCTTATGTCCACTGAGGCAGCACAAAAAAACAGTCACCAGAAACAATCAATGGCATTCCAGGCCGAGGTTAAACAACTCTTGCAGCTCATGATCCACTCCTTGTACAGCAACAAGGAAATCGTATTGCGTGAACTGATCTCCAATGCGTCTGATGCAGCGGATAAGCTGCGTTTCGAGGCGTTGGCAAATGGCGCGCTGTATGAAAATGACAGCGAGCTGAAGATTCGCATCGCCTTCGACCGCGAGGCACGCACATTAACGATCTCGGATAACGGTATCGGCATGAGCCGCGACGAAGTCATTGCGAATATCGGCACCATTGCCAAATCCGGCACCAAGGAGTTTTTCAACGCACTTACCGGAGATCAGGCAAAAGATGCCAACCTGATCGGCCAGTTTGGCGTCGGCTTCTATTCAGCGTTCATTATTGCGGATAAAGTGACCCTGACTACGCGCCGCGCCGGCGCATCTGAGGCGGTGCGCTGGGAATCGGCCGGTGAAGGCGAGTTTACGCTCGAAGATGCAGATAAAGCCAGCCGCGGTACGGATATTGTGCTGCACCTGCGTGAGGGTGAAGATGAGTTCCTGAGCGACTGGAAACTGAAATCCATCATCCGCAAGTATTCAGACCACATCATACTGCCTATCGTGATGAAAAAAACGGAGTGGAAGGATGGCGCTGAGATCGCGACAGATGAAGATGAAACCGTTAACAAGGCATCGGCTTTGTGGGCGCGCAGCAAGAACGATATTACTGAAGAAGAGTACCAGGAGTTCTACAAGCACGTTTCACATGATTTTGAAAACCCGCTGGCTTATACCCACAGCCGCGTAGAGGGCAAGCAGGAATATATCTCATTATTGTATATTCCGGGCAAGGCGCCGTTTGACCTGTATGACCGCGAGCGCAGCCACGGCATCAAGCTTTATGTCAAACGGGTATTCATCATGGAAGATGCTGAAAAGCTCATGCCGCAATACCTGCGATTTGTACGCGGCGTGATTGACACATCTGACCTGCCGCTCAATGTGTCACGCGAGATCCTCCAGTCCAGCCGCGATGTGGAAGCGATTAAGGCCGGCTCGGTGAAAAAGCTGCTTGCCCTGCTTGAAGACATGGCAGAAAACAAACCTGAAGATTACGCCAGATTCTATAAGGAGTTTGGCCGCGTGCTGAAAGAAGGTCCCGGTGAAGACTTTGCCAATAAAGACAGGATCGCCGGCCTGCTGCGCTTTGCTTCCACCAAGGCCGATAGCGATGTGCAGGATGTTTCGCTGAAAGACTACATCTCGCGCATGCAGCCGGAGCAGGATGCAATTTACTACATCACTGCCGACAGTTTTTCTGCCGCGCAGCATAGCCCGCACCTTGAGATTTTCCGCAAAAAAGGCATTGAAGTGTTGCTCATGAGTGACCGTGTGGACGAATGGCTGCTCGGCAGCCTGACGGAGTTTGAAGGCAAGAAACTGCAATCTATTGCCAAGGGCGACCTGGATTTAGGCAAGCTGGAGTCCGATACTGAAAAAGAGATCCAGAAAAAGATTGAAGAAGAAGCCAGGACCCTGGTTGAGAAAATCAAGCAGACGCTGGGTGAGCAGGTCAAGGATGTGCGTGTGACGCATCGGCTGACGGATTCACCGGCCTGCCTGGTGAGCGACGAGAATGACCTGTCAGGGAATCTTGCGCGTATCCTGAAATCAGCCGGGCAGAAAGCGCCGGAAGCGAAACCGATCCTGGAGATCAACCCGGCACACAAGCTGGTTAAGCGCATTGAGGCAGAAAGTGCAGAGGATGTGTTTGCAAACTTGGCGCATGTGCTGTTTGACCAGGCCTTGCTTGCGGAAGGCGGCACGCTGGAGGATCCGGCCAGCTTTGTAAAACGCATGAATAGTTTAATTAGTTGAGGCTGAAGGCTTATTTTTAATTAAAAACCGCGCTTTTAAGTGCGGTTTTTTTTATTAATAATTAATAAGAAAATTGTTTAATTGACGATTGTGCGAATAAACGTAAGCTTTTGAATTGGTTCTCGCAGTTATCGACTTGGGCCTAACTTCATGACGTCATGCTGTTTGTTATTATCAAAGCCTTCATTTCGCGGCAGCTTTAATTCTAGTCTGGTATCGGGGGTTGAAAGCGTGAGGCTTTCTATAACTGGTATGCTTCTATTGCGATATGAACTAACGTTATAACCTTGTTCTGCCTCCTTAAGAGAAATTCCATCCGTGCGCACTTTTTCTAAGGATTGGATAAAGATATTAAGTGCCTTGGATGAATTTTTATCAAATGCTTCTGGATTTTCTTTTTTAAACAGCGTAACGATTTCAAGAGCAGCGTTTAATTGCTGTTCTGTAGCGGTTGATTTGTTTAACATATCAGGTAGTGGGCTACCTGTCGGAGGGGCTAACTCTGTGATTAATTTTTTTATTATTTCAGGTCTTTCTCGATGCAGGATTCCTCCATTAATTGTGATAGTTTCAGCCATTATTCCCTCCATTAATTATGTTGATTGCTAATTTAAACTTAAACCCAGAGATTAATCTAAAAGTGGTAAAAAATCCCATTTAAATATATATAAGTTTGGCTTTCTGTCAAGGGTTTTTATTGATAGAGGTTGGTAAGGCCCATCTTGTTTATTAACTATCTCAATGCGGGCTTAAGTTTTTACTCAAAGTGTTTAAGTGATTTTCGACTCGAGGATTGTCTTCGATGAAAACGTAAGCTGAAACAAAATCCAAGACAACTATTCGTAAAACAGCCAAGGCCAACCTGGGTTTAAACTGCCTGCCATTCAACAGGTGATGCAGTAGCATTTGTTGTTTTCTACCTTTGAAACTAGCAGTGCAGCCACGCCCGGAGATTGATCCGTTGAATTTACGCCCAAAGCAGAGCCGCCCGATATTCCGGGCGGCTTTTTTTATGCTTCCGGTATTGCGCCGGACATCTGTTGCTGCAGCGTCCTTACGCCGCCCAAATCCAGTTCTTGCAGAACGCGCTCCGGAATTTCCGGGTGGTTTTTCACCCACTGACCAAGCCGGAAGTTGCCCAGGTCAGCTGATAAGCCCATGGTTAAGTTTTGTTCCAGCTTGCTTTCAACGATGGCTGCCGCATAATCGCGTGCAGCTTCTTCGCCCATCTGTTTTTTATCTACATAGGGCTGCACTCTTTCTATCGCTTGTGTGTAGTCGTGCACAAGCGTGATGCTGTTGATCACAGGTGCTGCCACACTTAGCTTGCTGATCGTTCCTGACAGTAATCTTTGCCGATGCGGTTCCAGTGTTTGCGTCACGGCCTTGATGCTGGTGCTATCGTGGCCTGCCTGAGCCATGATATCTTCAGCTGACAAGCCGCCATGGCCTCTGTTGATGGATTGTGTGTTTTGCGTGGTGTATTCTCGAGCCAGATTGCTGCGGAAGCCGGCATCTGTGAGCTCCCTGTCCAGTGCGTATAGCACCATGTCGCTGGATATGGCCCCCTTTTTTATATACAGCGTCAGGTCTTCCAGTGCTTTTAAGATGGTGCTGGTTTTTGATGGGTTGCCAGCTGCATTCGTTGTTGTGGTGTTGGTATTGCTATTATCCGTCATGGTCATGCTCCCTTGGTGCTGTTGTTTTTGAGAATTGGACCCAATCAATTATACAGGCAAGCGATTATTTTAAAAGGGATTTATTCCCTTTTTTTGATGTGGCTTTATCTCGTTGAATGCGGCCGGGCGGACATCCGGCGGAAGCAAGTCGCCCTGGTTGCAGAAAGGCTTCTGGAACTGGCCTAACTTTTGCTAGAATATTCAATATATTCAACATCAAAGACTGCCAATATGAAAACGCCAAACGAAAGCCCAAAGACCCCCAAGCGTAACCCCAAAAACAAAGTCACGGCCAATATCAAGCTGCCTCCGGTCAAGCAGGGTTTGCAGCAGCATCTGATATTCTCTACATTCAAGACCAGCGATGCCGCAACGCCGCGCGACTGGTACGAGGCTGCAAGTTATACCGTGCGTGACCATGTGGTCGAACGCTGGGTCAAAACGGCGGAGTCCTACTATAAGGATGACCCCAAGCGTGTTTATTACCTATCGTTAGAGTTCCTGATCGGGCGCATGCTGAGCAATACTGCACTAAATCTGGGCTTGAATGATGAGTTGAAGGAAGGTTTGGCCGCTTTAGGCCGTGACCTGGAAGCTACCGTGGAGATTGAGAATGATGCGGCGCTCGGTAACGGCGGCCTGGGCAGGCTTGCTGCGTGTTTTCTCGATTCAATGGCGACCATGGATATTCCTGCAGCGGGTTATGGTATCCGTTATGAATATGGCATGTTCAGGCAAAGTATCGAGAATGGTCAGCAGGTTGAGAATCCTGATAACTGGCTGCGTTACGGCAATATCTGGGAGTTCCAGCGCCCTGAGGCGCATTACAACATCAGGTTCTATGGCCATGTGGTGACGTATCCGGAAGATGGCTGCCAGGCTCAGCGCTGGGTGGATGCCGAGCATGTCGTCGCGATGGCATATGATGTTCCGGTGCCCGGCTACGGCACCGAGACGGTGAATAATTTAAGGCTATGGGCGGCTAAGGCCGCGCGTGAATTTGATTTACGCCATTTTAACGATGGTAATTACGAGCGCGCTGTTCAGGAGCGAAATGCGACGGAAAGCATTTCCAAGATCCTTTACCCGAACGACGTCTGTGAGCTGGGCAAGGAACTGCGCCTGAAGCAGCAGTATTTCTTTGTTTCGGCTTCTATCCAGGATATCCTGCGCCGCTTCCTGACCTCGCGTGAAATCAAATGCCAGGAAGACTGGAAAATCCTGCCGGAAAAAATCGCCATTCAGCTCAACGATACCCATCCCTCGATCGGTGTTGCGGAAATGATGTACCAGTTGGTGGATGAGCATCACCTGCCTTGGGATTTTGCCTGGGGCCTGGTCGGCAAGATATTCGCTTACACCAACCATACACTGATGCCGGAAGCGCTCGAAACCTGGTCTGTTGACCTGTTCGGCCGCCTGTTGCCGCGCCATCTCGAAATCATCTATAAGATCAATCACGAATTCCTGCATATGGTGAATCACCATTTCCCGGGTGACGTGGAGCTGCTGAAACGGGTGTCCATTATCGACGAGACGCATGGCCGCCGCGTACGTATGGCGCACCTTGCCGTGGTGGGCAGCCATACGGTCAATGGCGTGGCTGCATTGCACAGCGAGCTGCTGAAAAGCACTTTGTTCGCCGATTTTGACAGGATCTATCCGGGCAAGATGACGAATGTGACCAATGGCATCACGCCGCGGCGCTGGCTGAACCAGGCGAACCCTGGTTTGACCGGCCTGATCGAAAAAGCGATAGGTCCGGACTTTAAAAAAGACTTGAGCCATATTAAAAAGATCACGCCGCTGGCTGATGATGCAGACTTCAGAAAAGCGTTTGCACAGGTAAAGCAGGCTAACAAGATGCGGCTGGCAGAGAAAATCCAGAAGGTGACAGGGGTTGTGCTGAATCCCGACAGCCTGTTTGATGTGCAGATCAAGCGTATTCATGAATACAAGCGGCAACTGTTGAATGTGCTGCATGTGGTTACCTTGTATAACCGCATCCGCAGCGGCGAGCAGGGAATGACGCCTCGCACCGTCATTTTTGGGGGTAAGGCCGCGCCAGGTTATGCGATGGCCAAGCAGATCATCCGCCTGATCAACGATGTCGCTGCGATCGTGAATGAAGACGTGGTGGTGGGCGACCGCCTGAAAGTGGTCTTCTATCCGAACTATGAGGTTTCCGCCGCAGAAATCCTGTTCCCCGGCAGTGACCTGTCCGAGCAGATTTCAACCGCCGGCACCGAGGCCAGCGGCACCGGTAACATGAAAATGGCTTTGAATGGGGCATTGACGATTGGTACCCTGGATGGGGCAAACGTTGAGATCAAAGAGGAAGTCGGCGATGAGAATATCTTTATTTTCGGCCTGACCACGCCGCAGGTGGCGGAGCTGAAAGCAAATGGCTATAACCCGCGTGATTACTACAATGGTAATGCCGAGTTGAAGCAGGTGCTGGATATGATTGCCAGCGGATACTTCTCGGTAGAGGAGCCCGGCCGTTACCAGAATATCGTGGATAACCTGCTGAATAATGACCAGTATCTGCTGCTGGCAGATTACGCAAGCTATATCAAGACGCAGGATGAGGTCGGTAAGCTGTATCGGGACCGTGATGCGTGGATACGCATGGCAGTGTTGAACGTAGCGAATATGTCCAAGTTTTCAAGTGACCGTGCGATTGGCGACTATGCTAAAAATATCTGGCATGTAAGTCCCGGTAACAGTTAGTGCATGTTCAGGCCGGGTGTGGTGAAGCAAAGCCCGGCCGCACAGGCTTCGTCCGCAGGTTTGTTGTACTGCTCGCTTGGCGTAAATATCTGCTGCTGGTGTTGCATTAACCATGATTTGCGCTAAGCTATTGTTATTTACAGATCCTCGAAAATAACCGGAGAAAGTCATGCGACGTTTATTATCTGCAGTTTTAATTTTTGCATTATTTGCCGGGCACGCCAGCGCGCAGGGAGTTGCTGACCTGACCAATGCTGAAGCCAGCAGCGGCCTTAAAACCGCGTTGATCCAGGGGGCAGGCAAAGCTGTCAGCGAGCTGAGCAAGACGGATGGTTTCCTGGGCAATAAAGAAGTTAAGATCCCGCTGCCGGATGCGCTGAAAAAAACCGAGAAAGCAATGCGCATGCTGGGGATGGGCGCACAGGCAGACGAGCTGGTGCTTAAAATGAACCGCGCGGCAGAAGCTGCAGTGCCGGAAGCCAAAGCCTTGCTGGTGGATTCTGCAAAGAAAATGACCGTCACCGATGCAAAAAACATCCTGACCGGTGGCGATGATGCCGCAACGCAGTATTTTAAAAAAACCACCTCGAAGCAGATGGCGGAGAAGTTTCTGCCTATCGTGAAAAAAGCGACCGAGAATGTACAGCTTGCGCAGCAGTACAATAAATATGCCGAAATGGGCAGCCAGTTCGGCGTGGTGAAAAAAGAGCAGGTAAACCTTGAGCAGTACGTCACGCAGAAAACGCTGGATGGCGTTTACCTGATGATGGCAAAAGAGGAAGCCGCCATTCGCAAAGACCCGATCGGGCAGAGCAGCGCTTTGCTCAAAAAGGTGTTTGGCGCGCTGAGCAATTAGTGCATGGCGATGCCGTTTTCGCGACGCTGCCATTATGCACAGGCATTAAAACACCAGTTTCTGTGAATTCCGTAAATGGCGATATAAACCCGATTTATGTCGCCGTTTAAGCGGCGGAATCGCCGCTAATCTGTTAAAATTCTGCTTTATTCAAATCATTGATATTTAGCCGAGTTTTAATGAGCCAATCCAATCCTACCCCCCAAATGATCAGCCTGCGCGGCAGTGCTGCCTTGTCACCGTTCCGTATTGAGAAAATCCAGAAAAAGCTGGATGAAATTTGCCCGAATATCGGCCATGTATATGCTGAGTTCTGGCACTTTGCCTGGGTGGAAAGTGCGCTTTCCGCCGGGCAGGAAAATACGCTCAATCAGATCCTGACGTACGGGCCAAGCATGCAGGTTGAGGATGCTCAGGGCGAGCTGATTCTGGTGCTGCCGCGCGTGGGTACGATTTCACCTTGGGCATCGCGTGCAACCGATATTGTGAACCATTGCGGTTTGCCGGAAATCCAGCGCGTGGAGCGCGGCATTGCCTATTACATTAAAACTAAAAACGGCCAGCCCTTGAGTGCGGCGGAACGCCAGCAGCTGTTGCCGCTGATACACGACCGCATGACGGAATCTGTATTTCCGGCGCTGGCGGATGCGGCGAAGCTCTACCATACCGATACGCCTAAACCACTGTGTACCGTAGATGTCCTGCAAGGCGGAAAAGCCGCATTAAATCAGGCCAATAGCGATATGGGGCTGGCGCTGTCACCGGATGAAGTGGATTACCTGTTTGACAATTTCACCAGAATGCAGCGCAACCCGACTGATGTTGAATTGATGATGTTTGCGCAGGCCAACTCCGAGCACTGCCGCCACAAAATCTTCAACGCGGATTGGGTGATTGACGGCCAGCAGCAGGAAATGTCGCTGTTCGGCATGATACGCAATACGCACAAGCTGAACCCGGGCAAGACCGTGGTGGCTTATTCTGACAACGCATCTATCGTGGCCGGCCAGAAAGACGGCGAGCCGACTAAACGTTTCTATCCTACTAAGGACGGCGCGTACAGCGTCGTTGAAGAAGACATGCACTACCTGATGAAGGTGGAAACGCATAACCATCCGACCGCAATCTCGCCATTTGCGGGTGCGGCAACCGGCGCAGGCGGTGAAATCCGTGACGAAGGCGCCACCGGCAGCGGTTCAAAACCTAAAGCAGGCCTGACCGGCTTTTCAGTGTCGAACCTGAATATTCCAGATTTTACCCAGCCTTGGGAATCCGCGGCTTACGGCAAACCTGGCCGCATTGCTTCACCATTGCAGATCATGATTGACGGCCCTTTGGGCGGTGCGGCTTACAACAATGAATTTGGCCGCCCGAACATTACCGGTTATTTCCGCACGCTGGAAATAGCTGCGCCTGGCGCTGATGGCCAAACCGAAGTGCGCGGTTACCACAAGCCCATCATGCTGGCTGGCGGTATCGGCAGCATTTCTGCAAAACACTCCAAAAAGAACCCGATACCCCCCGGTGCTGCGCTGATTCAGCTGGGCGGCCCAGCAATGCTGATCGGTTTGGGCGGCGGTGCTGCTTCCAGCATGGATACCGGCAGCAACGTCGAGAACCTGGACTTCGACTCCGTGCAGCGCGGCAACCCTGAACTGGAGCGCCGTGCGCAGGAAGTGATTGACCGCTGCTGGCAACTGGGTGATGCCAACCCGATCTTGAGCATCCATGACGTGGGCGCGGGAGGTATCTCCAATGCCTTCCCGGAGCTGGTGAATGACGCAGGCGTAGGCGCATTGTTCCAGCTGCGTGACGTGCACAACGAAGAGCCAGGCATGTCACCGCGTGAGCTGTGGAGCAACGAAGCGCAGGAGCGCTACGTGATGGCGATCGCCAAAGAGGACCTGCCGCGTTTCAAGGAAATCTGCGAGCGCGAGCGTTGCCCGTTTGCCGTGGTGGGTTATGCGACAGAACAGCGTCACCTGACTGTGGCTGACAGCCATTTTGACAACAAACCGGTGGATATGGATTTATCCGTATTGCTGGGCAAGCCGCCAAAAATGACGCGCGATGTGAAAAGCGCGACAAAGCAGTTAAAAGCCTTTGATACCGGCAGCATTGATTTGAAAGAAGCTGCGGCGCGCGTGCTGCGCTTGCCGGGCGTGGCTGACAAGACTTTCCTGATTACCATCGGCGACCGCTCCGTGACAGGTTTGGTGGCACGTGAACAGATGGTAGGGCCATGGCAGGTGCCGGTGGCTGACGTTGGCGTGACCGTAGCCGGTTATGAAACCTACCGTGGCGAGGCTTTCGCCATCGGTGAAAAGGCGCCGCTGGCGTTGATTAACGCGCCGGCTTCCGGCCGCATGGCGATTGGTGAATCCATCACCAATATCGCTGCCAGCCTGATTGATGACATCAGCGAGCTGAAACTGTCTGCCAACTGGATGGCGCCGGCAGGGCATGCCGGTGAAGATGCCGCGCTGTTTGCAACCGTAAAAGCGGTAGGCATGGAACTGTGCCCGCAACTGGGCGTGAGCATTCCGGTGGGTAAAGACTCTATGAGCATGAAAACGGTGTGGAACGATAACGGCGAGAATAAAGCCGTGACCTCGCCGATTTCACTGGTGGTGACTGCGTTTGCCGCCACACCGGATGCGCGAAAAACCTTGACGCCGCAACTGCAAACCGATGTTGCGTCTAAATTGGTTCTGATTGATTTGGGTGCAGGTAAAAACCGCATGGGCGGCTCCAGCCTGGCGCAGGTGTATGGCGAAGTAGGCGATACCGCGCCGGATGTGGATGATGCGAACCAGCTCAAGCATTTCTTCAACACGATTCAGCAGCTGAACAAAGCCGGCAAGCTCTTGGCTTACCATGACCGTTCAGACGGCGGCTTGTTTACTACACTGGTTGAGATGGCGTTTGCCGGTCACTGCGGCATCGATGCCGATGTGTCAGCACTGCCGGGCGATGTGGTGAGCGCGCTTTACAATGAAGAACTGGGTGCCGTGATTCAGGTGGCTGCACAGGATGCAGTAGCGATTGCTGCCCAGTTTAACGGCCTTGCACACGTTATTGGTGACGTAGTTAACGATAATCAGATAACGATCAAACAGAACGGCAAAGTCGTGTTCAGCGATACCCGCGTAACTTTACATAGAATTTGGTCTGAAACTACTTACCGGATGCAGAAGCTGCGTGATAATCCGTTGAGCGCTCAGCAGGAGTATGACCGCCTGCTGAATGAGGCCGACCGTGGCTTGTTTTCCGAGCCAGCCTTCAATCCTGCCGAGAACATCGCAGCGCCTTACATTGCCACCGGCGCACGTCCGAAAATGGCGATCCTGCGTGAGCAGGGCGTAAACGGCCATGTGGAAATGGCAGTATCATTCGACCGTGCCGGTTTTGCCGCTTATGACGTGCACATGAGCGACATCATCTCCGGTCGTGTGTCATTGAAAGACTTCGCAGGTTTTGTCGCCTGCGGCGGTTTCTCTTACGGCGACGTGCTGGGCGCGGGTGAAGGCTGGGCAAAATCCATCCTGTTCAATTCACGTGCGCGTGATGAGTTCTCTGCGTTCTTCCACCGCGATGATAGTTTTGCGCTTGGCGTATGTAACGGCTGCCAGATGATGAGTAACCTGCGTGAATTGATTCCGGGCGCTGCACATTGGCCGCATTTTGTGCGCAACAAGTCCGAGCAGTTTGAAGCGCGCCTGAGCATGGTGGAGATTCTGGAGTCGCCGTCACTGTTCTTTAACGGCATGGCCGGCAGCAAACTGCCGATTGCGGTTGCACATGGCGAAGGCTTTGCGGAATTTTCTCAGGCGGGCGCTGTCAATGAGTTGCTGGCACAAAAGCTGGTGACGATGCGCTTTGTAGACCATGCATCAGCCGCTACCGAGGTTTATCCGTTTAATCCAAACGGTTCGCCGCAAGGGGTGACCGGTTTAACAAGCACGGATGGGCGTTTTAGTATTATGATGCCACATCCAGAACGCGTGATCCGCAACGTGCAGAACACATGGCAGCGTTGCGGCGATGCGGAAGATAGTGCATGGTTGCGTATGTTCCAGAATGCAAGACGCTATATAGCGTAATATAAAAACAGAAGTAAAAATTTAATAAATGACTTTGGAGATGGGTACATGAATTTTTTAAGAGTTGTATTAGCAGCATTAGTGTTAAGTTTTTCATTCAATGCCATGGCAGCCAAAGCCCTGACGGATGAAGAATCCGTTGATTTTGCGCAGGCGATCGGTGAGGGTAATCTCAAGGTTGTAAAAAAATATGTTGAAGCCGGTGTGGATCTTAATGTGAGCTATTTTGCATGGCCGCCGCTGTTGATGGCCGCATCCAAGAACCAGTTCGAACTAGTGAAATACTTCGTTGAGCATGGCGCTGATATTGATTACGCCCATCCCGTCAACAAACTGACTGCTTTCCACCATGCTGCTTACAATAACAATGAGGAAATGGTGAAATACCTTGCAGCTAAAGGCGCAGATGTGAATAAAAAAATGCGTGGCGATGTCAGCCTGATCCGCGCCATGACAGATCTGGGTAATGAAAAAATGGTCACACTGCTTAAATCATTAGGTGTTAACGATGACGGCTGTATGGAAGAGAAGTGTCTGTAACTGTAAATTGTTCTTGAACTGTAGTTTTTTCTAATCATATCGGATTCGTCCAGCACGTTCGGGTATGGGCCGATAGCAATATTTTAAGGAATATTGTTTGAAAAAAACGATCGCATCAGCAGCAATCATCGGGCTTTTCAGCCCGATGATTGCAAATGCGGCAGATATTGCATCGGCATCCGATGTACATATTCGCAGCCTGGCAGCCTCCTGCGCTGCCTGCCATGGCACACAAGGTAATGCGGTATCCGGCAATAACGGTGCGGATTCCATTCCTGCGCTTGCCGGAGTTCAAAAAGCTGACATCATCGCCCAATTAACGGCATTCAAATCAGGTGAGCGTCCTGCCACCGTCATGCAGCGTCATGCCAAAGGCCTGACTTCAGACGAAATCACAGCCTTGGCTGAATATTTCTCCAGGTTGGCGCCAAAAACGCCGGTCACTTTAAAATCACAGAAATTGCAGGCAGACCATGCAAACTGATCGCCGCGACTTTATCAAGCTGGCCGGATTGCTGACCATGGCGGGTTTGTCTGCGCATGGCCTGACGGCATTTGCCAGGGCAAGCAGGCCGCCGGTTGGTCGCGTGGTGGTGATTGGCGGTGGTTATGCCGGTGCCGCAGCTGCAAAATATCTGCGCATGTGGAGTCTGGGCGCCATTGAAGTGATCGTGGTTGAACCTAACCGGCAGTTTGTTTCCTGCCCTTTAAGCAACCTGGTGCTGGGTGGCAGTCAATCCATAGATGACTTGACCTTTGACTACCGGCTGCTCAAAGCCAATCATGGCATCCAGTGGGTACAGGATCAGGTGACAGCCATTGACACAGATGCGAGAAAAGTCAGCCTGGCGCGGGGCGAATTAAGCTATGACAGGTTAATCATCGCGCCGGGAGTGGATTTTATTTACGATGGCCTGCCAACCCTGCAAAGCGCTGAGGCACAAAAACAGGTGCCCCACGCATGGAAAGCCGGCTGGCAAACCGTTAATTTACGCAAACAGCTGGAAGCGATGCCAGATGGGGGCGTGTTCGTCATGAATGTGCCGGCCGCGCCTTACCGCTGTCCGCCGGGGCCTTATGAGCGGGCTGCGCAGGTGGCGTTCTACTTCAAAAACCACAAGCCGAAATCTAAAGTGGTTGTGCTGGATGCGAATGCAGAGATCATTTCTAAAAAAGGCCTGTTTACCAAAGTATTTAATGAAATGTACGCTGGCTTGGTGGATTACCGGCCGAATAACGCATTGGTTGCCGTCGATGTAGCCAGCAGAACCGTTAACACAGAATTTGAAACCGTACGCGCCGATGTGCTGAATGTGATTCCACCGCAGCGTGCCGGCAAGCCTGCGCAAATGGCACGGCTTAACAATGTAGACAAGCGCTGGTGTGAGGTTGATTTCCTGACTTATGAATCCAGGCTTGCTGCCAATGTGCATGTCATCGGTGATGCAGTCTCCGCGGCGTTGCCCAAGTCCGCGCACATGGCAAGCAATCAGGCGAAAATCTGCGCCAATGCCATCGTGCAGTTGATGGCAGGTGCAGAGCCTGACCCGGCGCCAGTATTTGCAAATACCTGCTATAGCTATGTGTCTGATAAATCGGCAATGCATGTCGCGAATGTATATCGCTATGACGCTGCGAAAAAGATCATGGTTTCTGCAGAGGGTGGCGGTGTTTCGGCTGCCCCCAGCGAGCAGGAGGGCACGTATGCAGGCGCATGGGCACACAATATCTGGTCAGACATCCTGACCTGATGATCGGGATTGGTATCATGTACATCAATTTACGTTCCAGTGTTCTATTTGCCTTTGTTTTTGGTGCCTGCCTGGCCACAATGGGGAAGCCTGCGGATGCAGATGAGGCCGTGATCAGGCTGCCTGCCGGTTTCAAGCTGACGCAATTTGCCTCCGGTTCCAGTAAGCAGGGCAAGCTGTTAAGCAGTGCCAGGTTCATGGCATTTGATGCGGACGGCAACCTGTTCGTGTCTTCATCGGCAGGCGGCAGAGTGCTGATGCTGCCGGATGCGAACAAGGACGGCATCGCGGATGAAGTGGTGACGGTAGCGCAAGGGCTGAATTTTCCGCAGGGTCTGGCTTTTGTCGGCGACGCCCTGCTGATCGCCAATCAGGATGGCGTAGTGAAAATCAGGCGGGTCAATGGCCGCTGGTCTGCGGCAGAGCCGTTGATCTCGAACCTGCCCACGGGCGGGCACCGGCTTAAAACGATCAAGCTTGGTCCAGACGGTTATTTATATATCAATGTAGGTTCAAGCTGTAATGTGTGCCTGGAGAGTAATCCCTCGCGAGCCACGATACTGCGCTACACCATAGATGGCAAGCCTGCGGGAGCGTTAACTGCGCTAGGCAGGCATGAACCGTCTGCGATATGGGCCAGGGGCTTGCGCAATTCCCAGGGCTTTGCCTGGCATCCGGTAACCGGTGACATGTATGCTACCAACAACGGGGCAGATAACCGTGCAGATAGCGTAGGCGGTAAGGTCAATGATGAGATTCCACCTGAGCACCTGAATAAAATCGAGGCCGGTAAGCATTACGGTTGGCCGCATTGCTGGGGCGACCCCGGCAGTAAGGCGATGATAGAAGACCCGAATTTCAAGGCCGAACCGGAGTTCTGCAAGGCCGCGCAGGCTCCCGCCATTACATTCATATCGCATACCACGCCGATAGGCATCACTTTCCTGGACAGGACAAACTGGCCTGCGGAGTATAAATCGGATGCGATAGTTGCCTTGCATGGCTCATGGAACCGGAAACAACCGGCAGGCTATCAACTGGTGCGCGTGAAATTCAGGGATAATAAACCTGTCAAAGTAGAAGATTTCGCAACGGGCTGGCTGGTCAATAATGCTGACAGCGGCTGGCTCAAAAGGAATCAGGTTTTCGGGCGGCCGGTAGATGTGGCGGTAGGGCCTGATGGCGCCCTTTATGTATCAGATGATGATTCAGGCGCGATATATCGTATTAGTTATCAAGGTAAATAGAGAAAATAAAATGAAAAAACATATAAGTAAATGGTGGGTGGTTTCAGGTCTGATGCTGAGTTTCGGCGCATGGGCGGAAAGTACTGCAAACGCTGCGCCCGGCCCCGACATGCTGGTTTATATCCAGCCTGTGGAGTTCACCAACCCGATCAAGCTCTGGCACCCCTATACTGATTACTGGTTTTACCAGGGGCCGCCGGTAGAAGCCATTGCCGTTGATAAACTAGGCAAGGCATACGGCAAAGTGGAAGTCTGTGACGCCAACCAGTCGGGGCGTGCGCTGGTATGGCTGCAGCCAAAAATGTTCTACAACCCGCAGGTGCAGCAATTCTACGGCAAAGTGACAGCCGAGGTTTATACCGGGATCGGTAAGCACATCGGCACCTACGTGGGTGAGGCCAATGTGCGCGGCACGCTGGGTTTGCAGGCTGAAACCCGTATCAAACAGTCCTATGCATTGGCGATAGACCATGTGGTAAGCAAAATGAAAGCAGACAATGCATTGCAGGCACAGTTCGGCGCTGCCGCAAACCAGGCCGCAGAGACAACGCCATGCAGCATGGTGACATTGCTGCCGACAAATGCATTGCGCCGCGCTTTACCGTTTTAAGGGGAAATCATGTTGAAAAATCATTACAAGTATGCAGCATTGCTGGCATCCGCTGCCATGGTAATCGGTTGCCATGGCACGGTAAAAACGGCGCTTAACCATCCGCAGAAAATCACCGGCCTGAAAACACCGGAATCAGTGGTGCAGGCCAGGGACGGTCGCATTTATATTTCCGAAATCAATGAGTTCGGTAAAGATGGCGACGGGCAGATTACGGTACTTGACCGCAACGGCAAAACAGCGGTTTTTGCTACCGGCCTGGATGACCCGAAAGGGCTGGCGATCATCGGTCAGTACTTGTATGCAGCCGATAAGAATAAAATCATCAGGATTGGCCCCGACGGTAAAACCAGTGTGTTTGTTGCCAGCACTGCCTTCCCGAGTCCGCCTATATTCCTGAATGACCTGGAAGCCGACCCGCAGGGCAACCTTTACGTAAGCGACAGCGGTGACGTATTGGGCAAAGGCGGTGGCGGTGCCATTTACAGGATTGACGCCAAAGGCCAGGTGACGCTGCTGATCAATGATAAGCAGGATGCCCGTATCGCAGGCCCGAATGGACTGCTGGCGGATGATACCGGTAACTTCCTGCTGGAGGTGGATTTTGCATCCGGTATTTTATATAGCCTGAACACACAAACCGGACAGCTTACAGACATTGCTGAAGGCTTTGGCGGCGGTGACGGTCTGGTGCATCACTCTAACGGTACCATGTATGTGAGTGACTGGAAGAATGGCAAGGTATTCAGCGTGAACACCAAAGGCGATGTGGCTGTGGTCAGGTCGGGTTATCAGGCTGCAGCTGATATCGCCATCACCAAGGACGAGGCGTATCTGCTTGTACCGGACATGAAAGCGGGCGAGCTGGACTTCATTCCTTTAAAATAGCAGGGTCGGATAGCTGGCATTGGTCAGCTGACATTGATCAGCATGCATTGATCAGCCGGCATTCAACTGCCACCCAATTAAAAAGCCGCGAATTTACGCGGCTTTTTTTGCTTACTCGTTAAGCTGCAAGCTGAATAATCTCTGGATTATTTAGCTGGTGTAGCTGGTACAGCAGGAGTTGCTGGCGTAGCGGGTGTGGCTGGCGTAGCCTTTTTCTCTTCTGCTTTTGCTGCTTTTTTGTGTTTGGCTTTTTTTGCCGGTGCCGCCGTGTGTTTCACTTCTTCTTTTGCAGGTGCTGCTGCAGTTGCCGCGGCCGCTGTTAAGTCGGTTTTGGCAGCAGGCGCTTCAGCAAATGCATTGACGGACACGGCAAATAAGCCTACTAATAATGCTGATAAGATTTTGTTCATGTTAACTCCTTAAAGGTTAAAATCGGTTCTTTGTCAGGATAAATGAATGACACGTTCAAGTTGCAACTCACCTTCCATGAATGCAACAATACGCTTCGAACCTTACACGAGCCTTACATATGCGTTTACTGGTAGTTGAAGACGATAAAATTTTAGCGGAGGGCTTGGTAGATGCGCTCACGCAGGCGGGGTACGCAGTTGACCATGCCGCGAATGGCGAAATTGCCAATGCATTCCTGCAGCAGACTGCCTATGACCTGATCCTGCTGGACCTTGGTTTGCCCAGGGTTGATGGATTCGAAGTGCTTAAGCGCCTGCGTAGCCGCGGCGATCATGCTGCAGTGATGATACTGACGGCACAGGATGCGATAGAAAGCCGCGTCAAGGGTCTGGATCTGGGCGCTGATGATTACCTGATAAAGCCGGTCAACCTGAGCGAGCTCGAAGCGCGCGTACGTGCCTTGATACGGCGCGGAAAAATGGGTTCCAACGCTTCTCTGGTGTGCGGTGATCTGGTATTTGATGCTGCCGATAAGCGCGCAATCTGCGGAGGCCAGGACCTGCTCCTGTCAACGCGCGAGCTGGCTTTGCTGGAAATATTGATGCATAAGCAGAACAAGGTGGTGAGCAAGGAGCAGGTTCTGGAGTCTCTCTGTAACTGGGATGATGAGCTCGGTGATAATGCGGTTGAGGTATACATTCATCGCCTCAGGAAAAAAATCGCTTCTGCAAATGTGCAGATCAGGACAATACGGGGTTTGGGCTACCTGCTTGAAAATGCAAAAAAATCCTCTCAATAACCAAACCGCGCGCCATTATTCGCTCAGCGGCCAGTTGCTGCTGTGGCTGATGATATGCCTTTTTATCATCCTGAGTATCAGTGCTGTCGTTTCTTACTCGCGTGCTTACCGCTCGGCCAATGTGGCATATGACCGCGCTTTGCTGCGTGAAGTGCTCGCGCTGGCCGAGCAGGTGGATGTGGTGAATAACCAGGTGATGATAGATTTGCCCGAGATCGCCAGGAATCTGCTGGAGTATGACAAGGATGACTTCATCAATTACCGTATTTCGGCACCCGATGGCAGCCTGGTCGTCGGTGAGCCTGCCATCAAGCCCCCCAGGAAGGCGCTTGCAAGCGGTAGCCATATTTATTATGACGATATGCTGGATAACGAAAAGGTCAGGGTGGTCGCGTATGCCCTGCCGATTATTAATTCCGAATTGAAAGGCAACCTGTTGATCCAGGTCACCGAGACCCGTACCAAGCGGGAGAAAATGGCGCTTGAGATTATCGAGGAAATGCTGATACCGCAGATTCTCATTATGCTGGTGACGGCCATGGTCATTTTCCTGAGCATCAAGCGCAGCCTGTTTCCGCTCAATCAGTTAAGGGATTCTTTCGCCAGGCGTTCTCATGAGGACCTGAGCCCGGTGGTGGCTGATAACGCGCCGCAGGAAATCATGCCGCTATTGAATGAAATGAATGACTTGATGTTAAGGGTCAAGGTTGGGGTCGATTTCCAGAAAGCTTTTGTTGCGGATGCTTCGCATCAGCTCAGAACGCCGATTGCCGCTTTGCAGAACCAGGTGGAACTGGCCTTGCGTGAACCGGTTTCGGCGCAAGTGCAGCATGCGCTGGAGAACATCGCCGTCAGCAGCCGGCACCTGTCGCGCCTGGTGCAGCAGCTGCTGACCCTGGCCAGGATCGAACCGGGCACGGAAAGCCAGTTCGAATTCAAAGAGGTGAACCTGACGCAGCTGGTGCAGGGGGTGACCGCCGAGTGGGTGCCGCGTGCGCTCAGTAAAAATATCGACCTGGGTTTTGAGAGCAGCGAGAGCCAGGATCTGATCATTTCCGGCAACGCCTTCATGTTGAGGGAAATGCTCTCCAACCTGATTGATAACGCGATCTGTTATACGCCCATGGGCGGCGAAGTGACTGTGGCTTTATCGCGGCAGGGTGACAATGCAGTGCTGCAGGTGATTGACAACGGCATTGGCATTGTGCCTGCAAAAAGGACGCTGGTTTTTAACCGGTTCTACCGGGTTGAGGCCAATGCAGGCGATGGCTGCGGGCTCGGTCTTGCGATTGTCAGGGAGATCGTGCTTGCCCATCACGCCACTATCAGCATACAGGATGGCCTGCCTCACAGGCATGCAGGCGGCACGAATGTGTATGGAACCAACATCACGGTACAATTCAAAACAGTAGATTCCAAACCTTATGACAAACAGTAATCACAAACAGCCGTGCCAGGCGGACGGCTGCACGCTGGAAGCCGTGGATATGCGTCATGCAGCCATGAACTGGCTGGTCAGCACAAACCCGTCCCGCAAAGCGGAAGGCGTTAAGAGCCTGAATGCGGCATGGCTGTCAGGGCAGCTTGCACTTGATACTGCCGCCACGCTGCCGGAGCCTGCCGCTATTCCGGGCCGCCCTGAGCAGCCGCTGCTTGTTTCACCGCTAGAAGTCGGCAAGCGCTCCATGCGCACGCCGGAGGGGAGAGCTGCACTGGTTCATGCACTCGCGCATATTGAATTCAACGCCATCAACCTGGCGCTGGATGCAATCTGGCGTTTTGCCGGCATGCCGGTTCAATACTATGCAGACTGGCTTAAAGTGGCGGCAGAAGAGGCCTATCATTTTGAATTGCTGAATGGATATTTGCTGAATGCCGGTTACCGGTATGGGGATTTCAGCGCGCATAACAGCCTGTGGGAAATGGCCGAGCGTACCCGGGACGATGTGCTGGCAAGAATCGCGCTGGTGCCAAGAACCATGGAGGCGCGCGGACTGGATGCCAGCCCGCCGTTACGCAATAAGTTTCTGCAGATTGGCGATGCGGACGCCGCCGGCATCCTGGACATTATCCTGCGCGATGAAATCGGCCATGTCGCTATCGGCAACCACTGGTTTAATTGGCTGTGCTCACAGCGCGGGCTGGAACCGATCGCTGCCTACCGGGCGTTAGCCACCCAGTATCGTGCGCCTGCGATGCGTAAACCGCTCAATATGGAGGCAAGGCGCAAGGCCGGTTTTACTGAAGAAGAGCTGGCCCTGCTGTAAAGGTGCCGAATGCCTCAGCTGGAGAACAGGTTAATCACGCCGTCCAGGCCGTTGTGGTTCAGTGCATAAGTCGCCTGTGCCTGCACCACTGGCTTGGCATGGTAAGCAACGCCTGCCCCGGCGGCAGACATCATCTTGAGGTCGTTCGCACCATCGCCGATGGCGATGGTCTGGGCAGCAGTCAGGCCTAAGCGGTCACGCAGCTTACACAGTTCATCGGCTTTCCTTTGTGCATCCACAATGTCTCCCAGCACTTTTCCGGTGAGTTTGCCGTCAATGATCTCCAGCGTGTTGGAAACCGCATAGTCCAGTCCCAGCATGGTTTTGACGCGCTCGGCAAAGAATGTGAATCCGCCCGAAACCAGCAGGGTCGTGATGTTGTTCTGTTTGCAGCATGCTATCCATTCTTTTGCGCCCGGATTGAGTTTCAGCCGTTCGTTCAGCACGCGCATCAGGTCAGATTCCGTCAGGCCTTCAAGCAAAGCGACGCGTTCACGCAGGCTTTGTGCAAAATCCAGCTCGCCCTGCATGGCGCGCTCGGTGATTGCCGCCACTTGCGGCTTGATTCCAACCATATCCGCGATTTCATCAATGCACTCGATGCTGATCAAGGTGGAATCCATATCCATCACGCACAAACCGAAATTTGGCAGCAGGTGACTGTCTTGCACATAAGCGCAGTCAATCTGCTGCTCGGCACAGAATTGCTGTACATCAGGATTGATTACCGGCTGGTTTGCCAGATAGTAGCCATGCTGTGCAATCTGCACGAACTGCACGCTGGTAGCACAAAGCTGATGAATATGGGCTAAATGTGAAACGGTAACGGCACTGCCTTGAACAACTAAACGCATGATGGTGAGGGTTTTTTTATATTAAAGTCTTATTATACCTTGAGCTTAAACATTACTTTACTGGCGCAATTGCCTGAATTGCGAGAAAATGTGAATAATCATTAATCAGAGCTATTTTTTATGAATCTGCACGAGTATCAAGCCAAAGCACTATTACAGAAATACGGAATACCCGTTCCGCGTGGGCAGGTGGTGGCCGCTGCGAACGAGGTGGTTGCGGCAGCCAGTGAAATCAACAGCAATGCCTGGGTCGTCAAGGCACAGGTGCATGCCGGCGGCCGCGGCAAGGCCGGCGGCGTCAAGGTCGTCAAATCGCCGGTTGAGGCGCAGAACGTTGCAACCGAGCTGTTAGGCAAAACACTCGTGACTTACCAGAACGCGCCGGATGGCCAGCCTGTGAACCAGGTGCTGATCGAAGAAACCCTGCCTATTGCACGTGAACTTTACCTGTCCATGCTGGTAGACAGAACCCTTGAGCGCGTTGTTGTGGTGGCTTCTGTTGCCGGCGGTATGGATATTGAAGAAATTGCACATACCAGCCCGGAAAAAATCCTGCAGGAAGTGTGTGACCCGTTGAACGGCCTGGTGGATTTTCAGGCACGTAACCTGGCGTTTAAGCTGGATCTCAGCGGTGACCAGATCGGCAGTTTCACCAAGCTGCTTAAAGGCCTGTATCGCCTGTTCAAGGAAAACGACCTGGCGCTGCTGGAAATCAACCCGCTGGTGGTGACCGCAGAGGGCAAGCTGTTTGCATTGGACTGCAAGATGAGCGTTGACGATAATGCGCTTTATCGCCAGAAAGTCCTTGCGGAACAGCGCGACTGGAGCCAGGAAGACAGCAAAGAGGCAACAGCGCACCATGCCGGCCTGAATTACATCGCACTGAACGGCAATATCGGCTGTATGGTGAATGGTGCAGGCCTTGCGATGGCAACCATGGATTTAATCAAACTGCATGGTGGCATGCCGGCTAACTTCCTGGATGTGGGCGGTGGGGCTACTGCTGAAACAGTGGCGAAGGCGTTCAAGATCATTCTGGCAGACAGCAACGTTAAGGCTATTTTAGTCAATATTTTCGGCGGCATCATGCGCTGCGACATTATTGCGGAGGGTATTATCACCGCGGTGAAAGAAGTCGGGATGCAGATTCCGGTGATTGTGCGTTTAGAAGGTACTAATGTGGATTTAGGTAAAAAAATGCTGCGTGAAAGCGGTTTAAATATTATTTCGGCTGAAGGCTTGACGGATGCTGCGTTGCAGGCGGTGAAGTCTGTAAACGGTCAGGCGGTGACAGCATGAGTATTTTAGTCAATAAAAACACTAAAGTTTTATGCCAGGGCTTTACCGGTAAGCAAGGCACTTTCCATTCCGAACAGGCGCTGGCCTATGGTACCAAAATGGTCGGCGGCGTCACGCCGGGCAAGGGCGGCCAGCTGCATCTTGGCCTGCCGGTTTTTAATACCATGCGCGATGCGGTCAGCACTACCGGCGCTAATGCCAGTGTGATTTATGTGCCGCCAGCCTTCGCGGCGGATTCAATTCTTGAGGCGAGTGATGCCGGTATCGAGCTGATTATCTGTATTACGGAAGGCATTCCGGTGCTGGATATGCTGAACGTCAAAGCTGCATTAAGGGCGAACGGCACCAGGTTGATCGGCCCTAACTGCCCGGGCGTGATTACGCCGGATGAATGCAAGATCGGCATTATGCCGGGCAGCATCCATCAGCGTGGTAAAGTCGGTGTGGTGTCACGTTCCGGTACCCTGACCTATGAAGCTGTGCATCAAACCACAGCCCTGAACCTGGGTCAAAGCACTTGTGTAGGTATAGGCGGCGACCCGATCAAAGGGCTGAATTTCATTGAATGCCTGCAGATGTTCGAGGCAGACCCTGAAACGGAAGCGATTATCATGGTGGGCGAGATCGGTGGTTCCGATGAAGAAGCCGCGGCTGAATTCATCAAGAGCAATGTGACCAAGCCGGTGGCTGCGTACATTGCCGGGCAGACTGCTCCGGCCGGTAAGCGTATGGGGCATGCCGGCGCGATTATTTCCGGCGGCAGCGGCAAAGCCGTCGACAAGATCCGTGCTTTGGAAAATGCAGGGGCAGTGGTTGCGAGTTCACCGGCCGGTCTGGGTGAAGCGGTGCTTGCTGCGATTAATAACAAAAAATGAGATATTTGCACGGATAGGCAGGCGCAGCGTCCGTGTCAGTGTCCCAGTCATGATTAAGGGCTAATTCTTTAGTGAATCGCATGCATATATCAGTTAAAGGTTTCATTGCTGCTTTGATGGCAGGGCTTATTACCGTCACGTCGCCGGTTATCGCAGCCGAAGATATCCCATACCTGCTCACGGCAGCCTCGAAGGGGGACCTGGCTACGGTTAACGCAATGCTTGGCAGTGGCGTCAACCCGAATGTAGTGGATGAAGACGGGCTGACGGCATTGATGTATGCGGCTCGTAAAGATAAAGCGGACGTCGTTTCAGCGCTGATCGCAAAAGGTGCCGACATCAACGCCAGGGACAAGGGGGCATGGACCGCGCTGATGCATGCTGCCAAGAAAAACAACATCGCTACCGCAAAAGTATTGCTGGATAAAGGTGCTGATTTTAAAGTGCGGGACGGTGCCGGCTGGAGCGCATTCGGCCTGGCTGCAATGTCAGGCTATTCATCCATGGTTGAGCTGTTTATTCAGCATGGGGTCGATGCCAATATCAAAAGTGATGACGGTAAAACCGTGTTGATGCATGCTGCCAAGAGCGGCGACCTTGCTACGGTGGGGGTGTTGATTGACCATCAAGCTGATCTGGCTGCCCGGGATCAGCTGGGCGTGACGGCTCTGATGATCGCGGCTCGCGGAGGGCACGCACCGGTGGTAGATGCGTTGATCAAGCGCGGCGCAAAAGTTGACCAGAAAGACCTGTCCAAGTGGACAGCCCTGAGCTGGGCTGTAAAAAAGAACCAGATCGACGTGGCTAAGGTGCTGGTGAACGCCGGCGCGAATGTTAACAACCTGGATTCAGAAGGTACGCCGCTGCTGCATATGGCTGTAGATAACGGCAATGCAGAGATGGTGAAGCTGCTGCTGGCAAACAATGCAAAGGTCAAAGCTAAAGATCAATATGGCTTGACCGCACTGGTTTATGCACTCAAGGCGCAGGATACTGAAATCGTCAAGTTGATCAAAGATGCAGGCGGCAGCTATTAAAGCCGCATTCAGTTTTTTCATGTCCAGAAAAAATTTCGATTGATGAAAATCGCAATTGCTCAAATCAACTGTGTTGTCGGTGACATCGCCGGCAATGTAGAAAAAATTGCCCGATATGCGGCGCAGGCAAAGTCGCAGGGCGCTACACTGGTGCTGACGCCGGAACTTTCCCTGTGCGGCTATCCGCCTGAGGACCTGCTGTTAAGGACAGACTTTCTGGAAGCGTGTGAGCAGGGGCTGTATGCGCTTGCCGCACGGCTTGCCGGCATGACTGTGATCGTGGGGCATCCCCATCTGGAAGGCGGTGCCTGTTTTAATGCGGCATCCGTGCTGCAGGATGGAAAGATACTGGCGACTTACCACAAACATGTACTGCCGAATTATGCGGTGTTTGATGAAAAACGGTATTTCAATCCCGGTAACGATGCGCTGGTGTTTCAGCATCAGGGCGTTAATATCGGCGTGCTGATCTGTGCAGATGTGTGGGAAGCTGCACCTGCACTGGCCAGTAAAGCGGCTGGCGCAGAGTTGCTGCTTGCGCTGAATGCTTCGCCTTTTCATATGGAAAAACAATTCACGCGCATAGAAAAACTTCGCCAGCGCGTGACAGAGACCCAGCTGCCGATTGTCTATGCCAACCTGGTGGGTGGGCAGGATGAGCTGGTATTTGACGGGGCTTCATTCGTGCTGAATGCACAAGGAGAGATCACGCACGAGCTGCCGGCCTTTGAAACAAGCCTGTGCGTTGTTGATTTTGAACACGCAGCGCCTTTGGCCGGCTCGCTTGCAGCGCCCCTGGCGATAGAGGCTTCTGTTTACGCTGCATTGAAGCTGGGGTTGGCTGATTACGTCAATAAAAACCGGTTCCCGGGCGTGGTGCTGGGCATGTCAGGAGGCGTCGATTCTGCCTTGACACTGGCGATAGCCGTGGATGCACTTGGAGCGGACAAAGTGCATGCAATCATGATGCCTTCTGAATTCACCGCTGATATCAGCGTCAATGACGCACGCGAAATGGCTGATATATTGGGCGTAAAGTATAGTGAAATAGCGATTAAAGGACTATTTGATAAATATCTGGAAGCCTTGTCACCGCAGTTCGGCGATATGCCGTTCGACGCCACTGAAGAAAACCTGCAGGCGCGTATACGCGGCATGCTGTTAATGGCTGTTTCAAACAAGTTCGGCAGTATTGTGGTCACAACAGGCAACAAGAGCGAGACCGCGGTGGGTTACTGTACTTTGTATGGTGATATGGCTGGCGGCTTCGCTTTGCTGAAAGATGTACCCAAGACGCTGGTGTATAGGCTGTGCCATTACCGTAACGGTTTATCCAGGGCGATTCCCGAGCGTATTATTACGCGGCCGCCTTCAGCAGAGCTGCGCGCCAATCAGGTGGATCAGGATAGCCTGCCGCCTTATGACATACTGGACGGTATCATTGAAGCCTATGTTGAATATGACCTTGGCCGTGAAGCCATCATCGCGCAGGGCTATTTGGCTACTGATGTCAACAGGGTGATTACCATGATCGACCGTAATGAATACAAGCGCCGCCAAGCGCCAGTCGGGGTTCGCATTACGCACAGGGGGTTTGGTAAAGACAGGCGGTACCCGATTACGGCCAAACTTTCTGATTTTTGGTAAGCTATAGTAGTAAGTTGTGATAAATGCATCCGCGGTCAATGAAACGATGGGCAGATGTATCGGTATCTGTAAGAAATTTCGCTGAAAAGCTTAATTAAATAATTTTAATCTGGAAGTTCCGGGAGTTGAGCGTATGAAAAAAATCGAAGCTATTATTAAACCATTTAAACTGGATGACGTGCGCGAGGCGCTGTCTGACATCGGCGTGAATGGCTTGACTGTGACAGAGGTTAAAGGTTTTGGCCGCCAGAAGGGCCATACCGAGCTTTATCGCGGTGCAGAATATGTCGTGGATTTTCTGCCTAAAATCAAACTGGAACTCGTGATTGCAGACGCGATCCTGGATTCAGCCGTTGACGCGATCATCAAGGCTGCCCATACCGGCAAGATCGGCGATGGCAAGATTTTTGTGACTACGGTTGACCAGGTGATACGCATCCGTACCGGCGAAACCGGCGAGGCTGCCGTTTAATTTTTAATATAAATTCAACACTCACGTTGTCAGCTTCGCCTTGCCGTACTATTCGTACTGTCTGCGGCTTGCTTCCTAGTGATTGTTGTTTTATATCAAAAATACACTAATTAATGCCGGCTGTTTTAAAGACAATCCTGCTACTTACCGTATCAAACGTCTTCATGACGTTTGCCTGGTATGCCCATCTCAAGAACCTGAATAACAAGCCATGGATGATTGCTGCACTGGCGAGCTGGGGCATTGCGCTGTTTGAATACATGTTTCAGGTGCCGGCAAATCGCATCGGGTTTACCGTCATGTCCGTGGCGCAGCTTAAGATACTGCAGGAAGTGATTACCCTGTCGGTGTTCGTGCCGTTTGCCGTGTTTTATATGCAGCAGCCTTTGAAGCTTGATTTCCTGTGGGCGGGACTGTGCTTGATGGGCGCTGTGTATTTCATGTTCAGGGCTTGATGTTCAGGCGTTGCTATCAGGGCGATGCCAGGCCCTGAGTTCCCCGTGAATGACACCTTATGTGATAGTTTGATGGTTTAAGTGCGCCCGCTAATAACCAAGCGCTCTCGCTCCCTGGTAGAACACAAAGCTTACCACCCATGCCAGGCCAAGTGACCACACGATAGATAGCCACATGAATCCATTGCTTTTGGATTCATTCCTGATCGTGGCAATCGTGGACAGGCAAGGTGTATAGATCAGCGTGAACAGCATGAAGCTCATGGCCTGCACCCAGTCGATCTGCGTTGCCATCTGCGCCATCAATGCATCACCCTGCATGCCATAGATCACGGCCAGCGCGCCGACGACAATTTCTTTGGCCACAAAGCCAAATATCAAGGCAATCGCCAGTTCATGGTTGATGCCGATCGGGTCCAGTAACGGGCTGAAGAATACGCCGATCTGGCCTGCATAAGTGCCGATGCTTGCAGGTGCCACATTGCTTGGGAAGTTGGTCAGCAGCCAGACTAATATTACCCCCAGGATAATGAATTTTGTGGCGCGGTTCAAAAAGTGTTTTACTTCCTGCCAGCCGCGCAGAACAATCTGGCGGAGCGTAGGGAAGCGGTAAGGCGGTAGTTCAAGAATGAATGGCTCTGCATTTTTATATTGCTTCTGGAACAGCACTGCGGTCAGGAACATGGTCAGGAAGCTCATCACATACAGCGAGAACAGCACTAGCGGAGCATGTTTTGCGCTGAACAGGGCGGCGATGATGAAGATGAATACCTGCAAGCGTGCGGAGCAGAGTGAGAGCGGAATGACCAGCATGGTCAGCAGCCGCATCGGACGCGAGCGCATGATGCGGGTGCCCATGATGGCCGGTACGTTGCAGCCGAATCCCATCAGCATCATCACAAAGCCGCGGCCATCCAGCCCCATTTTTGCCATCAGGGCATCCATCAGGAACGCCGCGCGCGACAGGTAGCCGCTGTCTTCTACCATCGACATGACCAGGAAGAACAGGATGATGATAGGAACAAAGGCAGCCACCGTGGCTACGCCGTTATAGACGCCGTCCAGCAGCAGGCCTTCGAGCCATGCCGGGCTGCCGCTGAGCAGCGGTTCCAGCAGGCTACTGCGGATGAGATCCAATACCCATGCGAGCGCGTCCTGCAAAGGGCCGCCGACCGCAAAAATGAACTGGAACAGCAGGAACATGGCGATAAAGAACAAAGGCAGCCCCAGCCATTTGTGCAGCAGGATCCTGTCGATTTTATCTGTGGTGTCATCGGCCAGCGTAGTCGGGATCTGTACGTGCTTCTGTATCAGATTCTCCATCTCGTGTTCAATCTGGCTGTCTTCCTGCAGCAGCAGGTTGATGTTTTTGGGGTTGGTGGTCGCTTTTTGCTCGTTCACAATGTGAGCGGCCACTTCCAATGCTTTAGGCAAGCCTTCGCCGTATTTTGCGCTGATCGGGATCACCGGCAATGCCAGTTCGGCTGCGAGGTTTTCGGTGTTGATGGTGATGCCGGCGCGCCTTGCCTCATCCGTCATGTTCAGGACGAGGACGACAGGTGCCCCAAGTTTTTTCAGTTGCAGCAATAATGAAAGCTGGCGTTCTATCTGCGTACTGTTCAGGAGTACGATCAGCAGGTCGACTGGGTTGTTGGTCAGGAAGTGCCTGACAACCTGTTCATCTTCAGAAAAGCCGTGCAGGTCGTATATGCCCGGTAAGTCGATCAGTTCTGCGATATGCCCGCCAAGCAGGATTTTTGCACTCATCAAATCTACGGTTATGCCTGGCCAGTTCCCCACGCGTGCGGATGCGCCACTGATACGATTGAACAGGGTGGATTTGCCGGTGTTGGGCATCCCTAAAAGGGCAATGCGCTTCATATTAACTGACTTCTAGATGGGGTGGGTTTGAATGCGTGATGCTTCGTTTGCACGCAGGATGACATCTGTAGTGCCAAGCCTGATCTGAAGCGGCCCATTAAAGCTTGCACGACGCATGATACTTAATGTTTTGCCTACGCGGAAACCCAATGCCGATAGTCTGTGAAATAGCGACTCATCAGCTTCAATCGCTGAGATGACAGCCTGCTGACCAGCTTCCAATTGAGATAAAGGTTGCATATTTTTTAAGTGGATGCCTATTTATAAATGATAATTATTCTTATTATCGCATAATTATTTGCCTGTGTATGTGCTGGAAATGGACTATTTAATAAATAAAAAAAGACCCTGTTCAGGGTCTTTTTTTATTGATGTTGCCAGCGGGTGATGGCTATTTGGCGATCTCGATTTTTGCCTTGCTGCGTAATTCGGACATGAATTTCTCAAGATTGCGCTGCTGCAGGTTTTTTTGCAGGCCGTCTTTCAGTTTGTCGTAAGCCATCGGCTGTGCCGGGCGCGTATCAATCAGTTTGATCACATGCCAGCCGAATTGCGTTTGTACCGGGCTTGCCGAAACAGCGCCTTTCTGCAGGTTGGCAGCAACGTCGCTGAATGGTTTGACCATAGAGGCAGGAGAGAACCAGCCCAGATCGCCGCCTTTTTCTTTAGAGCCGGGGTCGATTGATTTATCTTTAGCCAGTTTTGCAAAGTCGCCGCCTTTGTTTAACTGGGCAATGATGTCTTTGGCTTCTGCTTCGGTTTTAACCAGAATATGGCGGGCGTTATATTCTTTATCGCCATAGGCTTTTTTATACTGCTCGTATGCGGCTTTGGTGTCTGCATCTGAAATCGGGTGCTTTTTTACGTAGTCCTGCAGGAATATGCTGGTCAGCAGTTTGCGGCGGCCTAATTCTTCACGGGCCAGGTAATCCGGCTGTTTATCAAGGCCAAGTCTCTGCGCTTCCTGATAGACCAGTTCTGAACTTACCAGCTCGTTGATGATGGCGTTTTTTGTATTGTCATCAATTTTCTGGCCGCTTGCTGCGATGTCTTTGGAAATGACATCGTAAATAGAGTCTTTGATCTGCTTGCCGTTGACGGTTGCGATTGCATCGGCAGCAAAAACTGATGGGGCAAACGATAAAACTGCAAGTGTAATTAACGTTTTTGTGAATTTCATGTAAAAATCCCTAATGTGTTGAATTTAAAATAAAAAGCCTAAAATAAAGAACTGAAAATAATAAAGCTTATAAAGCGCAGTTTATATTTCATCTGTTGCCGTGGCATGAATACTCAGAGCGTGTATTTTGTGCGGCATAAGATCGCTAAGGGGTTGATAAATAAGACGATGGCGCATTATCAGCGATTTTTTGCAAAAATGCGAGCTTGTTATATAGAGCGTAAAATGCCCGCCACCACCGTTGCCCTGGTGGCCTGCATGCAAGGCGCTATCGTCGATAATTTTCAGTTCGGTCGGTTCCAGCACCCTGAGGCGGCTGCTGATTTCATCAATCAATGACATCAAGGTAAGGTTTTCCGGAAAGGTTTGACGGTTACCTGCCGGTACACGCCATTAATCGTGAATGGGTCATTGTCTGCCCACGCCCTGGCTTCATCCAGGGTGTTGAATTCTGCGACGATCAGGCTGCCACTATAGCCATTGGTGCCGGGGTCGTTACTGTCGATCGCCGGGAAAGGGCCGGCCAGCAGCAGGCGGCCTGCATTTTGCAGGGATGTCAGTCGGCTCAAGTGTTCAGGTCTGGCTTGCAGGCGTTTTTCCAGGCTATCGGGAGCATCTTCAGCCATGATTGCATACCACATTATTCGGAGTCTCCATTTGATTCTTCTTTAGGTATGTATTTGCTGATAAATACTGTCTGCACAATAATGAATAAAATCATGATGCCGGTAATGCCGAAGAGTTTGAAATCTACCCAGATATCCTGCGAGTAGTGATAGGCAACATACAGGTTTAAAAAACCCAACCCCAGGAACAGCATTGCCCAGGCGATATTCAGCTTCGACCAGATCGGGTCAGGCAGGCTGATTTGTTTTTCCATCAGGCTGCGTATGGGGTTTTTTTTGAAAAACAACTGTGAACCTAACAAGCCTGCCGTAAATAGCCAGTAAAGAATAGTCGGTTTCCACTGTATGAATTGCGGGTCTTTCAGCAGTAACGTAGCGCCGCCGAATACGGTAATGATCGCGCCGCTCAGCATGAGCATTTTATCAACCGCACCATGACGGATTTTGACGTAAATGATCTGGGCGATCGTGGCGGCCATTGCGACTGCGGTTGCCGTAAAAATGCCAAAATATTTGAATGCAATAAAAAACAGTATGACCGGAAATAAATCGAACAAAAACTTCATATGGGCTCTTAAGTTAGGTGGCTTTTTCAATATAAACGCCAAAAACAAATTTAAAACAATGCTTTAGGCGAGTGCGCTATTTTGCTATGATTAGCTATGCGCCGCAAGGCGTAAATTGTAATACTTTAAGCAGTGCCGCAGGGTGCTGTCAGCGATGGTTTTTACAGTATTTGACCTCTAATTTTCTGGATGTAATGCAGGCGCTGTGCGCCGACTACAAATATCTTAATGATTGACCTTCACTCACATTCCAATATTTCAGATGGGCTGCTTTCCCCGGCTGAACTGGTAGCGCATGCGGCTAATAACGGTGTGCGCGTGCTGGCGTTGACAGATCACGATGATATTGGCGGCTTGCAGGAAGCGCAGCAGGCCGCGGTACAGCACGGTATCACATTGATCAATGGCGTTGAGATTTCAGTGACCTGGAAAAAACGCACATTGCATATCGTCGGGCTGAATGTGAACCCCGATAATGCTGTTTTGCAGGCAGGACTGGCGGCAGTGCGTTCGGGGCGGCTTGAGCGCGCGCGGCAGATGGCGCTTAGCCTGGAGAAGTCTGGCATTCATGGCAGCTTTGAGGCGGCTTCTTCATATGCGCAGCAAAGCATCCTGACACGCATGCACTTTGCGCGGTTTCTGGTAGAAAAAGGCTATGCTAAAGACCCTAAGAGCGTGTTCAAGAAGTATCTGGTCAAAGGCAAGCCCGGTTTTGTGAACCATGAGTGGATGAGCCTGGGGTCGGCGATTGATTTGATCATCAATAGCGGCGGTGTTGCGGTCCTGGCACATCCCGGACGCTATGAAATCAAGCGAACCAATATGTTGCTGCTGCTGGAAGAATTCAGGGCATTGGGCGGCACCGCAATTGAAGTGGTCACCGGCAGCCATACTGCCGCACAATATGTGGAGTACGCCAAATATGCACAGCTGTTTGGGTTGAAAGCCTCCCAAGGGTCTGACTATCATGGCAAAGGTATCAGCTTCATGGGTATGGGGCGTTTGCCTGAGTTGCCGGCCAATTGCATTCCGGTCTGGCAGGATTGGCCGCAGATGGATGCATTACTGGCTGCTTGAGCAGTACAATATCAATAAAAAATCATGTCACAGTTTTTTAATATCAACCTGGATAACCCGCAGCCGCGCCTGATCGCACAAACCGCAGATATCTTGCGCAAGGGCGGTGTCATCGTTTACCCCACGGATTCCGGATACGCGCTTGGCTGTATGCTGGGTAATGCCGATGCGCAGGCGCGCATTCGCCAGATTCGCGGTGTGGATGACGAGCATTTGTTTGCGATGATGTGCCGTAACCTGAGTGAGCTCGGTAATTATGCGAAAGTCAGCAATGGCCAGTTTCGCCTGCTTAAAGCCAATACCCCTGGCGCTTATACTTTCATCCTGAATGCCACGCGTGAAGTGCCGCGCAAGCTGCAGCACCCCAAGCGCAGTACCATTGGTATCCGCGTTCCGCAGCATACGGTCGTGCAGGCTATCCTGGAGGCAATCGATGCGCCGTTGCTGACGATGTCGCTTCATTTTCCGGACGTGGATATTGCAACGGTAGAGCCCTGGGAGATCCGTGAGCGCCTGCAGCGGCAGGTTGACCTGGTGATTGAAGTCGAGCATTGTCTTGAGGGTGCCACGACCGTGATTAACCTAACGGAAGACATTCCGGCACTTGTGCGCGAAGGACTGGGTGATATTTCGCCTTTCGGTTTTTGAGCCGTATCGGCAGTGATGGTATGTTGTAATTTTTAAATTATAGAGAGCCTTATGGATTTAACAGTCATACAGAAAATAGTCATTTATGCTTTACCCGTGATTTTTGCAATTACCGTGCATGAGGCCGCGCATGGTTACGCGGCCAGGCATTTCGGAGATATGACTGCATTTAATGCCGGGCGCATTACCCTTAATCCGCTCAAGCACATCGACCTGTTCGGCACCATTATATTGCCGGCATTAACGGTCATGCTCGGTGGCATATTGTTTGGTTGGGCAAAGCCGGTGCCGGTAGATTTCCGCCGCCTGCGCAATCCTAAGAAAGATATGCTGTGGGTCGCAGCAGCAGGCCCTGCATCCAATTTTGTGATGGCGATATTCTGGGCGCTGGTCATGAAGTTTTCAGTAAGTGCGCCGGAGGCTTTTGCATTGCCTATGGCATTGATGGGCAAGGCTGGCGTCACGATCAATGTCGTGCTGATGGTGCTTAACCTGTTGCCGCTGCCGCCGCTGGATGGTGGCCGCATTGCCGTGAGCCTGCTGCCGATGAATTTGGCCCGGCCTTTCGCGCAGATTGAGCGTTATGGATTCATCATTTTGATCATTTTGTTATTCAGCGGCGTGCTCGGCAGGATACTGGAGCCGCTGATTAACCTGGTTTATGCGCTGATATCCGCTATTTTCTAGCGCTGTGTTGTGTTAAGCCGCCGCAATAATGCATTTGCGTGGTTTTAAATACGATACTTAGTATAATAACGACATATTTAATTTAAGGTTTTTCTTCACATGGCAATAGAACGCGTTTTATCGGGCATGCGCCCTACAGGCAATCTGCATCTGGGACATTACAACGGCGTACTTAAAAACTGGATACGGTTGCAGCATGAGCATGAGTGCCTGTTTTTTGTGGCCGACTGGCACGCATTGACGACCCATTACGATACGCCGGAAGTCATTGAAGAAAGCGTATGGGAAATGGTGATCGACTGGCTGGCGGCAGGCGTTGACCCTGCGAGTTCAACCATTTTCATCCAATCACGCGTGCCTGAGCATGCCGAACTGCATACATTGCTCTCCATGATTACGCCTTTGAGCTGGCTGGAACGTGTGCCTACGTATAAAGACCAGCAGGAGAAATTGTCCAGCAAGGATTTATCGACTTACGGCTTTTTGGGCTATCCATTACTGCAAAGTGCCGACATCCTGATGTATAAGGCGACACAGGTGCCCGTAGGCGAAGACCAGATCCCGCATATTGAATTCACACGCGAGATAGCCCGCCGTTTCAACCATATTTATGGCAAAGAACAAGGTTTTGAAGAAAAAGCCGAAGCCGCAATCAAAAAGCTGGGCAGCAAACGTGGCGCGCTGTATGAAGAAATGCGCAAAGCCTATCAGGAAAGCGGTGATGAAGAAGCGCTGGAAACCGCGCGCGCCATGATAGAAGAACAGCAGGGCATGAGCATGGGTGATAAAGAGCGCTTATTGGGCTATCTTGAAGGTGGCGGCAAGATCATTCTGGTTGAACCCGACTATAAATTGACTCCGGCTTCAAAAATGCCGGGACTGGATGGGCAGAAAATGTCCAAGTCCTATAACAATACGATTTCATTGCGTGAAGATGTCGATTCCATCGCGAAAAAGATCAAAACCATGCCGACTGACCCGGCGCGCGTGCGCCGTACCGACCCGGGTGATCCCGCTAAATGCCCGGTTTGGCAACTGCATGAAATTTATTCAGATGAGTCTACGCAAAACTGGGTTCAGGCTGGCTGTAAAGGCGCAAGCATTGGCTGTATTGAATGCAAAGGCCCTGTGATTGAGGGCGTGCTGGCAGAGCTGAAGCCGATTCAGGAGCGTGCCGCTCAGTATGCCGAAGACCCGACCCTAGTCAAGAATATCGTGGCGGAGGGCTGCGAGAAAGCACGAAAATTGGCGAGAGAGACGATGCGGGAAGTGCGGGATGCGATGGGACTGAATTATAGTTGATGAGCCTGCTATTGAAACTGGTCGAAAAATTAATCATCCATGCCTAAAGTTTTAGACATTAACGGATTTAAATTTTATTTTTTCAGCCATGAGCCAAATGAACCTGCGCATATACATATTGATAAAGCAGGAAGTACGGCTAAGTTTTGGTTGCTGCCGATTGAGCTTGCCAGAAATATTGGATTTAATGCAAAAGAGTTAAAAGAAATCAGATTGTTAATTGAAGAGCACCAACAGGGATTTTTGGAGGCCTGGTATGGGTATTTTGGCACCAAGCGCTGATGAGCGCGTTAAAAATGTTGAAATTACGGATGATGTGATCAGCGTTAGCCTGATGGATGGCCGCGTTATCAGTGCGCCATTGGTTTGGTTTCCTCGTTTGCTTAATGCAAGTCAGGCCGACAGGCAAAAGTGGCAAACTTGTGCAGCAGGTTATGGTATCCACTGGGAAACCTTGGATGAGGATTTAAGTACTGAGGGCTTGCTGCGCGGAGCACCTTCGTTTGAGTATCAGGAAAAGCATTAGGTTTTATTCGTGTGTATCTGTGTTTCGCGCTTCCACTTGGGGCTTTAGACCCTTAGTGAAGCGGTGGTGATCTTTTACACTTTGCTTGCCAGTTTACTGGTTTAGCCAATTGGGAAAGCCAAGTACTGGCTTACAGTTACATCTGCGGCTAAAAGACATTTAGTCTGCAGGTAAATAAAATAAGGCAGCTCATTTGTTACTCACAACAAACGACATCAGAATCAAAGGTGAAAGGCTCAATGAGCTGCCACAAGATCTTTACATTCCCCCCGAAGCCTTGGAGGTGTACCTGGAGGCCTTTGAAGGCCCACTCGATCTGCTGCTGTACCTGATCCGCAAGCACAATCTGGATATCCTGGATATTCCAATGGCGGAATTAACGCGCCAGTATATGGAGTATGTAGAAAAGATGCGTGCTATCAAGCTGGAGCTAGCGGGCGATTACCTGTTGATGTCAGCGATGCTGATCGAGATTAAATCGCGCATGCTGCTGCCAAAACCGGTGGAGCTGGAAGAAGAAAACGACCCGCGTGCTGAACTGGTCAGGCGCCTCATGGAGTATGAGGCAATCAAGCTCGCAGCGCAGCGCTTGGACGAGATGCCCAAGGTTGGGGATGGCCTGTTTGTCGCGAGCGCTTATTATCAGCATATCAGCCAGGTCAGGCCGCCCGAAGTCAGCCTGGACGACCTTGCAGAAGCATGGCGTAATGTTCTGAAGCGCGCCAGTCATTACCGGCACCATAAAGTAGGCCGTGCCGAGCTGTCGGTACGTGAGCATATGAGCATGATCCTGCGCCGCTTGAAAGAGGATCGCTTGCTTGAGTTTACACAACTGTTCGATGTCAGGAACGATGGCATTCCCAAACTGGTGGTGTGCTTTCTTGCGATACTCGAACTGGCGCGTGAAGGACTGCTGCGCATTACCCAGCAGCAGGCGTTTTCGCCGATTTATGTACAGATTGCTTCAGATATTCATCCATAAGGTGTTGGTGCATAGCCATGAGTGAAACCAGCAACATCGCCGAGCTAAAAAAGGTGCTTGAGGCTGCATTGCTTACCTCGCATGAGCCGCTGTCGCTTGACGACATGCTGCGGTTGTTCGCAGATAAAATGGAGCGGGCGACCCTGCGCATGCTGCTGGATGAGCTGAAGCAGGATTGGGCCGCGCGCTCCATGGAGCTGGTTCAGGTCGCATCCGGCTATCGTTTTCAGGCGCGTGAGGAATATGCTGTTTTCCTGGCGCGGCTGACCCCGGAACGGCAGGTAAGGTATTCACGTGCAGTGATGGAAACGCTGGCTATTATCGCCTACCGCCAGCCGGTGACGCGCGGTGACATTGAAGAAATCCGCGGCGTGGCGGTAAACTCAAATGTTATCCGCCAGTTGCAGGAACGTGACTGGATCGACGTTGTCGGACAGCGTGAAGTGCCCGGGAGGCCATCACTGTACGGCACAACCAGGCACTTTCTGGATGACCTTAATATACAGTCGCTCTCGCAGCTGCCGCCGATGGAGGATTTTGCACAGCAGGAAATCCCGATCTAACCATTTGTAAGCGAGTGTTATAAATAGCGCTCACATACAGCAATTGCTGTAAAATCCGTTTTTAATCATTAAAGTAAGTTCAATATGGCACGTCCCTTCAAGCAACAACGAGATCCGCAGCGCCCTGTGCGCAGGCCTACCACGCATTTTACAAAATTAGAAGCTGACCCGAGTGCGCCGCCAGCGCCCACGCAGCGGCTGCATAAGCTATTGGCACTGGCTGGTTTAGGCTCGCGCCGCGACATGGAGGAGCTGATCGCCAGTGGGCGCGTCACGGTGAATGGGCAGGTGGCGACTGTCGGGCAGGCGGTCAGCGAACATGATGTGGTGCGGCTGGATAGCCGCCCGCTGCGGTTGCCGTTTGAGGCCGAATTGCCGCAGGTGCTGATCTATCATAAGCCCGAAGGTGAGATCGTCAGCCAGGACGATCCTGAAGGCCGTGCCAGCGTGTTTGATAAGCTGCCAAGGATCAAGCACGGTAAATGGATTGCCATCGGCCGTCTGGATATGAACACCAGCGGCTTGCTGATATTTACCACCTCTGGCGAACTGGCCAATCATTTCATGCATCCGCGCTATGAAGTGGAGCGTGAGTATGCCGTGCGTATTTTCGGCGAACTGACCGAAGGCCAGATGGCACAGCTGAAAGAAGGCATTGAGCTGGAAGACGGCCCGGCAAATTTTGACAGCATTGTCCCGCAAGGCGGCGAAGGTGCCAATCACTGGTATCAGGTCATTCTGCGCGAAGGCCGCAACCGTGAAGTACGTCGTTTATTCGAAGCATTTCAATTGCCGGTTAGCCGTCTGATGCGCGTACGCTTCGGGCCGGTGAACTTGCCGCCGCGCGTTAAACGCGGACAAATGCTCAAGCTCGAGCAAAAAGAAGTTGTTGGCTTGCTGGAATGGGCCGGGCTGGAAGTGCCGAAAGCACCGTTAAGGCAACTTACCCAGCGCGAAAAACTGAAATCGACCACCGTATTCACGCCAAAAGTACGCAAGCAGCGTATCAGTGCCCTGGACAGGCCGCCGCCAACTGCGGATGATGGCGGTCAGGGCAGGCCACACCGCGGTAAGCCTGAGTCACGTAATCCTGCTGCCAAAAAACCGGCACCCAGGAAATCTGCCAATCGTCGTGTGCGTCAGACCAGTGATTTGAATGCGCCGCAGATGCAGAAGAAGAGTGATAGGAATAGGGGTAGAGGATAGCGAGAGATGTCGCTCTCGCGCGACTTGCGAGTTACTTTCTTTTGCTTGTCCAAAAGAAAGTAACCAAAGTAAACGACACCCCCTACCGCTTTTTTCCTAAGTTATCCCAATAAGCTGGGCAGCTGCGGAACTCGGGCTAAAGCCCTCAGACAGTCCTCGCTGAAATCCCCCACCTTTTTGAAATAACTTAGGCGCGGTAGCAGGGGATAAGAAAACCTCCAGAAGTTTTATCTTTTTCACTAAAACGGATATTTTTACAGTAACGCCAAGTGCTGTCATAGCGACGCGGCAATCCAGAGCTTTTTGGGGCTTGCTGTGTTTAAGCCTTACCCAAGCGCCACAACGATGTCACTTCCGCTTTTCTAGCCGCATGCAGTGGATCGCTGGCATCCAATGTTTTCTGATGCGTGGCTTTGGTGTCGATTCTATCAATCACTTTCAGGCCTGCGGCATCAATCCAGCTTTGCAGTTGTTCACGTGTTCTTAAGCCTAAATGTTCCGCAAAGTCGGACAGGATCAGCCAGCCTTCGCCGGTATCGCTTAGATGTGCTTTCAGTCCGTTCAGATAGCCTTTCAGCATTTTGCTGCCGTCGTCGTAAACGGCAGATTCCAGCACTGAGCTTGGGCGTGCCGGCAGCCATGGCGGGTTGCAGACAATCAAGTCCGCTTTGCCATTTTCTTCACCCGGGAATAAGTCAGCATTGACCACGGTCACTGCATTTTTCATATCCAACTGGTTGATGTTTTTCTGTGTGCATTCAAGCGCGCGCTGTGAGTTGTCGGTGGCGATAATTTTCTTGATGCCGCGATGCGCCAGAATTGCTGCCAGCACGCCGGTACCGGTACCGATATCAAAAGCCAGCTGGCATGGCACAGGCAGCGGTGCAGTGTCTACCAAGTTCAGGTACTCACCGCGAATCGGTGAAAACACGCCGTAGCTCGGGTAGATTTTGCCGTTGATGGCAGGGATTTTTACGCCGTTTTTGCTCCATTCGTAAGCGCCGATCAAGCCCAAAAGTTCGCGCAATGAAACTACAAATGATTGAGCCGTTTTGCCATAGGCATGCTCGCAAGCTGCTTTTATGTCCGGTGCACGACGCAGGTTTACATGATAGCCTACGCTGATTTCAATCAACAGCATGCCCAGAATGTGCGCCTTGTGCGACTGTGCCTGACGATGCTGATGGAATGCTTCAGTGATGTTTTCAGGTGCCTTTTTAGGCTTTTTGCCCGGACGGTCTATGCGGCGCGTGATGGCTTGCATCAGCAGCTTGGCGTTTTGAAAGTCGCCGCGCCACAGCAGGGCAGTGCCTTCGCAGAATAGTTTATGCGCGACGTCTGCTTTAATGGTGTCATCAGCAATTTTTACGCGCTTAGGTGCCGGCGTTTCGTTTTCCGAGTGCCAGTTAGCGGTTTTGGTTTTGCCGGCCTCAAGCCAGCTGATAGTTTCAGGCGTTGTTTGGGTGGCGTTCCCAGTGGTAGTGTTCAAAGTGTGGGGTGCCTAAATAAGTGGTGAATTATTGTGAAATAAGTTGTGATTTAGTGAGCAAAAATACAAACTCATCGCCGGATGAAACTTCCAGCCAGGTAAATGGCAGCTCGGGGTAGGCTTCAATGAGTGCGTCACGGTTGTGGCCGATTTCAACCACTAATATCCCGTCATCGGTTAAATAGTTTGCTGCTTCACGTAAAATGGTATGCGTATGATCCAGCCCTGCCGTACCGCTGCCCAGTGCCAGCTGCGGTTCGTTGCGGTATTCGGCAGGTAGTTCCGCCATGGATGGTGCGTCTACATAGGGCGGGTTGCTGATGATTAAGTCGTACTGCTTGCCTTTCAGTGCGCTGAACATATCGGACTTGATGGCGTGAACGCGATCCTGCAAACCGTAATTGGCGATATTGATGTTGCACACATCGATTGCATCCGGTGAAATATCAATGACATCAATCTCAGCGTCAGGGTAAGCGTCTGCTAGCAAAACGCCTAAACAGCCGCTGCCGGTACAGATATCCGCTGCACTATTTACCAGCTCAGGGTATTCAATCCACGGTTGCAGGCCATCGTTGACCAGCAGTTCGGCGATGAAAGAACGTGGAATCAGCACACGTTCATCCACAAAGAATTTGTAGCCTTGTAGCCATGATTCATTCAGCAAATAAGCCGTTGGCGTGTGATTGCTGATACGCTTTTCAATAAAGCCTGCAAGCTTGGTGCGTTCTTCCGTCGTCAGGCGAGCATCCAGGAAGTTATTCAGAGTGTCGTGCGGCAGGTGCAAACCACTCATGATGAGCCATACCGCTTCATCATAGGCATTGTCTGTGCCGTGACCGTAAAAAATGTCTGAATTTTCAAAGCGGCTTACAGCGTAGCGCAGCCAGTCGCGGATGGTGAGAAGTTCTTGTGTGATTGATGTCATATATTTATTAGCCGCATAAGCGCTTTACAGAATTTGAGAGTTTAAACTAAATTTCAATTTAAACCGCCGATAAACGCCGATGAACGCCGATAAAAACTGATATTAGAATTGATTGACTATGCGTCTGATCTCTACTTTCGGATTGCCAAAGTTAATCAGTAAACAAACAGACAAGTTTGTAGCCTTAAGATAATTCATGCATTGTGCTTGGTGAACTGTATCTAGTCCCTTGCATGCCTTAAGTTCAACAATAATTAAGTTATTCACGATAATGTCAGCAGTAAAATCGCCGACTATAATGTTTTGATATAAAACATGCAGATTTTGCTGCTGCTTTAATTCTAACCCTGCGTTTATAAGATCAATGCATAAAGCATTTTCATAAACTTTTTCTACAAACCCATTGCCTAGTGAATTACTGACTTTGTAGGCACACCCAATGATTTTCTGGCTGATTTCATCAAGGAGGATTTTGTTTTTATCGGCGTGCATCGGCGTTAATCGGCGGTTAACTGGTTTTTAGTAACTTTTCCATCGTCAATTTATAAGTTTCTTTCAGTGGTTCGATATCCGCTACACCCACGCACTCATTGAGTTTATGTATCGTCGCATTTAAAGGACCGAATTCAATCACTTGTTTGCAGATGTCTGCAATAAAGCGGCCATCCGAAGTGCCACCGGTGGTGGATAGCTCGGGTGATACGCCGTAAGCCTGCTCGATAGCTTCGCTGATGGCGTCCACCAGATTGCCGCGCGGCGTGATGTAAGGCGGTGAGTATTCCCACTCCAGCGTGTAGTCAAGTTCGTGCTTGTCTAAAATGGCATGCACACGTGATTTTAAATTGGCTTCGGTGCTGCCTGCGCCGTCAAGCTCAGGGCAGAATCTGAAGTTGAACAGGATTTCCACTTCGCCCGGTACTACGTTGGTGGCGCCGGTGCCGCCGTTCATGTTGGAAATCTGCCATGAAGTGGGGGGGAAGTATTCGTTCCCGTTGTCCCAGACCGTTTCTACCATGTCTTTGATGGCAGGTGCTGCCATATGGATAGGGTTCTTCACCAGATGCGGGTAGGCGATGTGGCCTTGCAGGCCTTTCACCACCAGCTTGCCCGAGAGCGAACCGCGGCGGCCGTTCTTGATCATATCGCCAACCACTTTGTTGCTGGTGGGTTCACCTACGATGCAGTAGTCAAAATGTTCATTACGCGCTTTGAGTGCTTCAACCACTTTTACCGTGCCGTCCACTGCCACGCCTTCTTCATCAGAGGTGATCAGCAGGCCAATGGAGCCTGGATGGTCAGGATTCTCTGCCACGAACTCTTCGATACTGGTGACAAATGCAGCGAGAGAAGTTTTCATGTCGGCTGCACCGCGTGCGTAAAGCATGCCGTCTTTAATCGTGGGCTCAAACGGCGGTGTATGCCATTTATCCAAGGGGCCGGTAGGTACGACATCAGTATGGCCTGCGAACACCAGCAACGGGCCGCTGCTGCCGCGGCGTGCGTACAGGTTATCTACATTGCCAAAACGCATGCGTTCGATTTTGAAACCCAGAGGTTCCAGGCGTGAAATCATCAGCTCCTGGCAGCCGGCGTCTTCAGGGGTGTTGGATTGGCGTTTGAGCAGGTCGATTGCTAGTTCTAGAGTTTTGGTCATAATTTAATTGGCCACAGATGAACACAGATACACACGGATAGGATCTATTGAGTAAGAAGACGCTGGTAGTCACTCTCACTAAAGCCCAGCGCAAGTATTTGTTGGTCTTTTTCAAGAATGGGGCGTTTAATCACTGAGGTTTTTGCCTGCATTAAAGCTGTTGCAGACGCATTGTCGGTAATGCCGGATTTTGTTGCTTCATCCAGACCGCGCCAGGTGAGCCCGGCACGGTTGATGAGTTTTTCCCAGGGATGTTGCGTCAGCCAGTTGTTGATGGTGGCTTCGTCGATTCCCTGTTTTTTGAAGTCGTGAAATTCGTAAGTGATATGATTGGCATCCAGCCAGTCGCGGGCTTTTTTAACGGTGTTGCAGTTAGGGATGCCATAGAGCTTCATATTCTAACCCTTATGAACCGTAGCGAGCGCAGACAAGACGCGAAGGTGAGCGAGCAACGACGAGACCGTACAAATAGTACGGCGAGGAGTCGCACAGTGAAACCGACAAAGTATTGTCAAGCGCAGTAGGTTCATTTTAGATGCCACGTAATAGTTCGTTGATACCTACTTTGCCTAAAGTTTTAGCATCTACCTTTTTCACGATCACAGCGCAGTACAGGCTGTAGCTGCCGTCTTTAGATGGCAGGTTGCCGGAAACCACCACTGAGCCGGCAGGTACGCGGCCGTAGAATACCTCACCGGTTTCACGGTCGTAGATTTTGGTGGATTGGCCAATGTAAACGCCCATGGAAATCACACAGTTGTCTTCAACCACTACACCTTCAACCACTTCAGAACGCGCGCCGATGAAGCAGTTGTCACCGATGATGGTAGGGCCAGCCTGTACTGGTTCCAGCACGCCGCCGATACCTACGCCGCCGCTCAAGTGCACGTTCTTGCCGATTTGTGCGCATGAACCAACCGTTGCCCAAGTATCTACCATGGTGCCTTCGCCCACGTTAGCGCCGATGTTGACATATGAAGGCATCAGCACTGCGTTTTTGCCGATGAATGAACCGCGGCGCACGATAGCGTTTGGCACCACGCGGAAACCGCCGGCTTTGAAGTCTTCTTCAGTATAGTTGGCGAATTTTGGCGGTACTTTATCAAAGTATTTAGTCACGCCGTCGTCCATCAGCACATTGTCTTCCAGACGGAATGACAGTAACACCGCTTTTTTCAGCCATTGGTGCGTTTCCCATTGCTGCGTATCGCCAATGCGGCTGGCAACGCGCAGTTTGCCGCTGTCCAGATCCGCCAGCACTGAGGCTACCGTTGATTTGATTTCTGCTGATGCGTTAGTTGGGTTGATGTTTGCGCGGTCTTCAAACGCGGCTTCGATAATGCTTTGACGTGGATCCATAGTAAAAGTCTCTACTTAAAATTGAGTTGGTAATTGGTTAAATTCAATAATCCGTTATTTTAACTCAAACAGCGCTATCGCCCAAAAATAAAGCATCAAAAATAAAGCGCACGGCATTACTGCCATGCGCTTTGATGAATTCAGCCTGCGTATGTGCCGGATTGCTTATTTGCCGGCTTTTGCCGCCTCATACAGTGGCCTGACTTTAGGGCTTAATGCACGTAATTCGGCGATGCGATTTTCACTGGCGGGGTGGGTGCTCAGGAACTCCGGCGGTTTAGAGCCGCCCTGTGCTTCCATCTTCTGCCACAGGCTTACCGCGGCATCCGGGTTGTAACCCGCGCGTGCGGCGAGTTCAAGGCCGATTCTGTCTGATTCACGTTCCTGTTCGCGGCTGTTCGGCAATGCGAAAAACAGCTGCGAGCCCATGCCGGCCGCCTGAACCGATGCATTACCTACCGCCGTACTTGTGCCTTTTGAAATGACGGCCCCCAGCGCTTGCAGGCCGAATTGCTGTACATAAGCCTGTGACATGCGTTCGCGGCCATGTTCGCGCAGGGCGTGGGCGATTTCGTGCCCGATGACAGCCGCCAGTTCATCGTCTGTCGCCTTGAGTTTTTCTATCAAGCCGGAATACACCATGATTTTGCCGCCAGGCATGCAGTAGGCATTGAGCTGGTCATTCTTCTCTACGTTGACTTCCCAGTTCCATTTGGTGGCATCGGCTCTGAAAACGCCCACTTTGCTGATGAGTCTGTTGGAGATTTTACGCACGCGGTCAAGCTCTGTCTTGTCTGCATTCAGCGCCTGTTTCTGCTGGGCGGTGGTCAGGGTCTGGGCGTAAGCCTGGCTTGACATATCGGTCACGTAAGAGGCGGGCAGAAGCATGAACTGCGAGCGTTTGACGCCTGCTACGCTGTCGTTGGTGGTGGTGGCGCAACTGCTGATCTGTGTTGCCAGTATGGCCGCCAGGGTGATTTTCTTGAATGAGAATATTGTTTTCATTTTTATACTCCGTATGAGTGAACAGAAGTCTAACGTTCTACGATCAAGATCGGTTGATCTCGATCGTAAGGGATTCTCAAATCAGTTTTAAAGTACTCTCTACAGTTTTTTAGAATGATACTTGTGCACCAAGTTCCACTACGCGGTTTGGCGGCAATTGAAACTGGTTGGTAATCGTTTCTGCGCTCCTGAACAAGCCGGTAAAAATCTTTTTACGCCAGAACGCCATGCCTGGGTTTCTGTTTGCAATCAGGTTTTCTTTGCCGATGAAATACGAGTTGCTCATTTCATCCAGCTCCAGCCCTTTACCAGCGCAAAGCTTGAGGTCTCTTGGCAGATCCGGTTCATCTTTAAAGCCGTAAAGTACCGATACTTTATAGAATTCATGGCCAAGCGCACCCACCTCTACGCGGTCTTCAATCGGCGCATGGGGGATATCGAGGAACTTGACTGTAAGCAGCACCACTTTTTCATGCAGCACCTTGTTATGTTTAAGGTTGTGCAGCATGGCATGCGGCACGCCGTCCGGGTTCGGCGTCATGAATATGGCGTTGCCGGCAACGCGGGTAGGCGGATGCGCCCCTACTGCTTCAATGAATGGCTCCAGTGCCATTGCTTCGTTCTTGAGATGGGCGTAGAGAATGGTGCGGCCGGTTTTCCAGGTCAGCATCAGTGTGAAAATAATGATGCCGATCACTAGCGGCACCCAGCCGCCGTCCGGGATTTTAAGTATATTGGCGGTAAAGAAGGCTAAATCTATGGTCAGGAACAACACTACCAGGCTGATGGTGCGCGCCTTGCTCCAGCCCCACAGGTAGTGGAACACGATGCCGGCCAGCAATGTGGTGATTACCATGTCGCCTGTTACGGCAATCCCGTAAGCTGCCGCCAGGTCTCCTGAAGACTGGAAGCCGATCACCAGTGTCATCACTGCGAGCATCAGCCCCCAGTTTACACGTGGCATGTATACCTGCCCCTGATGGCTTTCCGAGGTGTGTTCAACGTGCATGCGCGGCAGGTAGCCTAGCTGCAGCGCCTGACGTGAAACCGAGAACGCCCCGGTGATTACGGCCTGCGATGCAATGACAGCGGCTAAGGTAGCCAGTATGATCATCGGGAACAGCATCCAGTCCGGTGCGAGCAGGTAAAACGGGTTTTTTACCGATTCCGGGTGCTGCAGCACCAGGGCGCCCTGGCCAAAATAGTTGAGTATCAGTGCCGGTAATACGAAACCGAACCATGCGAGGCGGATAGGAAACCTGCCGAAGTGACCCATGTCGGCATATAAGGCTTCTGCGCCGGTCACCGCCAGCACGACTGCACCCAGTGCCACAAATGCAATCCATGGGCTGGTTTCAAAGAAAGCGATTGCATAAAGCGGATTGAGCGCATTCAGGATGACCGGATAGTTCAAAACCTCCAGCAGGCCTAATACGCCCAGCGTACCGAACCACAGCAGCATGATCGGGCCGAATAGCGCGCCTACTGTCGCAGTGCCTTTGCTTTGCGCCCAGAACAGCACGAACAGGACAAGCAGCGTGATGGGCAGGATGAGCGGGTGCAGCACCGGTGCTGCAAGTTCCAGGCCTTCAATGGCGGATAATACTGAAATGGCAGGAGTGATCATGCCATCTGCATAAAACATGCAGGCACCTAAAATGCCCAGCAGCATGATGATGCGCTGCTTTTTCTCGCTGTCGTCAGCCGAGCTGCGGCTTGCCAGCGCAAGCAGCGCCATAATGCCGCCTTCGCCGCGGTTATCGGCGCGCATGATGAACGCGACGTATTTGATGGATACCACCATGATCAGCGCCCATACGATCAGCGACAGAATGCCGAACATATTGGCTTCGGTGAGGGGAACCGGATGCATACCCACGGAAAATACTTCTTTGATGGTGTACAGCGGGCTAGTGCCGATATCGCCGAAGACTACGCCCAGCGCGGCGAGCGTAAGTGCTGAGAGCTTTGTTTTATTGCCAGAGGGGGGTGACATTAAAATGTGAAATATTTAAATTGAGATTGCTATTATCAACCAATTCATAGGGCATACCAACATATTTTTGCGCCTGCAATATAGAACTTGCTCTTGCTGAAAGCGTGCGTAAAAATTTAACGATGTACTTTATTGATTACGGCATCAGCCGAGCCCGTTCCGAAAGTCAGCCTGACTTCATCACCCTGGTGCAAGCCATCGCTGCTGCTCACAATGCTGCCCTTGGCATCCTGCACAAATGCATAGCCGCGCGTGAGCACCGCCTGTGGGTTAAGGTGCTGCAGGTTCTGGCTTAGGCGCAGCAGGGTTTGCTGCCTGGTTTTGAGCTGTTGGTTCGCGGCGTTATCCAAACGGCGCGTGATTTGCAGCAGCTGCAGTTTCTGCTGCTCGATCTGCTGTGACGGTGAAACGAGCCTGCGTGCCAGAAAGTCCAGCGCCTGCGTCCGCTGGTTCAGCAGGAATTGCAGATTCCTGGCAAGCTGCAGTTTTACCTGCTTGAGCGAATTTAACAAAGCCTCGCGCGATGGCGTTGCCAGCTCTGCAGCCGCAGTGGGCGTGGCTGCGCGCATATCGGCAGCAAAATCGCAGATGGTAAAGTCGGTTTCATGGCCCACGCCGCTGATCGTAGGGATTGCGCATGCGGCAATCGCACGTGCGACAATTTCTTCGTTGAATTGCCACAGGTCTTCAATGCTGCCGCCGCCCCGGCAGATAATCAGCACATCGCATTCAGCACGTGCATTGGCGGTATTGATTGCATTGGCAATCAGCTCCGCAGCGCCTTTGCCCTGTACTGGTGTCGGGTAAATGATCACGGGAATATTGGGCATGCGGCGCCTGAGTGTGGTTAGTACGTCCCTGAGCGCGGCAGCATCCGCCGAGGTGATGATGCCGACCTGTTTGGGGTGCCTGGGGATAGGCCGTTTGCTGGCTTCGTTAAACAGGCCTTCCAGCGCCAGTTTGTTTTTTAGCCGCTCAAAGGCTTCAAACAGAGCACCCAGCCCCGCGCGCTGCACGAATTCAACCGTGAGTTGAAAGTCTCCGCGTGCCTCGTACAGGGTGACGGTACAGCGAGCTTCAATTTTGTCACCTTCGCGCGGCATAAAATCGACATAGCTGTTGCGGCCTTTGAACATCACGCAGCGCACCTGGGCTCCGGAGTCTTTCAGCGAGAAATACCAGTGACCGCTTGCAGCACGTGTAAAGTTGGAAACTTCACCGGAAACCCAGAATAGCGGAAAGCTTTGCTCCAGCACATTACGCGCCATGCGGTTGAGCTCACTCACAGTGATTACTTTTGTAGATGCTGAATTTGCTGTGAAGTCTGTCAATACTGGCTCGCTTAATGGATGATCTGGGTTAAAATGCCTGATCCTAGATTATATCGCGATGAATATGATGCTTAATAAATTTATTGTCGGTCGTGCCGGCTATCTGATTGGCTTTCTGGCATGCTTTGGCCTCGTGGGCCTGGCGCTGTGGATACAGACGCAATACAACCTGGAACCATGTCCGCTCTGCATTTCGCAGCGTATCGTGTTTATGGTGCTTGGCATCCTGTTCCTGCTTGCCGCGCTGGTGCCAAAATTCCCAAGGTTCTTTGCCGCATTGCAGGTGCTGGCAGCGTTAGGCGGTGCTGGCGTAGCAATCCGCCATTGGTGGATCCAGGCACATCGCGAGAGCATTCCTGCTGATTGCGGCGTAGGTTTTGATTACATGTTTGAGAATTTTCCATTAAAAAAAGCGCTGACGCTGGTATTCAGGGGCACAGGGGATTGCGCGGCAATCGACTGGACTTTCCTGGGGCTGACGATTCCGCAGCTGTCACTGATTGCATTCATTGGCTTTGGCGCATTCGCGTTGTATTTAGCCAGATTAAATAAAAAATAAGCTGAACAGCCCTGAATTAAGAATTAGAGAAAGATTTCATGTATAAAACGATAGACGATTTTGTCGGCAACACGCCGCTGGTCAAGTTGCAGCGCATGGCGGGCAATACCAGCAATACGATTCTGCTGAAACTGGAAGGCAACAATCCGGCGGGTTCGGTCAAAGACCGGCCTGCGTACTCAATGATCGCCCGGGCGGAGGCGCGCGGCGATATCAAGCCGGGTGATACGCTGATTGAGGCTACGAGCGGCAATACCGGCATTGCACTGGCGATGGTGGCAGCGATGCGCGGTTATAAAATGATTCTGGTCATGCCTGAAAACCAAAGCCAGGAACGCCGCCAGAGCATGAAAGCCTATGGTGCTGAGTTAGTGCTTACCCCGAAAGACGGCAGCATGGAGCTTGCGCGTGATGTGGCGCTGAAAATGCAGGCCGAAGGTGAGGGCATCGTGCTGGATCAGTTCGGCAACCTGGATAATCCGCTTGCACATTATGAAGGCACGGGCCCGGAAATCTGGCGTGATACTGAAGGCAAGGTCACGCATTTCGTATCCAGCATGGGCACTACCGGTACCATCATGGGCACCTCACGTTTCCTGAAGGAACAGAATCCGGACATACGCGTGATCGGCGTACAGCCTGAGGAGGGGGCGCAAATCCCGGGCATCCGCAAATGGCCGGAAGAATACATGCCTAAAATCTACGACCCCAGGCGTGTGGATGAGTTGATTTACGTGAGCCAGAAAGATGCGGAAAATACCACGCGCAAGCTCGCGGCACAGGAAGGTATTTTTGCCGGCATTTCCTCTGGCGGGGCGTTGCATGCTGCATTACAGCTATCGAAGCGCGTGGAGAACGCTGTGATCGTGACTATTGTGTGCGACAGGGGCGACCGCTATCTATCAACGGGTGTGTTTCCGGCATGATTATGGATAGTTGGTAAAAAGCGCTCACCGCCGATGCACGCCGATAAACGCCGATGGTTTAATGCTGTATGTGATAGCCGTGTTTTATCTGCGTTCATCTGCGTTTATCGGCGGTTAATAATTTTTTTATTATTAAGTCACAGCGTTGCCGCTCATGCAATAAGCGATATTTCAATCTCCGCCGAGCGCCTTGAAAATGCTCAGGTGGATGTTAAAAACCTGGCGCTGAGACTCAATCTTGATAAACCTGTCCTGCGCTTGCAGTCGACTGCGGCGGTAAAGCAAAAGTCCCAGGTAGATTGGATGCAGTTCCAATTGGATTGTGACCTGATGAAAGGTCACGACAAACCAGCTTCAGGACAGGCGATGATGGATTGCAGGCAGGGCTTGCTTGAATCTTCGCACGTAAAGCTGCCATTTGCATTACGCGTAAATGAGCTGTTCCTGAAATATTCCCCGCATCTTGATGCCAGCATACAGTTCAAGAATGCCAGTTTCAGTGATGAAGCCGGCTTGCATGCAGCTGAAAAACTTAATGCCACATTGGATATTGCGTTAAAGCAGTCTGCTGATGCATGGTTATGGCAGGGCAAGGTGGATTGGCAATCGGGCGAGGTGTTCTGGCAGCCCTTTTACATCGCCAGTGGCGGGCATCAGCTTGCCGCCAGTGGCAAGCTGGCAAATGGGCTGCTGACTGTCGACAGCGCACACCTGAAAGTCAAGGATGTGGGAGAGCTGGATGCCAGCGGGCAGTTGGACATCAAAGATTTCAAACTGGTGAATTTGAATGCCAGCCTGCCAAGCCTCAATCTGGCTACGGCTTACCCGGTGTTTTTTAAACCCATGCTGGAAAAAACAGCGTTTGCGAATGCAGATGTCAGCGGATTTGCCGCGCTAAAGGTGGAACTGCAGGATTCTGAACCCAGGGTGTTCGAATTGGTTTTAAATGATGTGGATATTGCGGACAGGGACCAAAAGTTCTCCTTTTACAAAGTGAACGCCCAACTGCCATGGAGCTATGATGTTGCCCACACCGTCAGCTTTAGTTATGAAAGTGGTGAGCTGTTAAGCCTGCCTTTGGGCAAAACCAATATACAGGCGCAGGTGGATCGTTACTCACTGACCGCGCCGGACATTAAGTTGCCTATTCTGGATGGTGCCCTGCATCTGACCAACATCTCTGCATCACGCCGGGCTGGCCAATGGTACTGGCATTTGGGCGCCAAACTGGATGCTATTTCCATGGAAGATTTCAGCACGCGCCTGAAATTGCCGAAGATGCAGGGTAAAGCTTCAGCCGAAATTCCTTTGGTGACTTATGCTGCGGGCACTTTAACCACAGACGGCAGTATCGTGCTGAATGTATTCAACGGTACGGCAACGGTCACGCAGCTTACCATGCAGACCCCGCTGGGTATTGCTCCCAAGCTTAATGCAGACATTGCCTTGCGCAACCTGGACCTGGGTGTGTTGACCAGTACCTACTCTTTTGGCGCGATTGAAGGTAAGCTCGATGGTGATATCAAAGGCCTGGAATTGCAGAACTGGAAGCCGGTAAAGTTTGATGCAGTAGTGCAGAGCAGTCCGGGGAAATATCCAAAGAAAATATCACAGCGCGCGGTTGAAAATATCTCGGCTTTGGGCGGCGGCGGTGCAGCAGCAGCCGTGCAACGCAGCTTTTTGCGATTCTTCGAACAATTCAATTATGGCAAAATGGGGTTGAGCTGCCGCCTGCGCAATGATATTTGTGAAATGGGCGGGGTCGAGTCAACGCCGCATGGGTATGTGATCGTTAAAGGAAGCGGAATCCCCGCAATCACAGTGATGGGGTACAATGAAACTGTAGGCTGGAGCGAATTGCTGGCGCGTATCAAGCGCGTGACCGATGGCAACAGCAAGGCCATTGTGCGGTAACGGTGCGGTAACAGTGCGGTGCCCGCGCCAAATGATTGGTGCGGCGGTTTGTACTGAACAAAGATTGCAGTAGCCTGCCTGAATAAGCAGATATTTAGAATAAAAGGATAAATGATGAAAAATTGGATGCTAGGTTTAGCATTGGTGTGTGTGATACCGGCATGTGTCACGATCAATATTTATTTCCCTGCCGCGGCTGCAGAAAAAGCGGCGGACAAGATCATTGACGATGTCTGGCAGCTGAAAAATGGTGCCGGGAAGCCTGCCGTTAACAAAGAAGAGCCAGCAGCTCCGTCTGCTCAATAATCCTGAGTTTATATAAAAGGAATCATGATGAAAAAGATATTACTAGGCTTGGTGTTGCTGGCCACATTGATCGGTAGCCAGTTCGTTGCAGCTGCCGCTGATCTGGAAGTAAACACCCCGGCCATTTCCGCAATTAAGAACAGCATGCAGGCGCGTCATGCGCAGCTTGGGGCTTTCTATGCCAGCGGTGCGATTGGCTTAACCAAGGATGGCCTGATCGCGGTAAAAGATGCCAATGCCGTGCCATTGGCGCAGCGTGGCGCATTGACCGGCCTGGTCAAAGATGAAAATGCCGACCGCAGCAGGTTATATAAGGAAATTGCCGTGGCGAATGGCCACCCTGAGTGGCAGGCTGAAATACAAAGCACTTTTGCCGGACGCTGGATAGATAAAGCGCAATCCGGCTGGTGGGTACAGGGTGCCGGCGGCTGGACGCAGAAATAAGCTCATCGTATGACACCTACTTTAGTCTTTGATATAGAGACGATCCCTGATGTCAGTGGCTTGCGTGCTTTGCTGGATTTGCCGCTGGAGACCACGGACGAGGACGTCGCCAATATAGCCCTGCATCAGCGCCGGCAGCAGAATGGCACGGAGTTCCTGCCTTTGCATCAGCATCGTATCTGTGCGATTTCATGTGCCTTGCGGGAAGGCAGCCACTTTAAAGTGTGGACGCTTGGGGATGCGGATTCGTCAGAAGCGGAAATCATCCAGCGTTTTTTTGACGGCATCGAGAAATACACGCCGCAGATCATTTCATGGAATGGCGGCGGCTTTGATCTGCCGGTGCTGCATTATCGCGGCTTGATTCATGGTATTAACGCCAGCCGCTACTGGGATCTGGGTGAAGATGACAAAGAGTTCAAGTGGAACAACTATATCAGCCGCTACCATACGCGCCATCTGGACTTGATGGACCTGATGGCGATGTTCAATGCGCGCGCCAACGCACCGCTGGATGACCTGGCAAAGTTATGCGGCTTTCCCGGCAAGCTGGGTATGGATGGCAGCAAAGTGTGGGATGCCTACAAGGCAGGGCAGGTACAGGAAATCCGCAATTACTGTGAAACTGATGTCGCCAATACGCATCTGGTTTATTTGCGCTTTCAGTTGATGCGCGGCCACTTGACGCCTGCCGCTTATGAGGCTGAGGTTAAGCTGGTGCGTGATACGCTGGCAGCTTACACCGCACCGCACTGGTCAGAGTTTTTGTCTGCCTGGAAATAAGGCGGGTCATTTTTCCTGCCCAACCAAGCTTGCCATTACAGCGCTTGTGGTTCCACTATTTGCTATTGGGTAAGTCAACAAATGTGATTGTCCGATGTCGTTATTACGATCATTTTGTAAAACATTCGGGTTAAAATCACGCCTTGCATTCAATCACAGGTTTTTTTATGGCACGTCGTTCGCGCAGTCGCAATCCCATTCCGCAAGTCTTTGAAGTTAAACAGGCCGTTATCGAATCGCTGGATCAGGAAGGTCGGGGCGTTGCCCATGTCGACGGCAAAACGGTGTTTATTGATGGCGCATTGACGAATGAAAGAGTGACTTTCCAGTCGCATCATGTCAAGCCGACTTATGAGGTTGCCAATGTGGTTGATGTGCTGAAGCAGTCCAATCAGCGGGTTACCTCAAAGTGCGGGCATTTCGGCAAGTGCGGCGGTTGCAAGCTGCAGCATCTTGACTTTGCGGCGCAAGTCGCAGCAAAACAGAGGCTGCTCGAAAAAGACCTCTGGCATATCGGTAAAGTGAAAGCCGAAAATATGCTGCCGCCATTATATGGGCCTACCTGGGGCTATCGCCATAAAGCCAGGTTGAGCGTCAAATATGTCGAAAAGAAACAGCGCGTTTTGGTCGGGTTCAATGAGAAATCTACACGCTTCGTGGCGGACATGAATTCATGTGAAGTGCTGGTGCCGGAGGTTTCCGCCTTGATCGAGCCGTTGCAGCACCTGATATTGCAATTAAGCCTCAAGGATAAAATTCCGCAGATCGAGCTGGCCGTTGGTGAGGCCGTGGAGGGTAAGCCGGTGATCGTGCTGATATTGCGCATCATGGGGCCGTTGACCGCGCAGGATGAGGCCTTGCTGAAATCTTTTGCAGATGCACATGCCGTGCAAGTCTGGACGCAAAGCAAAGGGCCGGACACAATCAAACCTTTCTATCCGCTTGGTGGTGCTGCGCTGCAATATAGCCTGCCGGAGTTCGGCCTGAAATATCCATTCAAACCTAATGAATTCACGCAGGTGAACCCGCAAATCAATCAGGTCATGATACGCCGGGCGATGCAATTGCTGGCTCCGCAAGCCAGCGACAGGATCGCGGATTTCTTTTGCGGCATCGGTAACTTTACATTGCCGATAGCGCGCAGCGGTGCCCATGTGCTCGGGCTGGAAGGGCTGGCTAACCTGGTAGAACGTGCCAATGAAAGTGCGCAATTGAACAGCATTCGCAATGTTGAGTTCGGCGTTTCCGATTTATTTAAAATGACGTCGGAAGCACTGACCGGATTAGGCCATTTTGACAAATGGCTGATCGATCCTCCGCGTGATGGCGCATATGAGCTGGTCAAGTCACTGGATGCAGGCAACCGTCCGCAGCGCATTGTCTACGTGTCCTGCAATCCGGCTACGCTGGCGCGCGATGCCGGCGAGCTGGTCAATGAAAAAGGCTACCTGCTGAAAGCCGCAGGCGTCATCAATATGTTTCCGCACACGGCGCATGTGGAGTCAATCGCGCTGTTCGAGTTAAAGGCGTGAAACTGTGTTGCATAAAAACAACATGTAGTGTTTAGCTGTTGTCGATTTGATGCAAATCAAATTGGCCGTATTTGGCCACTTTTATAATTACCCCAATCGAATTGGGTTTATTTAATTATTTTAAGTGGAGAGTACATAAATGAAAAAATCTTTATTAGTGTTGGCGTTAGCCGCTGCCTTTACGCCGATGTTGGCTCAGGCTGAAGCCGGCGATTGGGTAGTACGTCTGCGTGCAACCAATGTTAATCCGAGTGAGAGCAGTAAGTTGGGTGAAAAAACAAATGCTGCGTACGGCTCAGCTACGCTTTCACAAACACTGTATGGCAGCAACTCTGCTAATCTGGAAGTGGATAGCAATACTATTCCTGAGCTTGATATTTCTTATTATTTTACAAAAAATATTGCTGCCGAATTGATTTTAGCTTTGGGTACAAAGCATGATGTAGATTCATCAGGTAATGGTGTAAAGCATAAATTAGGCGAGGTTAATCTCCTTCCGCCAACTTTAACCTTGCAATGGCACTTTAATCCAGACCAAACATTTGATCCTTATGTAGGTGCCGGTATTTCATATATTCGCGCGATGGATAATGGCTTGAATTACGAAGGCGTTGCGCCAATTCGTATTGATCGCAATTCATGGGGTCCAGCTTTGCAAGCCGGTGTAGATATTAACCTTACTGATCGCTGGTTGTTGAACTTGGATGTGAAGAAAATCTGGTTTGATACTGATGTTAAGTTGGATGGAGCTGTGCTTGGCGCTCCAGGTTATAGAAAAATCGATAACTTGGACATTGATCCATGGGTAGTCAGCGTTGGTTTTGGTAAAAAGTTCTAATCATAACTGGTTGAGAGTTTAAGTCCCTCTTAATTGATACGAATCTAGAGCTCCACATTAGCCCCTGTTTAATCAGCAGGGGTTTTTTTTTATGCTCGTTCAGTTTTCCTTGCAAGCAAAAAGGCCTTGTTGGGTTGTTATTCCAACAAGGCCTTATTTTGTGATTTGTAAGTTAGATGATTTTTGAGAAGCGTGCGCGGTTGCGGTCGGTCTGCAAGTATCGATCAAACAGCATGGCAATCGCACGTACAAAGAACCAGCCGAAGTCTGTTACCTGGATCCCGCCATTTTCCAGTACCAGCATGCCTGAGCTTTCCAGCTCTTTCAGCGCTTCTAATTCAGTGGTGAAGTAGCTCTTGAAATCAATCATGTACGCAAGTTCGATGGATTCGTATTGCAGCGATCCTTGGCACATCAGCGCCATGATGACTGCGCGACGCACCAGGTCATCACGTGACAGGGCAAGGCCGCGTACAACCGGGAAACGTCCCTGGTTGAGGAAATCGTAATATTCTTCAAGCGTTTTTGCATTCTGGCTGTAAGTCGCACCAATACGGCCGATTGAGGAAACGCCAAGCCCGATGAGGTCGCAATCGGGTTGTGTACTGTAGCCCTGGAAATTACGATGCAGCCTTCCCTGGCGTTTAGCAATCGCCAGAGCATCAGTGGGCAGGGCAAAATGGTCCATGCCGATATAGACGTAACCGGCTTCGACAAAGGTTGCGAGGGCATTGGAAAGCATGGCGATCTTATCTGATGCGGCCGGCAGCTCGTAGCTGTCGATACGGCGCTGGGGTTTGAAGCGCTCCGGTAGGTGCGCATAAGCGTAGAGCGCTATTCTTTCCGGTCTGAGTGCCACAACTTGCTCTAATGTCTTTTTAAATGATGCTGAAGTCTGTTTCGGCAAGCCATAAATCAAATCCACATTGACTGAATCAAACTTAAGGGCACGGGCAGCCTCTACCAGGGAGAATACCTGCTCGGCAGGCTGAATACGGTGCACGGCTTTCTGCACTTCAGGATCAAAGTCCTGTACGCCGAAACTCAGGCGGTTAAAGCCCAGGGAGGCAATATGTGCAAGACGCTGCGCATCTACGGTGCGCGGGTCGATTTCTATAGAGTATTCGCCGCCTGGTGCCAGCGTAAAGCTGCGCTTGATGATGGACATCAGCTCACTGAGTTCATGGTCACTGAAAAAAGTAGGGGAGCCGCCGCCAAGGTGCAGTTGCGAGATCGTCTGCCCGGTACCCAGATGCTGCACATGCAGGTCGATCTCTTTGCTTAGGTAGCCAAGGTACTCGACGCTGCGCTCGTGGTGTTTGGTGATGATTTTGTTACATGCACAGTAAAAACAAAGGTTTTCACAAAAGGGGATATGCACGTAAATTGAAAGCGGCAATGCTAAGCCGCCTACACGCCTTTGATTCAGCGTCAGCTTGTATTCTTCTTCGGTGAAGGCTTCCACGAAGCGATCGGCTGTCGGGTAAGAGGTATAGCGCGGCCCGCTCACATCAAACTTCTGTATCGTTTCCGGTGTCAGCAGGGAAAGTGCGCTGTTTATGTTCGCGACCAGTTTACCATTGTTAACATCTGTGCTGATAAATTCTGCGGGGCTATTTGCTATCATCAATCGACTCCTAATCTAGGTTTGGACTTTGACAGATATGGGTCAGGAAAACTTTGATGCAAGTCAAATTAACGCTTAAATGGTTAACAACAGCGCAGGCCCGCAGCCGGGAGTGCCAAATGAGTGTTTGCTACTATATTATTCATTTTGATAGACTTAGCACTGGCAACCGAAGTACGAAAGCGGTATCCTTAGTTCCATTGTGTTAGAGTCCCATCGTGTTAATTAAAATTATATGCAACCTTCTTTAAATACGCTCGAAGGCCTGAAAGTCGCCTGTTCAAATTGTAATCTTCGTGAGCTTTGCATGCCTACCGGCTTTAATGCGGATGAAATGCAGAAGCTGGATGAAGTTGTAGAGAAACGCCGCCGTGTGAAACAGGGGGATGCCTTATTCAGCAGCGGTGAAACATTCACTTCGCTTTATGCGATTCGCACCGGCTTTTTTAAAACCTGCGTCATCAGCGAGGATGGCCGCGAGCAGGTGACCGGTTTCCAGATGGCAGGTGAAATCATTGGTATGGACGGCATCGTCAGCGATCATCACAATTGCAGCGCAGTCGCACTTGAAGACGCAGAAGTGTGTGTGATGCCGTTTTCGGATATCGAAGTGCTTTCGCGCGAGCTGCCCGGCCTGCAGCGGCATGTGCACAAAATCATGAGCCGTGAAATTGTGCGCGAGAATGGCGTGATGATGCTGCTGGGTAATATGCGCGCAGAAGAGAGGCTTGCTGCATTCCTGCTGAATCTGGTGCAGCGCCTGCATGCGCGGGGGTTATCGCAATCTGAACTGGTACTGCGCATGACGCGCGAAGAGATCGGCAGCTACCTTGGCTTGAAGCTTGAGACGGTCAGCCGCGCTTTTTCGAAGTTCAGCGAAGACGGCATTATTGAAGTGAAACAGCGCTATGTCAAAATATTGGCACCTGACGCGCTGAAGAAAATATTCAATCCGCAGACTTACTATTAGCAAGCAATTCACGCTTGCTGAAATCACATTAAAGATCGCCATATGTCGTTAGAAGGACATCTCACCCCTGCCAATCATAACCGTGACGTGATCGGCATGCGCTATATCTACCCTGTTGTTTCGCGCCGTGCCGGCGGAGTTTCGATAGGTATCAACCTGAATGTCAATAATGCATGTAACTGGCGCTGTATCTATTGTAATGTGCCTGACCTGACCCGCGGTTCACCTGAACCCATCGAGCTTGATGTTCTGGAGCGGGAGTTGCGCGCTTTCCTGGATGATGTCCTGCATGGTGATTTTATGCAGCGGCATGTGCATGAGGCTGACCGGCATTTGAAAGATGTTGCGTTTTCGGGTAACGGCGAGCCGACAAGTGCAAAAGAGTTTCCGCAAGTGCTGGACCTGGTTGAGAAAGTGCTGGGTGAGTATGGCCTGTTAGGCAGCATCAAAGTGCGCCTGATTACTAACGGCAGCCTGATGGATAAGCCGCAGGTGCTGGACAGCATGCGGCACCTGGCGAAGTGTAATGGTGAAGTATGGTTCAAGGTAGATGCCGGTACCAAAGAAGGTATTGCCCGCATCAACGATGTTAACCTGAATCCGCAAAGCCACATCCAGCGGCTTGCGAGCTGTGCGGCTGCCTGCCCTACGTTTATACAGACCTGCATGTTCGGCCTGGATGGCCATGCCCCAGGCGAAGAAGATGTCCTGGCTTACCTGGCACTCATCAGCCAGGTTAAGGATGTGATCAAAGGCGTTCACCTTTACGGGCTGGCTCGGCTTTCGCTGCAGCCGGAATCCAGCAGGTTGACGCGCTTGTCGCCCGCGTGGCTGGAGTCAATGGCGCAGCGTATACGCCAGCTGGGAATTACCGTATATGTCAGCCCGTAGGGTAGCGTGGATTTGCGGGGGCTGACTATGCGGGTGTGCCGGGTTGCAGCGTAGCGCTAGTTTATGGCGCTGGCCGGCGCATCAGTGATTCAGCAGCACATCGCAGTCCGCGGCATAGGCAATGCCTTTGCTGACACTGCCAAGTAACCATTCTTCGACATTCTTCCTGTTATGTTTGCCGATCACGATCAAGTCTGCATGTAGCGATTTTGCCCTTTCGCATATGGCTTCCGGCGGATAGCCGCTCAGTATCTGCCGCGACATGTGGCTGCTGTTCTGCGCGCTTAATATGGCGTCCAGCTTATGTTCTGCCTGTGCCAGTGCTTTGGCGCGATATTCGGCCAGCAGGGCTTCATCCATCCCGGCTTTATACATGTGCGCTTCCTGGTTGCTGTCAAAAATCAACAACAGCTCTATTTTTGCGGTGGGGGCAATCATGTTGGCCAGGGCAGGCACTTCAGATGAGCCAGTGGACAGGTCTACGGCTGCAACGACCTGCCGATAGGTCTGCACGGAAGTACTCTTGCCTTTGACTATCATCACCGGGCATCTGGCGATTTTTAATAAACGCAGCGCGGTGGAACCAATCAGTTTGGCCAGTAGCGAGTTTTCCCCTTGCGCCCCGGCCACGATCAATCCGGCATTGGAAGATGCTGCATAGCTTGCGATTTCAGTATGGGCGCGGCCGATACGGTTACAGGTATGAACCTTTACCGAGAATTGTTTGTGCAGCTGCTCAGCCAGTGTTTCCAGTTGTATCTTGATGGTTTGCTGCTGCGCCTGCTGATAGTGCATCTGAAAGTCATAGGATAGCTCTGAGCCTACATAGAGGTCGAGCGGATGCACGATATGAATCAGGTGCAGTTCTGCGCCGAATTCCTGTGCAAGTAATGCCGCGCGGGTTGTGGCCGCATTGGCCGGACCGGAAAAATCAGTAGCAGCTACGATGTGTTGGATTTTTTGCATAGCGCGCTCCTAATACAATAAACGATTGCAAGGTACCCTGTGACCAGTGTATTCCGATAATAAATTTTTATCAAATACGATCTGTGTCCGCCAGCATGGCCTTTGGCGGCATGTTTTCATGGATTACAGAACCCGTTGGCCGGCGGTAGCTGCGGTGGGCTTCCATGATGCTTTTCCGGCAGTCCTGATGATGGTGGTGTACGGGCATTTGTAAATGCAGAACCGGAACAGCGGCACGCTATTGAAACGTGCTGCAGGATTAATTAAGGATTTGCAGGCTTGATGCCAGTGGCCGCATGGTTGCGGCCTTGCATGGCCGGCACCAGGCCATCGTGCTTGCCATCAAGCGTTTTGTTGATTTCGATGCCTTTGCGGTAGTAGTCGCTGTCCACCACAGGATCAGGTACTTTTATGGCAAGGTAAAGCGTGGTGAACGAGGCAAGCACGACCACCAGGGGGCCACCTACAACGAGCCACATGTGGCCGAAGTGCCACCAGGCCTTACCGGCCTGTGGGTCTGCAATTTCGTTTTGCGCTGTATTTAAATTCACGGTTTGATTCCTTGATCTGTTACTTTGTATGCAGGTCTGTGGCCTGCATGGTTTTAAAAATAGTGCCAGGCGTTATCGCTTCGCTACTTAGCGTAGCACCCGTTAGCGGGGCACCAGAAATACCGATTTTTCTGACACGATTTCGTTGCTTTCTGTTGCGCGAACTTCAAACTTCACCGGGTGTGATCCGGACTTGATGGAGCCATCCGGAATCTGTAAACGTACCGGAATCCAGCGCGACTCGGCAGGGTTAACTGTTACTGTTTTATCATGATCGGCCACATCCGATTCAATCTTGAGGTTGGCCACGCCGCTGGCACCAAGCTGATAGCGCTGGGTAGTTTCGGTTGCGTTCATGATTTGCAGTCGATACACATTTTCCAGCATGCCGCCTTCGGCAATACGCGCCATTACGCCACGGTCGCGCACTACATCTACCCTGAATGATGTTCTGAGCATCAGGCTGGTGAGTAATGTCACTACCAGCACGGACAGGATCGTCGCATAGATCAGGACGCGCGGCCTTAAAATGTGGCGCAGCATCTGTGTATGGTTCCAGCCCAGGTTGATTGCGTGCTGGGTCGAGTATTTCACCAGGCCGCGATCGTAGCCCATCTTGTCCATCACCGTGTCGCATATGTCTGCACAGGCGCCACAGCCAATGCATTCGTACTGCAGGCCTTTGCGGATATCGATGCCGGTCGGGCATACCTGTACACACAGGCTGCAATCGATGCAGGCACCTTGCTTGCTTTTGTCCATGTCGGTTTTGAGTGATGCTTTGCCGCGTGGCTCACCACGTTTCTCGTCATAGGTGACGATCAGCGTGTCGTCGTCGAACATCGCACTTTGAAAGCGGGCGTAAGGGCACATGTATTTGCAGACCTGTTCGCGCATGAAGCCGGCATTGCCGTAGGTGGCAAAGCCATAGAACAGTATCCAGAAAGTCTGCCATGGGCCTAAGCCCATGTTGACAATGGCATCACCCAGCTCGCGGATCGGGGTGAAGTAACCAACGAAAGTAAAACCGGTCCATAGAGCGAAGGCAATCCAGGCGAAGTGCTTGCCGCCCTTTTTAAGTATTTTCCTGGCAGACAGGGGTGCGTCGTCAAGCCTGATACGCGCAGCGCGGTCGCCTTCGATTTTGGCTTCTATCCATAGGAATATTTCCGTGTATACGGTTTGCGGGCAAGTGTAGCCACACCACAAACGGCCGGCGATTGCCGTAAACAGGAATAGTGACAAGGCGGAAATGATCAGGATTCCCGTCAGGTAAATCAGGTCTTGCGGATAAAGCACAAGATTAAATATATAGAAGCGTCTTGCTTCAAGATCAAATAGTAGTGCCTGGCGCTGCCCCCATTCAATCCAGGGTACGCCGTAAAAAAACAGCTGGGTCAGCCATATCATGACCCAGCGCCATTTGGTGAAGAACCCGAACGTGCTGCGCGGATAGATCTTTTCCGCGGCTGCATATAAGTTGATTACGGTTGCTTCGGAGCCTGCATTCGCAACATCGCTTTTAGCATTCGGGTTCTTTTTGCTGCTCATTTTCTAATCCGGCTATTTCACTTCGTTATTTGATAAACCCCACACATAGGCAGTCAGCACATGAATCTGCTCAGGTGAGAACTTGGCGCCTTGTGCCGGCATCTGGTTCACTTTACCTTCGTTGATGCGTTTGATAATCGCCTCTTCGCCGGCTCCGTGCAGCCAGATATTGTCAGCCAGGTTAGGTGCGCCTATCGCCTGGTTACCTGTACCATCGGCACCGTGGCAAGCTGCGCAAACCGCGAATTTCTCTTTACCTGCTGCGGCGCGTGTTGCATCATGGCTGCTGTTTGAAAGGCTTAGCACATAGTTGGCAACGTTTTTCACATCATCTTCAGACCCTACGGCAGCTGCCATCGGCGGCATCATGCCAACACGGCCATTGGTCAGTGTTTCCGCGATTTTTTCAGGGCTGCCGCCATGAATCCAGTCTTTATCCGTCAGGTTAGGGAAGCCGCGGCTGCCGTGTGCATCCGAACCATGGCATTGCGCGCAATTGTTCATGAAAATACGCTCACCGATGGCCTTGGCTTCCGGGTTGGCTGCCAATTGATCGATTGGCATCGCAGCGAATTTTGCATAAAGCGGTGCAATGGTTTTATTGGCGGCTTCCATTTCCTGTTCGTACTGGTTTACCTGCGTCCAGCCCAGTTTGCCGGCGTAGGTGCCGATAGCCGGGTAAGCTGCAAAGTAGAACAGTGAGAACGCGATCGTGATGATGAACATCCACACCCACCAGCGCGGCAGCGGATTGTTCATTTCACGCAGGTTCTCGTCCCATACGTGGCCGTTGGTGTTGTCGCCATTAGGGCTGGTAGCCTTGATTTTGCTGGTCAGCCATAGCAGTAAAGCGCAGCCGATAACGCCACCCACGGATATTACCGTGATGAAGATCGGCCAAAAACTACTGGTAAAGTCGCTCATTTTATTTTCCTCTAAACTTCGTAAGGTGAAATTTTAATTAGTTTATTCTGGCTTTTTGCCGCTAGTCATGAGTAAAGGGCAGGTTCGCCGCATCTTTGAAATCAGATGTGTTGCGGCGCTTCCAAACCCAAATCAGGATGCCTACAAATACGCCAAAGCTTGCAACGGTGGCAAGGATACGCAGGGTATTGATATCCATCATGATCTCCTTGGCTATTTCAGATGTGTACCGAGAACCTGCAGGTACGCAATGATTGCGTCAAGTTCGGTTTTTCCGGCAGCTTCTGCTTCTGCGCCGGCAATTTTCTCATCGGTATATGGCACACCAACCGCACGCAATGCGCGCATGTTAGGCGCCAGTGATTTTGCGTCTACCGGGGTGTTCTCCAGCCATGGATAGGCCGGCATGATGGATTCAGGCACCAGGTCACGCGGGTTGATCAGGTGGATGCGCTGCCATTCATCACTGTATTTTCCGCCTACACGGTGCAGATCAGGGCCGGTACGTTTACTGCCCCATTGGAATGGATGGTCATAAACGAACTCACCAGCGACTGAGTAGTGACCATAACGCAATGTTTCTGCGCGGAACGGGCGAATCATCTGTGAGTGGCAGTTGTAGCAGCCTTCACGAATGTAGATATCGCGCCCGGCTAATTGCACTGCTGTGTATGGCTCCAGTCCCTTGATCGGCTCAGTCGTGGATTTCTGGAAAAACAGCGGAACGATTTCCACCAGGCCACCAAAAGCGACCACTACCAGGATCAGCACGATCATCAGAAAGTTGCTGGTCTCAATTTTTTCATGGCTGAAGCCAGTGTTTGTATCTTGATTTGACATGATGATTTCCCTTAAGCGTGAGCTGCAACGGGTGGGATAGTAGCAACGGCTGCCTTACCACTTTGTGCAGTTTTAATAACGTTCCACAACATCACTACCATACCGCCGAGGTAGAGCAGGCCACCCAGTACGCGAATGATGTAGTACGGTTGTTTAGCTTTAACGCTTTCTACAAAGGTGTATGTCAAAGTACCGTCAGCGTTGATGGCACGCCACATCAGGCCTTCCATCACGCCTGAGATCCACAATGCCGCGATGTACAGCACGATGCCCACGGTAGCCATCCAGAAATGCAGTTCAATGGCCTTGATGCTGTGCATCTGTTTCTGGCCGAACAGGCGTGGCACCATGTAGTAGAGTGAACCCATTGAAACCAGGCCAACCCAGCCTAATGCGCCTGAGTGCACGTGACCGACTGTCCAGTCGGTGTAATGTGAAAGTGAGTTAACAGTTTTAATCGCCATCATCGGGCCTTCAAAGGTACTCATGCCATAGAAAGACAGTGAAACGATCAGGAAACGCAGGATAGGGTCGGTACGCAGTTTGTGCCATGCGCCTGACAAAGTCATCATGCCGTTGATCATGCCGCCCCAGCTTGGTGCCAGCAGGATCAGTGAGAACGCCATACCTAAAGATTGTGTCCAGTCAGGCAGTGCGGTGTAGTGCAGGTGGTGAGGACCCGCCCACATGTAAGTGAAGATCAATGCCCAGAAGTGCACGATAGACAGACTGTATGAATACACAGGACGATCGGCCTGTTTTGGCACGAAGTAGTACATCATGCCCAGGAAGCCAGCTGTCAGGAAGAAGCCTACAGCGTTATGGCCATACCACCATTGCACCATGGCATCCTGAACGCCTGCGTAGGCTGAGTATGACTTCATGAAGCTGGCAGGCATGGCAGCGCTGTTCACAATGTGCAGAAGCGCTACTGCGATAATGAAGGCACCCAGGAACCAGTTAGCCACGTAGATATGCTTGACGCGGCGGATGCCGATGGTGCCGAAGAACACGATTGCGTAAGATACCCAAACCACAGCAATCAACAGGTCGATCGGCCATTCCAGCTCTGCGTACTCTTTACCCTGTGTGTAACCCAAAGGCAGTGAGATGGCGGCGGCTACAATCACCGCCTGCCAGCCCCAGAACGTGAAGCTTGCGAGTTTTGGCATGAATAGCCCGGTGTGGCAGGTACGCTGCACGATGTAATAAGACGTGGCGAACAGTGTACAGCCGCCAAATGCGAAAATTACCGCATTGGTATGCAGCGGACGTAAGCGGCCAAAGCTGGTCCATTGTAAACCAAGGTTGAGTTCTGGCCAGACGAGCTGGGAGGCGATAATCACGCCTACCAGCATGCCCACCACGCCCCAGACTACGGCCATGATAGAAAATTGCCGTATAACGCCATCGTTATACGTGTTTGATTGCGAATTCGAGACTTGCATTTAGTTCTCCCCAAAGTGCCAATTTAAAATTTACTGCTAGTTTTACATGTGGCATTCTGTCGCACGAACCCAAACCAGGATTTGATTCAAATCAATTACTTCCGTATTAAGGGGTCATGCAGCCGGTTGGGTGCGGCCTTTCGACCGGGTTATGGCGCTTGCAAACATTTAATGCAGCAAGAATGTCGGCAGTGCAAAATCTAGTAAACTTCAAGCTATATGAAAGTCTTTAAGGGTGGTTATATCAATACATTGCTTGCACCGGCCATACTGGCGGCTTGTCTTCTGCTGCCGGCCTGCACCCGGCCAGATCCCGGCCGGCAAGCTGACCAGTCTGCGCCGGTTCGTTTTGCGCTGGCGCAGATGCCGATTAACCTGGATCCGCGCTACGCTACGGATGCGTCATCTGAACGCATCAATCGCCTGCTTTACCAGAGTCTGGTGGATTTTGATGTGACTTCGAAGCCGGTGCCTGCACTGGCAAGCTGGCTGATGGTCAGCCCGGTGGAATATCATTTCACGCTCAAGCAGCCCTTTGCGCGCTTTCATGACCATAAGCCATTGACTGCTTATGATGTCAAGGCGACTTATGATTCAATCGTCATGCTTAAGGATTCGCCGCAGGCGGCAGAGTATGCCAATATTGCTTCGATCAAGGTCGCCAGTGCAGACCGGTTGATATTTCAGCTGAAACAGCCGGATATGCATTTTCCATCCAAGCTGATTCTCGGGATATTGCCTAAAGGATATATAGATAAGCAGCATGATTTTGCGCACCGTCCCATCGGCAGCGGCCCGTTTTCTTTTGAGCGCTGGCAGAATAAACTGGTGTTGAAAAGAGTGCGTGATGGCCAGCAGGTTCTTTTTACCGAGGTGAAAGACCCGACAGTACGGGTGCTGAAGCTGCTGCGCGGGGAAACCGATCTGCTGCAAGGCGATTTGCCGCCGGAGCTGGTCAGGTATTTACAGACCAAACCCGGAGTGACGGTGGCAACCACCCAGGGTGTCAATTTCTCTTATCTGGGTTTGAATATGCAGGATCCCGTATTGAAGCAGCATCAGGTCCGCTTAGCCATTGCCCATGCCGTTGACCGTTCGGCAATTATAGAAAAAGTGATGGTGAAAGGCACGCGGCCGGCTGGGGCAATACTGTCGCCGGAACACTACACGAATGGCGGGAAGACCTTGCCTGCCTATGCATATAACCCGGAGCTGGCCAGGAAGCTGTTGGTCGAAGCAGGGGTGCAGCTGCCGCTGAAACTGGTCTATAAAACGTCAACGGATGCTCAGCGGGTGCGGCTGGCAACGATATTGCAGGCGCAGATGGCCAAAGCCGGTATAGAGCTGGAGATTCGCAGCCTGGATTGGGGTACGTTTTTTGAAGAAGTGAAAAGAGGCAATTTTCAATTATTCGGCCTGACCTGGGTGGGGATTAAAACGCCCGAGATTTACGCGAAAGCTTTCGGTTCACAGCAGTTCCCGCCCTATGGCTTTAACCGCGGCCGCTATGCCGATAGCAGGCTGGATGCATTATTGACGGCAGAAGACTGGCTTGCCGCGACCAGCCGTATCCATGAGCAGCTGCCGTATATCCCGCTGTGGTACGAAGGCCAGTTCGCCGCATTCAATAAAAACATCAGTGGCTACGCTCCGAAACCCGACGGAAACTGGGATGATCTGGCGACCATCCGGCGTACTGGTTTGAATAAATTAATGGTAAAGCCCTGACTAAACAATTTGTTTGGGCTATGATATTGTAATGCAAATGTATTACACAGGAGTGGGTGATGAAGACGGCAATTATCCCGGCATTGCGTGTTGAGCCAGAATTAAGAGAAGCTGCACAGAATGTGCTTGCGAATGGCGAGACACTTTCCAGTTTTGTCGAAGAATCGCTGCGCAATAATATTGAGCGGCGTTTACACCAGCAGGCTTTTATCGCACGCGGCATTGCTTCACGCGACGAAGCAAAAATCACACAGGAATATTATTCAGCTGAAAGTGTGTTGGCTGAGTTGGATGAAATGCTTAATAAAGCGCGTTAGGCATATTGTGGCTTACCAGATCAGATTTACCAAAGCCGCAAGAGATGATTTAAAACGCCTGTATGATTTTCTTATAAGGCAAGATGCCCAGGCAGCCCGTAATGCCCTTGCTGCCATTCATAAAGCTGTGGAATTGCTTGCAGCATTTCCTTTTACCTGCAGAAAAGCGCAAGCTGACAATCCGTTCTTAAGGGAGCTGATTATTAGCTTTGGTGCCAATGGCTATGTGGCACTGTTTGAGATAGAAGAAAATAATATCGTTACTGTTTTAGCGATAAGGCATCAACGCGAAGATGATTATCGATGATGGATATGATAGCCAAGAATAGGAAAACCGGAAAAAATTGATGCGCATTGAAATTTCCATATCAACACAAACGCTGACTTTGTTTGATGACTTCGGTGGTGTCAAGGCCCGTTATCGCGTATCAACAGCCGCCAATGGCGTGGGCTGCGAGAAAGATAGCGGCTGCACCCCGCTGGGCGAGCATATCGTGCGCGCCAAGATTGGCGCCGGCATGCCGCTGAATACGGTGTTTGTCGGACGCAGGCCTACCGGTGAGATACTGACGCCTCAGCTTGCTGCGCAGTATCCGCAGCGCGATTGGATACTGACACGTATCATGTGGCTGTCCGGCTCTGAAATCGGTAGGAATCGCCTGGGCAGCGTCGATAGCATGCAGCGTTACATTTACATTCATGGCACGCCGGACACCGAGCCTATGGGACAGCCGCGCTCGCACGGCTGCGTGCGCATGCGTAACCAGGATGTGGCGGAGTTGTTTGACCTGGTGGAGGTCGGTACACCGGTGGTGATTGCTGCATGAGTTGCCGGTGTTTTTTACGCTGTCATTCCCGCCTGCGCAGAAATGACAAGGTCGTGAGTTGTTTATGTTTTTGATTAAACGCCTCACGAACTTCCTGACGGTCACTTTTGGCGTGCTGCTGCTGACGTTTCTGCTGATTCACCTGGTGCCGGGGGATCCGGTAGAGGTCATGCTTGGCGAGTCGGCAAGCAGTGCAGACCGTGAAACGCTAAGGGCAGAGCTGGGGCTGGACCAGCCTTTGCTGCAGCAATTCGGTGCTTATCTGAACAGGCTGGCGCACGGCGACCTGGGGCATTCCATCCATACCAGAACACCGATTGCCGGGCTGGTGCATAGCCGGTACCCGGCAACGCTCAAACTGGCGCTGCTGTCGCTGGTGATCGGTCTTACCGTCGGCATTCCGCTGGGGATTTTCAGCGCACTTAAGGCCGGCCGCTGGCAGGATATTCTTGTGACGATCGTTTCGGTGCGCTTGGCGGCGATGCCGGCATTCTGGCTGGGGCCGGTGTTGATGTTGATGTTTGCGGTGTGGCTGGGCTGGCTGCCGGTAAGCGGCATGGAGACCAGTACGTCGATCATCCTGCCGGCGGTGACTTTGGGTTTTGGCCTGAGCGCGATCCTTACGCGCATGACACGCACCAGCCTGCTGGAGGTGCTGAACGATGACTATATCCGTACCGCCCGTGCCAAAGGCTTGAGTGAACGCGTGGTGATCCTGCGCCATGCCATGCGTGCGGCATTGCTGCCCATCATCACGATTGTCGGCTTGCAGATGGGCAGCCTGCTGGCGGGTGCGGTCATTACCGAGACCATATTCAGCTGGGACGGCATCGGGCGCCTGCTGGTGGAAAGCATAGAGAAGCGTGATTACCCGGTCACTCAGGCGTGTGTGCTGGTTGTGGCGTTAAGTTATGTCGCAGTGAATTTATTCACTGATTTGCTGTATAAGCTGGCTGACCCCAGGGTGCGGGTGACTTGAGCATGAAGTTATTTTCTTATGTGATCCTGGGGTTATGGGTGCTTGCGGTCATTGCCGGCTATGTCGCCGGGCTGGAGCCGAATGTAATCGACCTGAACGTGGTGTTGCAGGGACCCGGCGTACAGCACTGGTTTGGCACAGATGATCTGGGGCGTGATATTCTGGCACGTGTATTGGGCGGTGTCGAGATGTCGCTGCTGGTAGCGGTGGCCGTTACCGTGATTACCATGGCGATTGGCATTGCGGTCGGGATGCTGGCCGGGTTTTTCGGTGGGCGGGTGGATTTGCTGCTCATGCAGGTTACCGATATTTTCCTGGCATTTCCGGGTATCCTGCTGGCTATTGCATTTGCTGCGGTGCTTGGCCCTGGCCTGGGTAACCTGATCCTGGCTTTATGTTTAACCGGCTGGGTGAGCTATGCCCGCCTGACGCGTGGCCAGACAATGAGCCTGCGCAACCGTCAGCATGTGCAGGCGGCTGAGTCCCTGGGGGCGGGCACCCTGCGTTTGCTGTTCAGGCATATATTGCCGCTGATGACTTCCGTGCTGGTGGTGGAAGCTGCCTATAGCCTCGCCAGCGTCATGATCGCTGAAGCCAGTCTGTCATTCCTTGGCTTGGGCATACAGGCGCCGCATGCCTCATGGGGCGCAATGCTGCGCGATGGCGTCAGGTTTATGCTGGTTGCGCCGCATTATGTGCTGATAGTGGGTGGGTGTTTAATGAGTTTGATTTTGGCGATTAATCTGGGCGGTGATTACTTGCGTGACCGCCTGGATGTAAGAAGGGATATTCCATGAGTTTAGGTCCAGTGATGTTGGACGTAGTAGGTACAGCGCTTACCGCTGATGATATTCGCCGCTTGCAGCATCCGCTGGTTGGCGGTGTCATCCTGTTCAAGCGCAACTATGAAAATAACGCACAGTTGAAAGCGCTCACAGCCAGCATCCATGCCGTGCGCCAGCCGCCGCTGCTGATTGCGGTAGACCACGAAGGCGGTCGCGTGCAGCGCTTCAGGGATGGGTTTACCAAAATTCCGCCCATGCGTGAGTTTGGCAAGATTTGGGACAAAAACCCTAAAAAAGCCAAAGAACTTGCCAAGGAAGCCGGCTGGATCCTGGCCGCGGAATTGCGTGCGCATGGGGTGGATTTCAGCTTCACGCCGGTGCTGGATATGGATTACGGCGATAGCCTGGTGATTGGCGACCGCGCATTTCATCTTAACCCGCAGGCGATTAACGATCTGGCGTTTGCGCTCATGCAGGGCTTGAAGAAAGCCGGTATGGCCGCGGTAGGCAAGCACTTTCCGGGGCATGGTTTCGTGGTGGCTGATTCCCATGTGAGCATGCCGGTGGATGACCGTGCGTTTGACCAGATCGCACAGAATGATATGCAGCCGTTCAGGATGCTGATCGATGACGGCATTCCGGCCATCATGCCGGCACATGTGATTTATTCCAAAGTGGATGAAAAACCGGCCGGCTTTTCATCGCGCTGGCTGCAAAAAATCCTGCGTGAGCGTCTGGGCTTCAATGGCGTGATATTCAGTGATGACCTGAGCATGGAGGCAGCCACCGCCGGTGGCGACGTTACCACGCGAGCCACGGCTGCATTGTCGGCCGGCTGCGACATGGTGCTGCTGTGTAACCAGCCTGCCATGGCAGATGAGCTGCTGGAAAACCTCAAATGGCAGATGTCGGCACAGAGCTTAAGCCGCCTGGCGCGCATGCATGGCCACAAACACCCACCTAGCATGGATGTGCTGCGTGAGAGTGCGGAATTTGTAAGCGCCGTGCATCAGGTAGCGCAGGTAGGCGTAGTGGAAGGTGAATTGTTTACATAAAGGTGCCATAAACGGCGCTATCAAGATTATGCTTGAAACTTATTGCTTTAACCGCTATCTTAGATAGGGTAATTCTTATGACTTTAAGGAAATAACAATGTTTGACAACACCCCAGTTTTAGGTCGTTCAGAATCGGCTTTAGAAGCTACCAACAAAGTACTGCGCAACACTTACGCATTGCTCGGCTTGACCATGATCCCAACCGTGCTAGGTGCCTTTCTTGGCATGAGCCTCAATTTTTCTTTCGCACAACAGCATCCGTTCATTTTTGCAATTGGCGCCATAGCTGTCATGTACGGCCTGTTTGCCGCCATTAATGCAAACCGCAACAGCAGCTTCGGTGTCGTGTTGCTGTTAGGGTTAACATTTTTGCTCGGTCTGATGCTGGGGCCTATCCTTCAGCATGCGCTGCACTTGAGCAACGGCGCGCAGATCGTTGGCCTGGCAGCTGCCGGTACCGGCATCATCCTGTTCAGCCTGGCAAGCTTTGCCGCCACCAGCAAAAAAGATTTCAGCTTCATGAGCAAGTTCCTGCTGATTGGTATCATTTTGCTTATCGTGGCTTCGCTGGCTAATATCTTCCTGCAGATTCCTGCAATGGCATTGGCAATTTCAGGCGTGGGCGTGATCCTGTTCTCCGGCTTCATCCTGTATGACGTGAGCCGTATCGTGAATGGCGGTGAAACCAACTACATCATGGCAACATTAAGCCTGTACATGAGTATCTACAACCTGTTCACCAGCTTGCTGCAGTTGCTGATGGGTTTGATGGGCAGTGATGACTGATTATTAGCACGCTGTAATAACAAAAGCCCCGTTTGCAATCAAACGGGGCTTTTTACTTTCTAAATCATCGTTACAAAGCATTCTCTTTGCAATTTGCCAAATTTTCATTGTAATTTTACCTAGAGTGTTCAAAAAATAATTTTTTAATTTAACCCTATTATCTCCATGCAAACGTTTTAAGTTTTATGGGAATATTTCTCATTTATTTAACAATTAAAACAAAAAAACAATATCTTTGCGAGGAGAGCGAAAATGGTAGATAAAGTTGTAGTTCCCGTTCCAGATGTTAATGAAAAACCAGAATCAGCACACCATCAACCGGAGCCTGGTTTGTCAGATAAAGCAATAAATTTTGGCGATGGCTTTGCAAAAGGTGTCATTCATGTAGCTGAGGGTTACTTGGCAATGGCTGAGCATCCTCTTGAGACCGCGGCTGTTTTGAATCCAGTGAACGCGGTGCAGCAAAATGCGATGGCATTCGCAGGTGCTGCACTTGGAGACCCCGAATCCCAGGATCATCTTGCCAGGCAGATTGATCCTTTCGTTAAAGCCGCTAATAAAATAGCCGAAGCGGTAGATGGTGATCTCACAGCAAAAGGGCAAGTGGCAGGATTTGCGTTGGCAGGTGCGGTTGGCCCCGTACCACCAGGTGCGCGGGTAGCTGCCAGCGCTGAAAAAGAAATCATCGCTGCTGAAACCAGAACAGTGGTTTCAGAAACACTGCCGAAGATTCAAAAAGTGGATAATTCATTGCATGCTGACGCCCCTAAGCTTCCGCTGAAGTATCGACTCAGTGAAGCCGCAGTTAATATGCTGCGCGGTAAAAAAGCAGTGGCTGAAGCCGAAGCTTTTGCTCAAACGCCTGCAGGTCAGTTATCTGATATGCTTCAGGCCACCAGCATGAAATTGACAGAACGCAATACGTTAAAAGAGGCATTAGATAGGTCTGATAGTAGCATGCTGCCCGGGGGAGGTACGGTAAGAGATAAACATCTTTACGATACTTGGAACCAAGAGCAAATTACTAAACGATCATCATTCTGGAACCAGGCGTTTAGAGAAAATCCGCAACTTGCAGAGCTTGTTGCTCAACAAAAGTTGACGGCGCATGGATTTGAAAAATTGCTGGTATCTGATCGCTATGATGCGTTGTTGGGTATTCAACCATATAACGCCGAGCGCACATCTCAGGCGACAGCTTCAGCGACGTATGGGTATGACAGAGAACGAGCCCTAGCCAAGCAGTGGGGGATTGAATGGAATGAGCAGCGTGAAGGCTGGGCCGGGGTATTCGATGAGTTGAGGCTGAAAGACGTATTTAGCTCGAACCCGGAATTATTTGCAGCCAAAAAAGCGGTGGATAATGCGCAGCGTTTGGATCAGCTAATACATCGGGAGTTTGCTTTAGGTGTGATTAACCCTGAACGCGTGGCGAATCCGGAAATTTCAGAGATGACCCGTCGATTGCTTGGTGCAAAGATAGAAAATGGCACTATTTCTGCTGAAGCAAGAAATGCACTGCCGGAAGAAATTCGGGCGCTGCCAGTAACGAAGCTGCAATCGTTGCAAGACCGCGCAGCAGTCGTTGCTCCTGAAAACTTGCGCCTTGAGGCAGGCTATGTTGCCCCTCAGCTCGAGCATGATTCTTCGCTTGCTTCAGGGGCGCTTATTTCCGGTCAGCACTCAAATGCAGCTAGCCTATCGTTAAATCCACAGCACATTCAGGAGGCAAGGAGGAATATGCTGATGGAGCTCTCCGCGCTTATTGAGCAGAAGCCGGTAGCTGAATTGAATATGCCTACTCCTGCTGTACAAGCGGCACAGGATAAATTATATGCGCTTAATCGTTATAACAATGTGGCTGAAGGTGCTGGAAAGTCGGTAGCTGAAACAATTATGGACAGAGTAGGTTTGGGTTATTCGTTTGGTGTAAGAAAGCGTGAAGAAATAGCGGCTGCGTTTGCAAAGTCAGATTACGATGGTGTCAAATGTATCGCCCGTGAAGTTGTAGCAAAACCAGTTATGGTTGTTGCTACTGCCGGTACAGGTGCAGTTGCCGGTTTGCCAGCGGCAGGTGCCTTAATAGGTGCCTCGATGCTGCGAGGTTTATACAAGGACATGCCTGAGGTTCAAAAGGTCATGGATCCTGTTATTGACCCTGTACTTAATGGTGTGCAAGCGTTAGGTGATAAAGCGAAAAATCTCGCTGCAATGACGTATCAGGATGTTGTTAATGCCTTACCTAAAAATGCAAGCGGTGAATTGACAGATCAAAGTAGGGTTGTACTAAACCTTGTAAATGAAAGACTTCAACAACAACATCATCCTGAGGTGTCAACTCTAGGACATGAACGTTAGTACTTTTTGATGTTTTAGCATGTTGTATGGATCTCGGTTCGCTTTGAATGCAAGAAAGCACCGGGATCCAGCACCGAGACCAGCATCAGTGCAGCGTGTCGAGATTATTAACGTGTCGTAGTCTCATGATTGGGTTACAGCAAAAACTGTAAACTTATTATAAATGACCAAGCAAGATAGAACGTATTTTGCTTGAGGGGAATTGAGGTCTCATTCATTCAAAGGCTAATCCTAAGCCTGTTGCAAATATGATTTTCTGACCACAAAATTTGAACCTGCTGCAGACTTTTTGCAGTGACAGATTTTGAAGATTAGCAGTCATTAAAGACCTAATTCTGGCGACTCAGCATTTTTATCAGGCTGGGCTAGATTCTGTTGCGCTACAAAATGGCTGTAAGCTACATCAAACCCTTCCCCATATTGTGATCGCATCGCAGACATTCCATTTTCAAGATTGTGTCTCGATGTCACATCCAGCCTATCGGTTTCGCTCATTAGCAGCAAATTTGCTTTATGGTAGTTCTCTAGTGCTAATTTTTGTTTGATGCTGTTTGTAATGAATTCATCAAGCGCCTGAGACGGTTCTGGATGAGCCGGTGCATCTATTCGCTGGCTAAGTGGTTTTGTATTCATAAGTCTGAAATTTGTTTTGATGACAATATAAACTTAACTTTTAATACAAATATTGGTAATACAAATACCAGTAATACAAATAGCGGAAGATAAGTTTTTACAAACTAAAATCAACTCAATTACCTTTTAAATCCAGTTAGTATCTATACGGTACAGAAATTAAAATAGGGTTAAATAGATTTAAAAATATAAATTTTTATGAGTAAGAATTTGTGCGGTAAATAGTATGGCAAAAGCACTTATCATGATTTTTTTCGCCGTGCGGAAAAAAAATTTGAGAGCAGTGCACCGCATTCCTGTGCCAATATTCCTCCAGCAACTTCAGTATGGTGATTAAGTTTGGGTTCTGCCATTAAGTTGACGACACTGCCGCAGGCACCCGTTTTGGGGTCGCTGGCGCCGTAAATCAGCCTCGCAATGCGGGCATGCTGAATGGCGCCGCTGCACATGGCGCAGGGTTCCAGCGTGACATACAGGGTGCAGCCTACCAGCCGGTAATTGCCGATACGCTGCGCGGCATCGCGCATGGCACGGATTTCTGCGTGGGCTGTCGGGTCATGTGTGCCGATAGGCGCGTTGCTGCCGCGCCCGATGATTTCGCCATTTTTTACCACGATTGCGCCGACCGGCACCTCACCGGCCGCCGCAGCCTGCTGTGCGAGGTCGAGCGCGACCTGCATGAAGTCGCTATCTGACATGGCTTCAGTTCGGGACAGGGGCTGCTTATGCATCGGATGACTGCTTCTGGCTCCAGCGTATCAGTACGTAGATCACGCCCAGCACAAAGGCGCCGCCGACCCAGATGCTGACTTCCGCAAAGCTCGGCGATGCGTCCTGTACCGGCATCACGATGAGTTTACGCAAAAACAGCACCAGCACCACCTCGACGAATGTTTCAACCAGCAGCTTGCTGCCTTGCAGGTAGCGTATTTCAGCCGAGATCAGGGCTGAAATCGACCATAGCAGCATCAGTGTACCCAGGGCATGCAGGAAGCCATGCACCAGGTTATGGGCATAAGCGGCAGCCTGTACGTCTTTGAAGAACAGCCAGGTAAACATGATGACGGAGGTGGCAAGCGCCAGGCCGATGATGATGTGTGCAAAACCATTCAGCCACGTCATCGCTTTAACGGCAGCTTTGTTCAGGGGAGCAAACTCTTCAGGTAGTTCGTTTTGTGTCATTGTTATCGCCTTGTTCCTTTTTATGGTTATTTTAGCTGACATTGATGTAAATGACAGTCACCAGCTTATGGTGGCAGGTCTGCCAGCAGTGATTAGTGAAATTTCAGCCGGCTTCAGGGAGGGTTTTGTAGCCATTAAGAATACCATCAGTTTTTTTGAATGAAGCATGCAAAATAATTCGCTATTAGTATATTGGCATTAGTAATAATATGCTCAAGATTATTTCACTCGATTAAACAGGAAAAACGGTTGATTCGGGCGACAAAACAAAATTATTTACACTCATTATCCAGGAGTAACTGATGACATTGAATTTATTCAGCCATGCAAAATTAGGCTCGATCAGCTTGAGCAACCGTATTGTAATGGCGCCGCTGACGCGTAACCGGGCAGGTGAGGGTGGAGTGCCCCAGCCGATCAATGTGACTTACTATGAGCAGCGCGCAACCGCCGGCCTGATCATTACCGAAGCAACGCCGATCTCTGCCATGGCGCACGGGTATCCATTGTTACCGGGCATCTATACCGATGCGCAGGTTGCCGGCTGGAAAAAAATCACTGAAGCCGTGCATGCCAAAGGCGGCAAGATCGTGCTCCAGATCTGGCATGTGGGGCGTATCTCACATCCGAGTTTATTGCCGGATAACGCGCTGCCGGTCGCGCCTTCCGCAATCAAACCTGCGGGACAGGCCTTTACCTATCAAGGTCTTGTGGATTATGTCGAGCCGCGTGCGCTGGCAGCTGATGAGCTGCCTGGCATTGTCGCCGATTATGTTCACGCGACCAGGTCGGCGCTGGATGCAGGCTTTGACGGCGTAGAGATACATGCGGCCAATGGTTACCTGCTGGACCAGTTCCTGCGTGACGGCACCAATCAGCGCACGGACGATTATGGCGGCAGCTTTGAAAACCGTGCGCGCCTGCTGATGCAGGTGACCGAGGCTGTTGTCGCGGTTGCGGGGGCCGATAAAGTCGGGGTGCGCCTGTCTCCGGTGAATCCTTTCAATGATATGAAGGATAGCAACCCGCAGGCATTGTTCAATTATGTGGCGGAGTCATTGAACCGGTTTGGCCTGGCTTACCTGCATGTGGTCGAAGGCGGCATCCATGGCGGCGGCGAGTCTGAACCATTTGATTTTTCTGCCATGCGCAAGCTGTTCAAAGGCGGTTATATTGCAAACCTTGCCTATGACAAAGCGCGTGGCAATGCTGCCATTGCCAGCGGACATGCCGATGCGGTTGCATACGGTGTGCCTTTCATAGCAAACCCGGATCTTGTCGAGCGTTTCAAGGCTGATGCGCCGCTGAACGATGCGGATGCAAGCACCTTTTACGGCGGCGCTGAAAAAGGTTACACTGACTACCCATTTTTAAAGGCCTGAATACATGCATAACCCTGCTATTACCCAAGTTTCCATTGATAACACTATCGCCAACCGCTGGAGCGGACGTGCCTATGATGCTGCAAAAAGCGTGTCGCATGCCCAAGTGGTTGCGCTGCTGGAGGCGGCTCGCTGGGCGCCTTCCTGTTTCGGTGATCAGCCTTGGCGTTTTGTGGTGTGGAACAAAGCCTCTGATCCGCAAGCCTGGCAGCAGGCTTTTGATTGTCTGGTACCCGGCAACCAGTCATGGGTGGCCGATGCGCCGGTGCTGCTGCTCGCATGTGCTGACAGCCTGTTCGGGCATAACCAGAAACCAAACCGCTGGGCGCAATATGATACCGGCGCAGCGGCTGAGAACTTATGCCTGCAGGCCGGCAGCATGGGGTTGATGGCGCACCAGATGGGCGGCTTTGATGCCAACCTGGCACGTGAAAAATTCAATATCCCGGAACAGTATTCCCTGATGGCGATGATTTCAGTTGGTTATCCTGCCGACATCGCAACCCTGACCGGTGATGTACTTGCCCGCGAAACGGCAGCGCGTTCACGCAAACCGTTATCTGAATTGTTTTTTGATGCGGGCTGGGGACAGGGCGTAAAGGATGCCATTTAATACAAAACTTAACGAAAGATTAGGGTTCTGATAAACTGCTAGCTTCGTTCAATTAAAGGCAAAATCATGGCAGTTGTAGCACTTACCAAAGCGAATTTTAAAGAGACTATTGAAAACAATCCTTTTGTGATTGTGGATTTCTGGGCGAAGTGGTGTGATCCATGCGTTGCATTTACGCCTACCTTTGAAGCGGCTGCCAAAAAAAACCCGGATATCATTTTCGGAATGGTAGATACGGAAGCCGACCCTGAGATTGGCGAGTATTTCGAAGTAAACCAGATTCCGGGTATCCTGATTATCCGCGAGCAGGCTGGTATTCATGCGCAGGTAGGCGAAATCGGTGCACCGGCCCTGGATAAGATGATTGAATGGGCACGTGAGTTTGATATGACGCCAGTGCGTGAATATTATAAACAGCAGGCAAAAAAGACATCTAACTGATTGGTGTTGATTGAGTGAGTAAAAAAGCGGCTATTCAGCCGCTTTTTTATTGCACGGGGTTCATCGGAATAAACGCCGCCCGTAATCCGCCAGGCTAGAATCCGCCCAATGTAAATACCCTGTATAAGTAGTAGGCACCAATTGCCATCATGATATACATCGGTGCGTCGCCGATCCGTTTGGTTTCGGATTTACTGGGCGAACTGAGCATGCGGTTAAGCAGCCATAGCACCAGCAGAGCAACCACAGTCAGCAGCGTGCTTGCCGTTGAGTCAATGATGTTGCCCAGCAGCTTTGATAACCAGCCGTTTTCGCGGAACAGTTCAAAAGTAATGCCAAAAATGCCTACCAGCATCAGCGCCATCCGCAGTAATGCAAATATCGAGCTGAGGTGGCTTTCCGGGGTGATGTTGGCATTCTTGCTGTATCTATTCAGATCCTTCTTGGCCATAATCAGATTCCTTGTCTCTTAATTTGAGCCTAAAAACTTGGCAGGGTCGACTGACTTACCCTGCTGGCGGATTTCAAAATGCAACTTTACAGTGTTACTGTCAGTATCACCCATTTCGGCAATCTTTTGGCCGGCACTGACCTGCTGGCCTTCTTTCACTAGAATAGTGCTATTGTTGGCGTACACCGAGAGGTAAGTATTATTATGCTTCACAATGACCAGTTTGCCATAGCCGCGCAGGTCAGAACCGCTGTAGATGACTTTGCCGGGAGCTGCTGCCAGAATCGGCTGTCCTTTGCTTCCGGCAATATCGATACCTTTGTTGCCGCCGTCGTTAAAACCTGAAATGACCTTGCCTTTGGTCGGCCAGGCCCAGTTGATGCTGCCCGCCGGCTCGGCTGCCGGCTTGCTTTCCGGTTTCGGTTCAGGCTTGGCCTCGAGTTTTGCATCGGGTTTCACCTCGGTGGCCGGCTTTACATCGGCTTTGGCGGCGGCTGGCGGCAGGGTGACTGGTTTTGCTGCCGGCAATGATGCTTTCAAGGCCGCTTCGCTATAGGGTTCGCGGATCGCTTTCGGTTCGTTGATCACAGTGACCGCGTTTGCAGTCACTGCCGCGGGTGCAGAGGCGGTCGTGGTGACGGGCGGGCTTGCCGTGCTGTCGGCAATGATCGGGTAGGTGATGACACCTTCTTCCTGCACGGGCTCCGCTTTGGTTTCTGCGGCGCCAGATTTATCTTTCAAATCTGCCAGTTTAAGCACCTGGCCAATTTTAATCACATACGGTGCTTCAATATCGTTAACGCGTGCGATGTCTTTATAGTAATAACCATATTCCAGGCCGATGCTGAACAGGGTGTCACCTTTTTTTACGGTATGCACATCAGGGCGCCAGTCGCTGCCGTTTTTGCCGTTGGCAGGTTTTACCGGAGCTTTTACGGTGGTGTTTGGTTTGTTCGCAACGGCTGGCTTTACCGCGGGCGTGCGGTCGATGACCGGTGCCGGTGTTGTGCTGCAGCCAAAGGCTGACAATGTGAGCAACGCTGCAAGCGCGTGACGGGAAATCGACATGCCTAACTGGTGCCGCCGAGCAGGGGCACGAATTTGACCGGTTCCAGTTTTGTCTGGCGGTATTCAGTTTGCGATACCCGTTCAACCAGGTATAAAACCTGGTCATCGGTGCCCACAGGAATCACCAGGCGACCATGCACTGCAAGCTGGTCCAGCAGGTCCTGCGGGATGTGGCTGGCTGCTGCTGTGACCAGAATGGCGTCAAAAGGGGCTATTTCGCTCAAGCCTATGTTGCCGTCTGCGTGCGCCAGTTTTACGTTGATGCATTTGAGTTCGCGCAGGTGGCCACGCGCTTTCATGACCAGGGGGCGAATCCGTTCTACAGAGTAGACTTCCTTGGCCAGCTTTGATAATACCGCTGTCTGGTAGCCGCAGCCGGTGCCGATTTCGAGCACTTTCTGCATCGGCTGGCCGTTTCGGAGCAACTCAGACATGCGCGCCACGATGTAAGGCTGTGAAATGGTCTGGCCAAAGCCGATAGGCAGTGAAACATCTTCATAAGCGCGAATCGACAGCGCCTCATCTACAAATATATGACGCGGCGTGTTGCCGATTGCAGACAGTACGATTTCGTCCTTGATTCCCTGGTCACGCAGGCGCGATAGCATACGATCGCGAGTGCGCTGTGATGTCATGCCGATACCGGTTTGTGATGATTTTATGAGTGCCACTTTGAGAATTACCTAGTTTATTAAGGTGCCCGTTAGCTTTTGAGCCAGTCTTTAATGTCATTAAGTTGCGAATGGTTGGTCAAGTCTACCTGGATTGGGGAAATTGATACCTTGTTGTTTGCCACGGCGTGGAAATCCGTACCTTCACCGCCATCGTTCGGCTGGCCGGCAGGACCGACCCAGTAAACGGTTTCATTGCGCGGGGTTTTGAGCTGGATGACCGGTTCGGCTTTGTGGCGCTTGCCAAGGCGTGTGATAACACGGCCTTGTAATGCGTCATATGGCAAATCCGGCACGTTCACGTTCAGTAAGGTCGGGGACTGGAAACCGTTCTTCTGGTAATGCAGCACGAGTTCTACCGCAATGCGCGCTGCGGTTTCAAAGTGCGTGGAGTTGTGCTGCGACATGGAAATGGCAATGGATGGTATGCCCAGCAGGTAGCCCTCCATCGCGGCGGCGACTGTACCTGAGTAAATTGTGTCATCACCCATGTTCGCGCCATCGTTAATGCCGCTGATGACCATATCCGGCAGTGTTTCCATCAAACCCGTGAGTGCAATGTGCACACAGTCTGTCGGGGTGCCGTTGACGTAGAAGAAGCCATTGGCGGCTTTTTTAACGCTCAGCGGCCGATCCAGCGTAAGTGAGTTGCTGGCGCCACTGCGGTTTCTTTCCGGGGCTACCACGGTAATGTCTGCAAATTTGCCAATGTGTTCTGCCAAAATATTCAGACCAGGCGCGAAATACCCGTCGTCATTGGAAAGCAGTATGTTCATACGTGACCTACTAAGAGAATTTTCATGGCTAAATTATAGTGGAAGAAGCGCTGGTTTGGCGCGGCGCCGCCAATAAAAACTTGACGGCAGCAATAAATTTATCTGCGGGTAAGGCGTGCATAAAATATTGCACAGCTGAAAAACGTGACTGACAGGATGATTTCCGCTGCTGCAAGCTGTGCTGACAACCCGGTATCTGACCATGCGCGAACCACGCCTTCGGTAAAGTACAGCAGTATGAACATGCTGGACCACTGGTAGGTGTAGCGTTTGCCGCGCAGTATGCCGAATAACGGCAGTAATAACGGTACGGTTTTTAACATCAGCAAAGAACCGCCCGGTTTTAACGGCGCCAGTACGGTTTCCCATGCCAATGCCAGAAGAATCAGGCTGATGAGGCTGATGGATGCGCCCAGCTGCAATCTTTCTTTCATGATTTTGCAGCCTTTGCCATGGCGACCAGCGCAGCCCTGGCGGACTGGGCGTCGTAGACCGGCTGCTCAAAATCAAAACGCAGCACGGTAGAAATATCACCGGCACTGGCGTTCACATCAAAGCCATCACAGTCTATGCCCAGCATTTGCGCATGCGTCGCATCAAGCTGATGAAAGTGTTTGCAGTAGTTGAGCAGGCTGTCAGCATGGTCAGCATTCATGTGCTCGATGATTGCGGTTTCCTGCTTTGCCAGCATCGATTCAGCGCTGGCGATGCTGTCGAACAGGTCGCTGCCGGGAAGCCACGACATTTTGCCGAAGCCGCCTATGTAACGTGCCTGGTGAATATGAATGCGGTAAAACGAGAAATCATGCATATCAAAATAACCAGCAGCCTGCGGCAGGTAACGCAGATAACGCGTGCGCAGGTCAGCGTCCGCATCTTTGAATATCCTGATGGCCTCACCCAGCAGCGTCAGCCTCGCATTCGCCTGCAGGTCTTCAGCCCCCGCAAATACCAGCAATGAGACTTTTGGGTTGGCTGTGATGTTTTTGGTGTGTTCGGCGATATTGCTGATCAGTATGATCGGCTGGCAATCGTGATCCAGTACAAACGGCGCAACGGAACCGAACGGGTAGCCCTCGGCACGTACGGAATGTGTCGATAGTATGCCGCTGCGGGTGGTGCGGAGAAATTTCCTGGCTTCCTGGCTTAGATTCATCATGAACTCATGCCGCCAGTTTCAGGGCGGTTTCGGCAATGCGCCTGCCAAGTGCCAGGCATAGCTGCTTTTCATCTTCGCTGATCGGCCTGTCGTCCATTGCACCGCCGATGTGGCTGGCGCCGTAAGGCGTGCCACCGGTCGCGGTTGCCGATAAAGCCGGTTCTGAATATGGCAAGCCGACGATCAGCATGCCGTGATGCATCAAAGGCAGCATCATGGTGAGCAGCGTGGTTTCATTGCCGCCATGCATGGAGCCGGTGGAAGTGAATACCGCGGCAGGCTTGCCAATGAGCGTACCTTTCAGCCAGAGTGAAGTCGTGCCGTCCAGGAAATATTTCATCGGCGCTGCCATGTTGCCGAAACGGGTAGGGCTGCCGAGTGCAACACCGATGCATTCTTCAAGGTCCTGCAGTTCTACATAAGGATCGCCGCTGGCTGGAATATCCGGTTCCGTTGCTTCGCAATTGGTCGATACCTTGGGCACGGTACGGATACGCGCCTTTGCACCGTTGATGCTTTCAACGCCGCGTGCGATCAGCTGTGCCATGCTGCGCACGGCACCGCCCTGAGAGTAATAGAGGACTAGTATTTCGTTCATTTCTTTCTTTTATCCTTAATGCGTTGTTTTTTGGCATCCAGCTCAAATAGCCCTATGGTGTCGATGAGTTCGCTGAATTTTGCGTAACCATAGTTGCGTGAGTCAAAAGCAGAATAATTTTTAACAATGTGCTTTTTGATTTCGCCGGTGTTTGCATACCCCTCGTCATCCGATAGTGATTCAATGGCTGACCTGATTAACGAAACCAGTCTGGTATCACTTGCTAACTGTTTTGATGTTTTCTTAATAACAGGGGTCAGCTGCGGGGTTTCGCCAGTTTGTGCGGCTACGGCTTTTATTTCTGTGGTATTGATGGATTTATCAGGCTTTGCAGCAGTTTCATTCAGAGTTGAGTCGGCGAGTTTATTCTGCGACAGAATCTCAATATAGATGAACTGATTGCATGCCGCTCTCAAGGATTCCGGTGTCTTTTGTTCCCCAAATCCATAAACCAGCTTGCCTGATTCACGGAAGCGGATCGCAAGTCTGGTGAAATCGCTGTCGCTTGAAACAATACAAAAACCATCCAGAGGTGCCGTGTAGAGCAAATCCATAGCGTCAATAATCAGTGCGCTATCGGTAGCATTCTTGCCTTTGGTATTGGCGTATTGCTGCATAGGTTGGATGGCATGCTTAGGCAGTATTTCTTTCCATCTGCTTAACTGCTGCTGTGTCCAGTCACCGTAAATACGCCTGACGCTGGCATCGCCGAACTTTGATATTTCTTCAAACAACTCATCAATAATCGGAATGACGTTAAACGTATTATCCGCATCAATCAGCACAGCTAATCGAGGATTGCTTTTATCAGCGCCCATATCGTTGCTATCAATTATTATTTGAAGCAGGAAGTATATAACACATCGGCAGTGCTGATAGGGGGGTGACGCCCCCCCATATATTATTTTAGATTCTGTTTACCAGTTCTGAGGCCTTGCCGATATAAGTTGCAGGCGTTAATGCGAGCAGATATTGTTTGGCATCAGCCGGAATATTCAAGCCGCTGATGAATGCATGCAGCGAGGCTTGGTTGATGCCGCCTTTGCCGCGCGTGAGTTCTTTCAGCTGTTCGTACGGGTTTTCAATCCCATGGCGGCGCATCACGGTCTGGATTGGTTCGGCCAGCACTTCCCAGCTGTTATCCAGGTCTTCTGCCAGGCGTGCCGGGTTCACTTCCAGTTTGTTCAGGCCGCGCAGGCATGAATCGTAACCGAGCAGTGTGTAACCGAAAGCCACGCCCATGTTGCGCAGTACGGTGGAGTCGGTCAGGTCGCGCTGCCAGCGTGAGATCGGCAGCTTTTCAGCCAGGTGGCGCAATACTGCATTGGCCAAGCCCAGGTTGCCTTCCGAGTTTTCGAAGTCGATCGGATTCACTTTGTGCGGCATGGTGGATGAGCCGATTTCGCCGGCTTTTACTTTTTGCTTGAAGTAGCCTACTGAAATATAGCCCCAGATGTCGCGGTTGATGTCGATCAGGATGGTGTTGATGCGCGCCAGCGTGTCGTACAGTTCTGCCATGTAGTCGTGCGGCTCGATCTGAATGGTCATCGGGTTGTAGGTCAGGCCGAGTGATTCCACGAATCTTTTTGCAAAGCTTTCCCAGTCAAAATGCGGGTAGGCTGACAGGTGTGCATTGAAGTTGCCGACTGCGCCGTTGATCTTGCCCAGGATTTCATTGGCGGCCAGTTGTTTCTGCTGGCGTTGCAGGCGGTATACCACATTGGCAAGTTCTTTACCCATGGTGGTGGGCGATGCAGTCTGGCCATGCGTGCGTGACAGCATGGGCTGGTCTGCAAGTTCCTTTGCCAGTTCGCTCATGCGTGAAACCAGGTTATTCAGGAACGGCAGCATGACGCTGTCACGTGCGGTTTTCAGCATCAGGCCGTGTGACAGGTTGTTGATGTCTTCTGACGTGCAGGCAAAGTGGATGAACTCACTGGCTTTTTTGATTTCCGGATTGCCGTCGAATTTTTCCTTAAGCCAGTATTCAAGCGCTTTTACATCGTGGTTGGTACGCGCTTCGATCGCTTTGACCTGTGAAGCGTCATCTTCGCTGAAGTTGGTGATGGCGTCGTCAAGTTCCTGGATGGTTTCCGGGCTGAATGCAGCAATTTCTGCAAGGTCTTTCGCGTCAGCCAGTGCTTTAAGCCACTCAACTTCTACCCATGCGCGGTGTTTGATCAGTGCATATTCACTGAAATACGGACGTAATGCGTCCAGTTTTGATTGGTAGCGGCCATCAAGTGGGGATAATGCGTTGAGCGTAGTAAGCGACATAGCGGGTCTTTCAAACAGCAATAAATAATCCGCTATTTTACCTTAAAACCCGGATAAGGATTAAGCGGTGATTTATTCATGTTGACAGCAGCGATTAATGCATTAAAATCTCCCATGGTGGGAGGATGGTGATGCGGGTAATCGCGAAAAGTACGCTGGTGAAGTTTTGGAGCAATCCTGAATATCAGGATGCAAAAGGTGCTTTGCAGAGTTGGCATGACGAGGCTTTGAAAGCGAACTGGAAGACACCACAAGACATCAAATATCAATACAGGAGTGCCAGTATTTGCGGCAATAATCGCGTGGTATTTAATATTGCCGGCAATAAGTATCGTCTTGTAGTCGAGCTGCAGTATCAGGCTGGAATTGTGTGGGTAAAGTTTTTAGGTACCCATGCGCGGTATGATCAAATAAATGTGGAGAATGTAAATGAATATTAAACCTATCAGAAATGATGATGACTTGCGTGAAGCATTCAAGCGATTGGAATCCGTTTATCAGGCGCCTGAGGCATCTGCTGAAGCAGATGAAATGGAGGTGCTGGTCACGCTCATAGAGGCTTATGAGAACAAACATTATCCAATCAGCCCAGCAGACCCTATAGAAGCAATTAAATTCAGGATGGAGCAGCAAGGTCTTACGCAAAAAGATCTGGAGCCATTTATCGGTTCAAGCGGGCGTGTGTCCGAGGTGCTCAATCGTAAGCGCGGACTGAGTTTACGTATGGCGAAAAAACTTCACGATGGATTGAATATTCCGTATGAAAGCCTGTTGTCAGCCGCGTAATGTTGAATTGAAAATTTAAAACAACAAGGGGTGCATAAGCACCCCTTGTTGTTTTACGCTTGGTTGAAACTAAACTGCCAGCATATCCACAAACTCATTCACTGGCATGGCTTCCAGCGTTTTTTGCTCCAGGCACAAGGCCAGGATTTCAGCCTGTTTTTTGTCGCTGAAGCGGCGTGCCAGGTTGATCTTGAATTTTTTGACCAGTTCCGGGATGCCTTCGCCGCGACGGCGCCTGTGGCCAATTGGATATTCCACGGCGATATTTTCAGAGCTGGTGCCGTCTTTGAAAAACACCTGCACTGCATTGGCAATCGAGCGTTTTTCCGGATCCAGGTAATCGCGGGTGTATTCCGCTTTTTCTACGCATACCATTTTGTCGCGGATGGCATCAATACGCGGGTCGGCGGCAACTGCATCTTCGTAGTCCTGTGCGGTCAGGTTACCTTTTAACAAACCGATGGCTGTCATGTATTGAATGCAGTGGTCGCGGTCTGCCGGGTTATCCAGCGGGCCGGTTTTGTCGATGATCCGGATTGCGGATTCATGCGTGGTGATGACGATTTTATCAATCGCAGCGATCTGTTCCATGGTCTGCAAACGGCTGCCAATCTGTTTATTCAACTGCAAGGCGCACTCGACTGCGGTCTGCGCGTGGAACTCAGCCGGGAATGAAATCTTGAACAGCACTTGCTCCATCACGTAAGAGCCGTAGCCGCGCTGAAATTTAAACGCATTGCCTTTGAACAGCACATCGTAAAAGCCCCAGGTTTTGGCGGTGAGTGCAGAAGGGTAGCCCATCTCTCCCTGCATGGTCATCCAGGCCAGACGCACGGCACGTGAAGTAGCATCGCCTGCCGCCCATGATTTGCGCGAACCGGTGTTTGGACTATGACGATAGGTACGCAGGCTTTGACCATCCACAAATGCGTTGGAAACGGCATTGATGATGTCTTCTTTGTTGCCGCCCAATAGTTTGGTGACCACTGCTGTAGAAGCAATTTTAACTAAAATCACATGGTCAAGGCCGACGCGGTTAAAGCTGTTTTCCAGTGCCAGCACGCCCTGGATCTCGTGCGCCTTGATCATGGCGGTGAGTACGTCTTTAACGGTGAGCGGCGCTTTGCCTTCAGCCACGTTCTTGCGTGACATGTAATCTGCCACGGCCAGGATGCCGCCCAGGTTGTCGGACGGGTGACCCCATTCCGCAGCGAGCCAGGTGTCATTAAAGTCCAGCCAGCGGATCATGGCGCCGATGTTGAATGCGGCAAGGATAGGGTCTAGCTGGAAAGACGTGCCCGGCACTTTCGCGCCATTCGGCACCACGGTACCGGCAATCACCGGGCCTAATAATTTGGTGCAGGCCGGATAATCCAGCGCTTCAAAACCGCAGCCTAATGTATCCATTAAACAGTTGCGGGCGGTATCAAACGCCTCAGTGCTGTTGATTTCATAATCAGCGACATAGTTGGCGATATCCACGATCACTTGATCGGGAGCGGGGCGGACATTAGAGATGTGAGATGACATGGTTAGGCTCTTAGAATATAAAAAGTTTTTTAAATTAGCCACAGATGAACACAGATAACTGCAAAACCTAAAATCAATTCTGGTTTAGATTTTTAATCTGTGTTTATCAGCGTTTCACGTTTCCACTTAGGGCTTTAGCCCTTTAGTGGAACGGTGATGACCTTTACGGTTACATCTGTGGCTAATAGATTTTTTAACGCTGACTCAAAGGCACATACGGACGATTTTCCGGGCCGGTATATTCCGCATTCGGACGGATGATCTTGTTATCAATGCGCTGTTCGATGGCATGCGCAACCCAGCCCGTAGTGCGCGAGATCACGAAAATCGGCGTGAACATGCCGGTAGGGATGCCCATCATGTGATAGCTGGATGCGCTGTACCAATCCAGGTTGGGGAACATTTTTTTCTCGCGCCACATCGTGGTTTCAATGCGGTCTGAAATATCAAACAAGGTCATGTTGCCGTTGTCTTCGCACAGCTTGCGGCTGACGGCTTTAATCGATTCATTCCGCGGGTCGGCAATGGTATACACCGGATGCCCGAAACCGATGATGATTTCCTTGCGTGCCATGCGCTGCATGATGTCGGCTTCAGCTTCATCTGCATTCTTGTAACGTTCGATGATTTCCATGGCCGCTTCATTGGCACCACCGTGTTTGGGGCCGCGCAAAGCGCCAATGGCGCCTGTGATGCATGAGTACAAATCGGATAAAGTACCCGCCACCACGCGCGCGGTAAAGGTTGAGGCATTGAACTCGTGCTCGGCATACAGTACCAGCGAGGTGTTCATGGCCTGGATATGCAGGGTTGACGGTTTTTTGCCGTGCAGCAGGTGCAGAAAGTGTGCAGCGATTGAATCTTCGTCACTTTCCACATCGATGCGTCTGTTGTTGTGGCTGTAGTGATACCAATACAGCAATATGGAACTGAAGCATGAGATCAGGCGGTCGCCCAGGTCTTTTGCCACCTCGGTGCTGCGGTCGGCGGCTTCCGGCTCCAGCGTGCCCAGCATGGAACAGCCGGTGCGCATCACATCCATCGGGTGTGCGTTGGCGGGAATCTGCTCCAGTACTTTTTTCAAGGCTTCAGGTAGGCCGCGCAGCTTTTTCAGTTTCTGATGGTAGGCTGCAAGCTGTGTCTGATTGGGCAGTTCACCGTGGATAAGCAGGTAAGCCACTTCTTCAAATGTGGCGTATTTGGCGAGTTCGATGATATCGTAACCGCGGTAATGCAGGTCGTTACCGGTGTGGCCTACGGTACAGATCGCAGTGGTGCCGGCAGCGACACCTGCCAGCGCTACGCCTTTTTTCTTTTTTGGGGCATCAGTGGATGGGATGTTGGCTGTCATACTATTTTTCTCCCTTGAAAAGTGCATCCAGTTTCTGTTCATAGCCGTGGTAGCCCAGATGTTCGTATAACTCTGCGCGGGTCTGCATCAGGTTCACTACATTGGCCTGTGTGCCGTCGTTGCGCACAGCTTCATATACCTTGAGCGCGGCCTGGTTCATGGCGCGGAAAGCCGACAGCGGGTAAAGCACCATGCTGACGTCTACACTGCGCAATGCATTCACGGTGAATAACGGGGTCGCGCCAAATTCAGTGATGTTGGCCAGGATCGGTACTTTCACCGCTTCTGCAAACTGCTTGTACATGCCGAGCTCAGTGATCGCTTCCGGGAATATCATGTCGGCGCCGGCTTCGACACAGGCGCAGGCGCGGTCAATCGCGGATTGCAGCCCTTCCACCGCCAGCGCATCGGTACGCGCCATGATGACAAAATCGGGGTCGGTCTTCGCGTCCACCGCGGCCTTGATGCGGTCTACCATCTCGGCCTGGCTCACAATCGCCTTGTTCGGGCGATGGCCGCAGCGCTTGGCCTGCACCTGGTCTTCAATATGCACGGCTGCTGCACCTGCCTTGATCACGCTTTTGATGCTGCGTGCGATGTTGAAAGCGCCGCCAAAGCCGGTGTCGATGTCGACCAGCAGTGGTGTCTCGGTGACGTCGGTGATCCGGCGCACATCCACCAGCACATCTTCCAGTGTAGAGATGCCCAGGTCCGGCATGCCCAGCGAGCCTGCCGCCACACCGCCGCCGGACAGGTACAGGGCTTTATAGCCGGTCTGGGTTGCCAGCAAGGCGTGGTAGGCATTGATGGCGCCGATGATTTGCAGCGGCTTTTCAGCAGCTAAAGCAGCACGGAAACGTGCGCCTGCGGAGGTCAGTGTAGTCATATGGGTTTAGTCAGTATAGTTAGCTGAAGAATGATGAATTGGCTTGTTCTGGAATGGCAACGCCGGTGAGTTTGGCTTTTTGCAGCACTTCCCAGAAATAACGATAAGTCGCCCGGTCATGCAGTTCGCCTGCATACTGGATCGGCCCCCAGTCTGCCTGCTGGGCGGCAAGCAGGATATTGGCAGCATCCGTCACTTCGTCGTAATTCGGTTTCATGGCATCGACAATGGCCTGGATCTGGGTGGGGTAGATGCTCCACATGCGTAAAAAGCCGAATTCATTGCGGGCGCGGCTGGCATCGCTGCGCGTCGTTTCCACGTTTTTGAGGTCGAGCGTCACGTTATGGGCAGGAATCACGCCGTTAGCCAGTGCGGCAGCGACCACTTCGGCCTTGGCGCGCGCCAGCAGGCGGTGTTCGAACTGGCCTGGGCTGCGCATTGCACCGGCCGGAATCGCGCCGTGGTGCGCACTGACAAAGTCCATCAGGCCAAAGTCCAGCACCTGCAGCCAGGGCAGGGCAGCGATTTCATGCACCTGCCTTAAAGCGCCATGGGTTTCAATCAGGATATGCACCGGGATTTCACGCTCAATGCCATGAAAAACCGCCATTTTCTGGATATAGGCAATCATTTCCCTGGCCTGACCGATGTCGGTACATTTGGGAATGGTGATATAGCTCAATACCTTGCCGGCACCGCCTACCAGGATGTCGATATCCTGTTTCCATGCTGGGTGGGTATGGTCATGGATGCGCGCACCGGCCATGCGGTGCTTGTTGGCTTCGGAGTTCAGCACGCGCACGATCATTTCCGCGTGCTCGCGCTCCTGGCCTGATGCCGCGCCATCTTCACAGTCGCAGGTAATGTCAAACACCGGGCCTATCGTATCCTGCAGCGACAGTGCTTTCAGGATCAGTTTTTCGCTGCCGGCAAAATGTTCGCATGCCGGAATCAGCGGGAATGTTTTTTCGCCTTCAAAAAGGGCTTGGTTTGGATGCACTGCCATTTATTGGTTTCCTTTGCGTGGCATTAATACGGTGTAATCAAGGTCTAAAACTACATTAGGGTGGTAGCTGCCGGCCGGCTTGATTTCGGCGATTTCGGCTGGCGTGGCGTTCTTGATGCCTACCATGCGCAGGCGCAGTGCGCCTGCATCTTTTCTGTTTGGCAGCTCCCAGCGTTCAAGCACTTCGGTGAAGCTGTAAATCGTGTCACCTGCAAAGCAAGGGTTGGCGTGCGTGCCGGCATTGATGGCTAGTATTGCCAGTGCGTTTTCCAGGCCTTCGTGACTCAAGGTGCGGCATGCGGAGATGACGATGCCGCCATACACCAGGCGTTTGCCGAAAGTTGATGACTGCATCATGTGGTTGTCAAAATGCAGGCGTGCATTATTCTGGTAGAGCCGCGTTGCCAGCGCGTGGTCGCTTTCGTTGATGGTCATGCCGGCAGGGTGGTCGATACGTTCGCCCACCTGGTAGTCTTCCCAGAAATATGTGCCGCCGGTGGCGCGTGTTTCAAAGCCGCGGGCGGTGAATTGCTGCGGCACGCAAAGGTTTTCTGCGCTGACATGGGCAGGAAGTGCCGGGATGACGGTTTCCGGCGCCGGTGCAGCCAGGTCTTTTTTGTGTACCATGACCCAGCGTACCCAGCTCAGCACAGGCTGCTGGTTCTGGTTAGTGGTGGTTGATCGCACATAGACCACGCCGTTTTTACCGCTGGAGTTCTGTTTCAAGCCAATGACCGTGCTTGAGGTTGCCAGGGTGTCGCCCGCAAATACCGGCTGCAGGAAACGCACATCGGCATAACCCAGGTTGGCAACTGCATTCACCGAGATGTCAGGCACGGTTTTGCCGAAGGCGATGTGGAATGCCAGCAGGTCGTCAATCGGGGTGCTCGCGTAGCCAAGGGCGTGTGCAAATGGCGCGCTGCAATGCAGCGGGTTTCTGCTGCCCGCAAGCGCGATGTAAAGCGCGGCATCGCCAGCCGTAATCGTGCGCGGCGTGGCGTGCTGGATGACTTCATTCAGCCTGAAGTTCTCAAAATAACGGCCAGCGTTGATTTTGCCGGATGCTGTTTGCATGGGTTCTGTCTGCGTAGTGTTTGTCATTAGATGAATTCTTCTTCCAGCTCCACGATCGCTTCGTGCAGTTTAATTAAGCGCTGTGCAGCTTTGATGTGGTGGTTTTCTACCAGTTTGTCATTGACAACTACGGTGCCGCGGCCTTCTTCATTGGCTTCTTTCAAGGCCTTGATGATCAGCTTGGCATTTGCAATCTCGGCCACTTTGGGCGTGTAGGCATCGTTGCAGTAGGCAATCTGCGCCGGGTGTACCAGTGATTTGCCATCCATACCCATGTCGCGGCCCAGGCGGCAGGCATATTCAAAAGAGTGCATGTTTTTAAAGTCGCTGGTGATGCCGTCTATCACACCGCGGCCATAGGCGCGCGCTGCCAGGATGACGAGGGAGAGCGAAGTCAGGATTGCCATGCGTTCGTGGGTGACATGGGCATGCAGCTGCGAGATCAGGTCTGAAGTTGCCATCACCATACAGTTGATGCGGTCTGATGCAGCGGCGATCTCTTTTGAGTTCAGTACCGCAATCGGGCTTTCTATCATCACCATCATCGGCATGTGGCTACCGCCGGCATCATCAAGATATTGCTGTGCCTTTAATACGTCTTCGCGAGATTCGATATTGGGGAACAGAATCGCATCCGCACCGATGTCGGCAACCGCCTTGATGTCATCCTGCCCCCACTCTGAATCCAGGTTGTTGACGCGAACGACGACTTCCCGGTTGCCGTAACCGCCTTGCCGCACGGCCTCAACAACATTGGCCCTCGATTCTTCCTTGGCTGCCACCAGTATGGGGTCGCCCAGGTCGAGAATGACCGAGTCGGCGGCAAGGGTGCGCGCACGGTCAAGATAATGCTTGTTGCAGCCTGGTACATATAGCATGGAGCGTCTAGGGCGGATGTGGTGTTCCATATCGTAAGACTTCAAGTAGTGATGTTGAATCGATTATATAGAGCAAATTATTTTTATGTCAACATAAATCTTATGTCTTATATAAGATATAAAACACTAGACTTAATTTAATTGTCGTGTTATAAATTCTCAACGGCTGAATTTTGAGTGTTCTGGCCGGATTCAATTAAATGGATTAGAGATCAAAATGAATAAGCAGATGATTTCACCGAGTTACCGTCCGCTGTATGAGCAGATCAAAGTGCTGATTACGCAAAGCCTGATTGCGGGTGAGTGGCGCCCGGGTGAGGTGATTCCAAGCGAAATTGAATTGGCCTCGCGTTATAAGGTTAGCCAGGGGACGGTGCGCAAGGCGATAGATAGCCTCGCCGCTGAGAATATCCTGATCCGCCGCCAGGGCAAGGGTACTTTTGTAGCTACCCATAGTGCGGATGTGATCAAGCTCAGGTTCCTGCGCCTGACTTCAGTCAATGGCCAGAAGGAGCTGCTGCAGAACGAATTCATTTCGTGCGTTAAAACCAAAGCGGATGCCTATATCGCCAAAACCCTGCAGATCAAGGCCGGGGCGGCGACCATAGAGGTGAAGCGTCTGCTGACATTTTCAGGCAGGCCGCTGATCTATGACCACATTATTGTGCCTGCTGCGCCATTTAAAGGGCTGAATGGCGCAAAGGTAGAAGAATGCAACGGTTCCATGTACAGCATGTATGAAGCGCAGTTCGGTATTCGCATGATACGCGCCGAAGAACGGCTGAAAGCCATAGGCGCAAATGCGGAAGCCGCAGTTGCGCTGGGCTTGAAGCAAGGTTATCCATTGTTAAGCGTGGAACGCGTTTCTTATACGTATGGGGATAAACCGATGGAGTGGCGCCTGGGTTTGTGCCTGACGGATGACCATCACTACCTGAGCGAGCTTGAGTAGGCCCCGGTTAGTGACCCGAATGAATCGTGACGACTGATATTGAAAGATGATAAATGGATGATCTGAAAAAACGTGCGCTTGACTATCACCAGTATCCGATTCCCGGCAAGCTGAGTGTGGAGTCTTCCAAGCCCTGTGCCACACAGGACGATCTTTCATTGGCTTATACGCCGGGTGTTGCAGAGCCGGTGCGCGAGATTCATGCCGAACCGGCCAATGCTTATAAATATACCAATAAAGGGAACCTGGTGGCGGTGATTACCGATGGTACCGCCGTGCTGGGTCTGGGCAATATGGGCGCACTGGCCAGCAAGCCGGTGATGGAAGGCAAGGCTGTATTGTTCAAACGTTTTGCCGGTATTGATGTGTTTGATATTGAAATCAATGCCGGAACCCCGGACGAATTTATCGAGACTGTGGTGAATATCGCGCCGACTTTTGGCGGCATTAACCTGGAAGACATCGCCGCGCCGCACTGTTTTTATATTGAAAACGAATTGAAAAAACGCCTGGACATCCCGGTGTTTCATGACGACCAGCATGGCACGGCAGTCATTGTGGCAGCGGCTTTGCTCAATGCGCTGGAGTTGCAGGGCAAACACCTGCCGACCGCGAAGATTGTATTTTTAGGCGCAGGTGCCGCCGGCTGTTCATGTGCCAAGCTGCTTAAGCTGATGGGCGCAGCAGATATCACCATGGTAGATAGAAGCGGCGTGCTGGATACCGACCGTGCCGACCTGCACGACAACAACCGTGAACTTGCCATTGCGCCGGGCGGCGTAGCAACGCTGGAGGCCGCCATGCAGAATGCGGATGTGTTTATCGGAGTTTCAGCCAAGAATGCGCTAGATACCAGCCTGATTAAAGGCATGGCGAAAAACCCGATTATCTTTGCACTGGCCAACCCGGATCCGGAAGTGCTGCCTAGCGTGGCGCATGCGATTCGTGATGACATCCTGATGGCAACCGGCCGCAGCGATTTTCCGAACCAGGTCAATAACGCGCTGTGTTTTCCATATTTATTCCGCGGCGCGCTGGATGCCAAAGCAAAACAGATTACCGACAAAATGAAAATCGCCGCTGCACATGCACTGAGTGCCCTGGCACGCGAGCCAGTGCCGCAGGAGGTGCTTGACGCCTACAATCTGAAAGCGCTCAAGTTCGGCAGAGAGTACATTATCCCGAAGCCGTTTGATCCGCGCCTGCTGGCGCGGGTTTCAAAAGCTGTGGCCGAGGCAGCCTGACCATGCAGACCCAGTCACCACGCAAGCGGCCTAAGAACCTGAATCTGTTCACGATCCGGCTGCCGGTTAACGCGATTATCTCCATCATGCATCGCATGAGCGGCATGGTGCTGTTCCTGGTGCTGCCACTGCTGATTCTGGCGTTAGGTATGTCGGTGCAGAGTGAATCCAGTTACCTTGAGTTGGCTGCAATGCTGCGGCACTGGCTGGCAAAACTGTTGCTAATCGCATTGTCCGGTGCATTTTTCCATCATTTCTACGCAGGGCTCAGGCATCTGGCGATGGATATCCACTGGATGACCAGCCTGCAGAAAGCGCGCCTGTCCAGCCGGCTGGTGCTGTGCCTGGATGTGCTTTCCGTCGTGGCATTTTCCTATGCGATCTGGTAAGGGTATCGGATAAACCATGTTGATAGAACTGCTTACGAAAAAATACCCGGGAATGCGCCTGTGGCTGGCGCAGCGCTTATCCGCAGTGGCAATGGCGGTTTACCTGACCGTTTTTGCACTGCTTGTGGCGCTAAACCAGCCTGCCGGTTATCAGGACTGGCTGGAACTGATGTCGCCCTGGTGGTGGCGTGTGTTCACGCTGCTGTTTTTTATCAGCCTGGTCATGCATGCGTGGCTAGGGGTCAGGGATGTTTTCAAGGATTACATATTCAACCTTGGATTGCGCGCTGTTTTGCAGGTGCTGGTAGATGTGCTGCTGATCGTTTACCTGGTCTGGGCCGGCGTTATTTTATGGAGCATATAGTACTGTGACGATACAAAAACACCAATTTGATGCGGTAATCATAGGCGGCGGCGGCGCAGGTCTGCGCGCCTCGCTGCAACTGGCGGAGGCAGGCGTTAAAGTCGCGGTACTGTCAAAAGTATTTCCTACCCGCTCACACACCGTAGCGGCGCAAGGCGGCATTGCCGCTGCTTTGGGTAATGTGTCCGGCGATAACTGGCTGTGGCATATGTATGACACCATCAAAGGCTCGGATTACCTGGGCGACCAGGATGCCATTGAATTCATGTGCAAAAATGCTGCCAAAGCCATTATCGAACTGGAGCATTTCGGCATGCCGTTTGACCGCCTGGAAAACGGCAAGATTTTCCAGCGCCCATTCGGCGGCATGACCCAGAACTATGGCGAAAAACCGATCTCGCGTACTTGTGCGGTGGCAGACAGAACCGGCCACGCCATGCTGCACACTTTGTACCAGCGCAATATACGCGCCAATACGCAGTTTTTTGTGGAGTGGTTCGCGCTGGACCTGATCCGTGATGCGGAAGGCGATGTGCTGGGCGTGATCGCGCTGGAAATCGAAACCGGCGACATTCATATTCTACAGGCTAAAACCACCTTGCTCGCTACCGGCGGTGCCGGACGCATCTTCCAGGCCAGCACCAATGCCTTTATCAATACCGGTGACGGCCTGGGCATGGTGACCCGCGCCGGCCTGCCGTTGCAGGATATGGAGTTCTGGCAGTTCCACCCGACCGGCGTGCTGCATGCCGGGGTGTTGATTACCGAAGGTGTACGCGGCGAAGGCGGCTACCTGGTGAACTCGAATGGTGAACGGTTTATGGAGCGCTATGCGCCGAATGCCAAAGACCTGGCGAGCCGTGATGTGGTTTCGCGGGCAATCGCGACTGAAATCAAGGCCGGACGCGGTATCGGTAAAAACAAGGATGCGGTTTATCTAAAACTGGATCACCTGGGTGAAGATTTGATCAGCAAGCGGCTGCCCGGCATCCGCGAGATCGCAAAAACCTTTGCCAACGTTGACCCGGTGGAAAAACCGATTCCGGTCGTTCCGACTGCACACTACATGATGGGCGGCGTGCCTACCAATCTGGATGGACAGGTCGTGGAATACAGCGATGGCGTCGAGATAAAAGTGAAAGGTTTGTATGCCGTGGGTGAATGTGCCTGTGTTTCGGTACATGGTGCCAATCGCCTGGGATCAAATTCGCTGCTTGACCTGGTGGTGTTCGGCAAAGCGGCGGGCGACAGCATGGTAAGCGAAATCAACGCAAGCGCTGCACACAAGCCATTGCCTGCCGATGCGGCAGACAAAACGCTGGCACGTATGGCACGGCTGGAAGGCCGGCAGGGCGGCGAGCGCGTGGCGGATGTTGGCGCCGCCATGCGTAAAACCATGCAGACGCACTGCGGCGTGTTCAGGTTTCCTGACCTGCTGGCGCAGGGCGTCACTGCGATTAATGAAGTGGCGGAGCGTGCGCAACACATTGAAATCAGCGACAGGAGCAAAGTGTTCAACACGGCACGGGTGGAAGCGCTGGAGTTGGATAACCTGATCGATGTCGCGGCAGCGACCATGCATGCCGCCAATAACCGCAAAGAGAGCCGTGGCGCGCATGCGCGGGAGGATTTCTCCGGGCGTGATGATGAAAACTGGCTGGCACACTCGCTGTATTACAAAAATGGCCACAAGCTGGTTTACAAACCGGTGCGCCTCCAACCATTAACTGTAGAACCATTTGTGCCAAAAGCCAGGACATATTGATCATGAAATTTTCTATATATCGCTTTAATCCAGATGAAGACAAAAAGCCTTACATGCAGGACTACGACATAGAGCTGCAGGAAGGCGACCAGATGCTGCTGGACGCGCTGATCCGCATCAAGCAGCAGGATGATACGCTGTCATTGCGTAAGTCATGCCGTGAGGGTGTGTGCGGCAGTGATGCCATGAACATCAACGGCAAGAATGGCCTGGCCTGCACTACCAAATTGCAGGACCTGGAACAGCCGGTCGTACTGCGCCCGATGCCGGGTTTGCCGGTGATCCGTGACCTGGTTGTGGATATGACGCAGTTCTTCGAGCACTATAACTCGGTCAAGCCGTACCTGATCAATAACGATCCGCCGCCGGAAACCGAACGCCTGCAAAGCCCGGAAGACCGTGCCAAGCTCGATGGCCTTTATGAATGCATCATGTGCGGTGCCTGTACCACGGCCTGTCCCAGCTTCTGGTGGAATCCGGATAAGTTCGTGGGACCATCCGGCCTGATGGCGGCCTACCGCTTCATTGTGGATTCACGTGACCAGGCTGAGGCTGAGCGCCTGGAGAACCTGGAAGACCCGTATCGTTTATACCGCTGTCACAACATCATGAATTGTGTGGATGTGTGCCCGAAAAAATTGAACCCGAATGCGGCGATTGCCAAGATCAAGGATTTGAAAATCGAGCGGGCAAAAGAAAAGAAAGCCAAAAAAACCATTTCGATTACCGCTGTATAGGAGTGAGCTATGCTGAATGCTGAAAATTTACGGGATGCAGAGCAAAGGCGTTTTGCCTGGCGCTGCCGGCGCGGCATGCTGGAGCTGGATATCGTGCTGCAGAACTTTGTGAACGAGCAGTTCGGTTCGCTTAACATGGGTGAGCTGCAAGCGTTTGACGACATGCTGGAACTGCCGGATAACGAGTTCTGGGATTTGATCAACTCGTCAGAAAAGATGAAAAAAGGGTCGGCAGCGGCGACAGAAGCAGCCAATGCCATGCTGGAAAAATTAAGGTTGGTAAGACTCAACCCGGATTGGGGGACTAAATAATATGATGATGCATATAGGCGAAGAACCGCTCTCTCTGGACGCAAGCGCGCTGGGCGACTACTGGCCCGGTATCCAGCTGTATTATCCGCCGGTGAAATACGCGCCCAGCCTGGGGATTTATGAGGATATGCAACAGGCTTCGGCGCGCATGCAGAAACATGCGCATTATACCCATGCCCATACACTGATCTTCGACCTTGAAGATGGCTGCCGGCAGAAGGAAATGAGCCGCGACCTGCTGCGGCAGGAGCTGCCGGTACTGCGCAAGGTGAATCAACGCGTGACGGTAGCGATTCGTGCCAACTCATTCCGCACCGATGAATACGAGCTTGATATGGAGCTGGTGCGCGACATGGGCGAGTACATCGATGTGGTGATGCTGGCCAAGGCAGGCGAGGCTTACGGCGCGGCGGAAGTGCGCGATCTTTCCAGTTTCCTGTTGAGCGTGAATCCCAATATCACCATACAGCCGATCATCGAGCACCCGAAATCGCTCAAGATCGCGCCGGATCTGATGCAGTACAACACGGTGAAGCATGTGGTATTCGGTATCCATGACTTTTCAAAAGCGATGGGCATACACATTACGCCGGAAAACTGGATCGACGAGCTGCAGTTCTACATGAACCAGCTCATGTTCGAGGCACGTATCGCCGGTAAAGGCGTGATCGGCGGCGTTGAAACGCTGATTGGCGCGATTGCCATGCCGGAAAAGTTCCTCGAACCGCATGATGTGCGCCGCTGGCTGGACCTGCACGGCGACAACGAATCGCGCGTGGTGTACAAACATGCCTGCAAGGAAGCGGCCATGGGGCTTACCGGCAAGCAGGTGATCCACCCCGGCCATATTCATCTGTGTAAAACCGCTTACACACCGTCGCCGACTGAAGTGACGCAGAAAGTCAGCATCCTGAAAGCCGCGATTGAGGCCGATGCCTTGCTGGGCGGCGCGATCAAGTTCGAGGGCGAGATGCTCGACCCGCCCATGTTCGGCAAGGCGCTGCAAACCCTGCTGCGTGCGCATGCGCTGCGTGCCCTCAAGCCGAGCGATATGGAATTTGCCCTGCATGTGCTGCAACTGCTGCCGGCACAGGTTGTCCGTCAAAACTGGCCTTATGGCGTGCTGTTATGAAAATTCATTTTTCGGGCGAATCACTGTGTTGTGCAGTGCTCAACCCCTCGCTGTACTAGCGTACTATCTCGGGGTCTGCGCGCTGCACGCCTTGTGCTTCATCCCGAAAATCTGAATTTATAGAAGGATTGAATAATGCAAACGTTTGAACAATTTCCTGAGTGGGTTTGGGACGTTCCCGAACACTTCAACATCGGCGTGGCATGTACCGATAAGCACCTTGGCACTGCACAGCAGGATCATGTCGCCATGATCGTTGAAGACGATGCGCTGGGAACAGCGACTATCACGTTTGGCGAGCTGGCACGCAAAACCAGCCAGTTTGCGCAGGTGCTGCGCGGTTTGGGGGTCAAGCCCGGTGACCGCGTGCTGATTCGCCTGCCGAATAGCCTGGATTACCCGATCGCATTCCTGGGGGCGATGAAAATAGGCGCGATTTCTGTGCCGACGTCAACCCTGCTGACGGCTGAAGAAGTGGCTTACCTGGCTAAGGATTCAGGCGCGGTGGTGCTGGTGACCGATGCCACTGCGTGGTATGGCATGGCAGATACCATCGCCGAAGCCCCTGACCTGAAACATATCCTGTTATCACAGGCAAAACAGGTTGAGGCGCACCCCAGATTCAATGTGCTGAGTTTGCAGTCCAGCCTGGATACGACCGCGCAGTTTGATGCGCCATATCCAACCAGGGCCGAGGACCCGGCCTACCTGGTCTATACCTCAGGCACCACAGGCTACCCGAAAGGCGTGCTGCATGCGCACCGTGCGCTGATCGGGCGCCAGCCTGCCGCCAGTTACTGGTTTAATTACAGCGATGCGGTGCATGACCGCATCATGCATTCCGGCAAGTTCAACTGGACCTATGTGCTGGGTACCGGCCTCATGGATCCGCTGTACCTGGGCAAGACCGTGATCGTGCATGAAGGCAAGAACGACGCGCAAAAATGGCTGGATTTGATTCAAAAACATGCCGCGACTATCTTCATCGGCGTGCCTACCATCTACCGGCAGATTCTGCAAAAAACCACGACTGCCGGGGCCGAGCTGCCGAGCATGCGCCATTTCATGAGTGCCGGCGAACACTTGTCCGACGAAGTGCTCACGCAATGGCATGCGCGTTTTGGCCTCAACATCTACGAGGCCGTGGGCATGAGCGAGTTTTCCTATTACCTGTCGCAAAGCGTTTACCGGCCGATACGCCCGGGTTCTGCCGGGTTTCCGCAGCCTGGGCACAGCATCCGCCTGCTCAACCCTGAAACCATGGAGCCGGTAGCGGCGGGCGAGGAGGGCATGATCTGCGTGCCGGACAGTGACCCGGGCTTATTCCTGCGTTACTGGAACCTGGATGAAGAAACCAGGAAATACAAGCATGACGGGTATTTTTTCACCGGTGACTATGCAAAATATGATGCCGATGGTTATATCTGGTTCCTGGGGCGCAAGGATGACATCATCAAGAGCTTTGGCTACCGGGTTTCCCCCTATGAAATCGAGCGTGTGTACAAAGGCCACCCCGATGTGGCGGATTGTGCATCCGTGGGTGAGGAGGTTGAAAAGGACAAGCTGCTGGTCGTCGCCTATGTGATCCTGAAACCGGATGCCAAAGTGACGGCGGATGAATTGGTGCAGTTTGGCAAGCAGCACCTGGCTGCTTACAAAGCCCCTAAAACTGTCTATCTCGCACATGATTTTCCACGTACCAAGAATGGTAAAATACTGCGTAAAGATATTAACCCGAGTATTGCGACAGCAAAATCATCACGATGACCACCATTAAACAGGAAGATTTTATTGCGAGCGTGGCAGATGCCCTGCAATACATCTCGTACTACCACCCGGCAGACTTTATCCATGCGCTGGCCGAAGCCCACCGGCAGGAGCAGTCGCCTGCGGCCAAAGATGCCATTGCACAGATACTGACCAACTCGCGCATGTGTGCAGAAGGCAAGCGACCGCTGTGCCAGGATACCGGTATTGTGGTGGCGTTTGTAAAGGTGGGTATGGATGTACGCTTTGAAGCCAACCTGACGCTTGAGCAGATGGTGAACGAAGGCGTGCGCCGCGCTTACCTGCTGCCGGATAACAAGCTGCGCGCCTCTATCGTGAACGACCCGGCAGGCAAACGCCCCAACACCAAAGACAACACCCCGGCTGTGGTGCATGTTTCGCTGGTACCGGGTGACAAGGTCGAAGTCAGTATAGGCGCCAAAGGCGGCGGCAGTGAGAATAAAGCCAAACTCGCCATGCTCAATCCGAATGACAGCATCGTGGACTGGATACTGGAAGTGGTGCCGACCATGGGCGCAGGCTGGTGCCCGCCCGGCATGCTGGGTATCGGTATCGGCGGCACCGCTGAAAAAGCCATGCTGCTGGCGAAAGAGTCGTTGATGGCGCCGATCGATATGCACGAGCTAAAAGCCCGTGGCGCGCAGAACAGATTGGAAGAACTGCGTCTTGAGATATTTGAAAAAGTGAATAAGCTTGGCATAGGTGCACAAGGACTGGGTGGCCTGGCGACCGTGCTTGACGTAAAAATCCTGGATTACCCGACGCATGCCGCAAGCCTGCCGGTGGCGGTCATCCCTAACTGCGCGGCTACCCGCCATGTGCATTTCGAGCTGGATGGCAGCGGCGCAGCGGTGCTTGAAGCACCGAGTTTGAGCGATTGGCCGGATATCAGCTGGTCGCCTAGCGCAGAATCCCTGCGCGTGAATCTGGATACTTTGACCAAAGCGGACATCCAAAGCTGGCAACCAGGACAAACCCTGCTGCTGAGCGGCAAGCTGCTCACCGGCCGCGATGCCGCGCACAAACGCTTGGCGACCATGCTGCAAAAAGGCGAGAAACTGCCGATTGATTTCAGCAACCGCTTCATTTACTACGTAGGGCCGGTGGATGCTGTGCGCGACGAGGCGGTAGGCCCCGCGGGTCCGACCACGGCAACACGCATGGATGATTACACCGAAATGATGCTGGGCGAGTTAGGCCTGCTGGGCATGGTAGGCAAAGCCGAACGCGGTGAAGAAACCATCGCCGGCATTGCCAGGCACCAGTCCGTGTATCTGACCGCGGTGGGCGGTGCGGCTTACCTGGTGAGCAAAGCCATTAAAAAGGCGGAAGTCATTGCATTCGCAGACCTGGGGATGGAGGCGATCTATGAATTCACGGTGCAGGATATGCCGGTGACGGTGGCCGTGGATCGTCACGGTAAATCGATACATACGACCGGGCCTGAGGAATGGAAGCGCAGGATTGCCGAGGGTAAAACTATAGAGATCCATGCTGCAAACTAACACGCGAATTTAGGCAGCATGATTGCACCTTTTGATATAAGATTAAGTCACACTTTCTTGAGTGTGTAACTTAATGAGTATATTTGGATTGTCAGCTATGAAGCGTTTGTATCAATGGGTTTTATTATCAGCCTTTCTGTTGATGTCCGGTGCGGCGCTGGCAGAGGACTTGCTTGGCTACCTGACCGATAGTGAAGCTAAATATACCGGGCCAACGGTAGAAGATAACATCAGGCTGATGGATACCGACAAAAATGGTTTTGCCGATGTGTTTGAAGTGCGCGCTTTTTTAGAGTTAAAGCATGGCAAAGGCTACGAAAAAGAACTGCTGGATAAACTGGAAGCATCCGCCAGCGGCAAAAGCTGCAGCACGCCGTTTGCCAAGGAGCTGTATAGCGACCAGCCAGCTCCAGTGCGCACTAATTAGAATACGCACCGATTAGGGCATACATTCAATTTACCGGGTTATGGTCAGACTTACTGGCTTGGCTTGGTATAATACTTTTTAATTATTTTTAATCTCAGAGATACACGTCACCATGTTAAAAGCTTACGCCTCCCACGTTGCCGAACGTGCAGCCCAGAACCTCCCGCCATTGCCGCTTTCTGCCGAGCAGGTCGCTCAGCTTGTGGAGCTGGTCAAGACTCCGCCGGCTGGCGAGGAAGCAACGTTATTAAACCTGCTTGAGAACCGCATTCCAGCGGGTGTAGACCAGGCTGCCTATGTGAAAGCCGCGTTTCTGTCAGATATTGCAAACGGCAAGGCGGTTTCACCTTTGGTCAGTGCAGAAAAAGCGGTGCAGCTGCTGGGCACCATGCTCGGCGGTTACAACGTGCAGGCGCTGGTTGCGCTGCTAGACACGCCTATGGCCGAACACGCGGTCAAGGCGCTGTCGCACACTACCTTGATGTTCGATGCATTCCATGATGTTGATGAAAAAATGAAAGCTGGCAATGCGCATGCCAGAAAACTGATCGAGTCATGGGCAAACGCCGAATGGTTCACCAATGCGCCGGTGCTGGCAGATGAGATCAAGGTCGTGGTGTTCAAGGTGGATGGCGAAACCAACACCGATGACCTGAGCCCGGCGCAGGAAGCCTGGAGCCGCCCGGATATTCCGCTGCATGCCAAGGCGATGCTGGTGAACAAAATGCCTGAAGGCCTGCAAACCATTGAAAACCTGAAACAGAAAGGCCTGCCGCTGGCCTATGTAGGCGATGTGGTCGGTACCGGCTCGTCACGTAAATCTGCCATCAACTCCGTGCAGTGGTTCATGGGGAATGACATTCCCAATATCCCCAACAAACGTACAGGCGGTGTGATTTTAGGCTCTAAAATCGCCCCGATTTTCTTCAACACTGCAGAAGACTCAGGCGCATTGCCGATTCAATGCGATGTCTCAAAAATGCAGACCGGCGACGTCATCACCATCAAGCCTTATGCCGGCCAGGTGCTGAATGAAAAAGGCGAGCTCATCTCCACTTTCGAGCTGGCGCCTACCACCATGCCGGATGAAGTGCGTGCTGGCGGCCGTATCCCATTGATCATCGGCCGTGGCCTGACCAGCAATGCCCGTAAGGCGCTGGGGCTGCCGGCTTCTGATTTGTTCATTCAGGCCGTTGCGCCAAAAGATACCGGCAAGGGTTACACGCTGGCACAGAAAATGGTGGGCAAGGCTTGCGGTGTTGCCGGCGTACGTCCGGGCAGCTATTGTGAGCCCAAGGCAACAACGGTAGGTTCGCAGGATACGACCGGCGGCATGACGCGTGATGAACTGAAAGAGCTGGCCTGTTTAGGCTTCAGTGCCGATCTGGTGATGCAGAGCTTCTGCCACACGGCGGCCTACCCGAAACCGGTGGATATTAAATTGCAGCACAGCCTGCCAGAGTTCATGAGCAGCCGCGGCGGCGTGAGCCTGAAACCCGGCGATGGCGTGATCCACTCATGGCTCAACCGCATGGTATTGCCTGATACGGTCGGCACCGGCGGTGACTCGCATACCCGTTTCCCGATTGGCATTTCATTCCCGGCGGGCTCCGGCCTGGTGGCGTTTGCAGCCGCGATGGGCGTGATGCCGCTCGATATGCCGGAATCTGTGCTGGTGCGTTTTAAAGGCGAAATGCAGCCAGGTATCACGCTGCGCGACCTGGTGAATGCGATCCCGTATGCGGCGATTCAGGAAGGTACGCTGACCGTAGGCAAACAGGGTAAAAAGAACGTATTCAATGGCCGCATTCTTGAGATTGAAGGCCTGCCGGATCTGAAAGTGGAGCAGGCGTTCGAGTTTGCCGATGCTTCTGCCGAGCGCTCAGCCAACGGCTGTACCGTGAAACTGAATAAGGAGCCGGTCATCGAGTTCCTCAATTCCAATATCGTATTGCTGCAGAACATGATAGACAGCGGTTATCAGGATGCGCGTACCTTGCAGCGCCGTATTGAAAGCATGCAGGCGTGGCTGGCTAAACCGGAACTGCTGGAAGCGGATGCCGATGCCGAATATGCGCATGTGATCGAGATCGACCTCAATACAATCAAAGAGCCGCTGGTTGCCTGCCCGAATGACCCGGACGACATCAAGCCATTATCGGCTGTAGTGGGGGATAAAGTCGATGAGGTGTTTATCGGCAGTTGCATGACCAATATCGGCCATTACCGTGCGGCAGCCAAAGTGCTGGAAGGTGCAGGAGGTATCCCGACCCGTTTGTGGATTGCGCCGCCAACCCGCATGGATGAAGCGCAGCTGCGCGACGAAGGCGTGTATTCCGTATTCGGCGTTGCCGGTGCGCGTACCGAAGTGCCGGGCTGCTCATTGTGCATGGGCAACCAGGCACGCGTGGCAGACAAAGCGACCGTGTTCTCGACCAGCACCCGTAACTTTGATAACCGCATGGGTAAGGATGCGCGTGTTTACCTGGGTTCTGCCGAGCTGGCGGCGGTGTGCGCCAAATTAGGCCGCATGCCTACACATGCCGAGTACATGGAAACCGTGGGTAACAAGCTTGCCAACACTGCCGAGATCTACAAATACCTGAACTTTAACCAGATGACGGAGTACAGATCCGCGCTGGAAACTTTGAGTAATGGTAAGAAGGTAATTCCTATTGCAGAGTTAGGTTAATTAATGATTTATCAATTCAGCCTGATTTGAAGTTCAGGCTGAATTGATAGCTGATATAGTAATAATGACAGTACTTTTATCAGTGAAAATTGCAATAACAACTGTCGTCATTCCCGCGCAGGCGGGAATCCAGATTAGGTAAATGCCAAGCTGTGTGGAAATTGTCAATGATTCATGAACGCCGCTTTGACTGGATATCAGCCTACGCTGGTATGACGTTAATTTGGAATTCAGCTATATGACCCTGCACCTGCCTGAAGTCCCCGAGATTTTCGACCCCAAAGAGATGACCAAGCCGCCCAGGCACGGCGCGTGGAAGGTGATGCTGCCGTTAAGCATTCTGTTGCTGGTGTTTGTTTTTCTGGCCTGGCACTTTAACTGGCATGCCAAGGCGGTTACAGCCGGTGTTTTGCTGGTGGGCGTGGCTTCCCACGTGCTGGTGTGGATTATCGGCGTGATCGGCCTGGTGCCGTTCATTGGCCCGCTGATCGTGAAAGTGCTGAGCCTGTCCTTTATCTGGTTGCTGAACGCAATTGGTTATCTGGTTTCTTATGTGGCTATCAAGCGTGGTTATTCCAAGGATGTGCTGACCTATCGCGGGCTGACGGTGGCACTAATCACCGGTATTGTGATCGGTTATGTAGCCGGCCATTTTATATAGGGCACTTCTATAAATTGATTCGCTTCTATCAATTTATTCAGTAGTGAAATTTTTATAAATTGTTCTTGATTTCGTCATTCCCGCGCAGGCGGGAATCCAGTCAGGTTTGAATGTAAGTGATTGAAGCTGAATGCTTTGATGTTTATTTCCGCCTGGATTCCGGCCTACGCCGGAATGACGCGTTCAATGAATTGTCTGTTTCATGTAAAGATTTTAATCTATAAATTTTTCGGGTAATTTTATCCAATGATTTTTCAGTTGCCGCAACAACCCTGGCTGCAGACCATCACGCATCATGCACGCAGGCTTGCCGATTACTTTCCTGTTATTTTCTTTTTTGCCGGTTTTATATGGGATGCACTGACTATCGGCCGCAATGTGATGGCTTCAGACCTGGCGATTTTTACTGCCTACCTGTTCGTTGCGGCGGCTATCCTCTATATCATCGGCAGGCCGGTAGATGATGCGGCCGATGCTGAAGACAAGCCGCAGGCCAAAGTGCTGCTGCTGTTAAATAAACTGCATACGCCCAGGCTGCCTTATTTCCTGCTGCAGTTCCTGTTCGGCAGTCTATTCAGCGCGCTGTTCATTCTGTATTTCAAAAGCTCCAGCCATTGGCTGGCATGGCTGATGTCGTTCGTGCTGGGGATTCTGCTTGTAGCCAACGAGTTTCTTGAGAGTGAGTACAAGCGCTTCACCTTGAGTTGGGCGATGTTCGGCTTGTGCGCCATGCTGCTGTTTAATTTTGTACTGCCATTCATGTTGGGCAGTATCCATGCCATCTGGTTTTATTTGAGCACTTTATTGGGGGCAGGCCTGGCCTGCTGGCTGTACAGCAAAACGCCGCAGCACTACGGCAGCATCAAGCCCGTGGGTATTATCGCCGCATTGCTGATGTTTGCGTATGCCGTGGATATGATTCCCCCGGTGCCGCTTGTCAAACGGGATATCGCTGTGGCTTATGAGTTGAACAAAGTGAATGGCAATTACCTGCTCAGGCAGCAGGCATCGCCGTGGTGGGTATTCTGGCGTAAAAGCAGTGATGATCTTGAGCTGGTGCCAGGTCAGCGCGTGTACTGTTTCTCATCTGTTTTTGCTCCCCCAGGCTTGCAAACCAGGTTGATACATCGCTGGCAGCATTACGATAAAAAGTCAGGCTGGACAACGCAATCCAAGGCCGGGTTCAGCCTGGCTGGCGGCCGTTATGGCGGCTTCCGCGGTTATACCTATAAGAGCAATCTTGCAGAAGGCGACTGGCGGGTGAGTGTTGAAACCGAGAACGAAAAAACCATTGCGGTGTATTCGTTCTCGGTCGAGCATGTACAGGTGGCACCGGATTCGGTGACCCAGGTTTATTAAGCAGGTTTAGTGCTGCTCGTTGTTGTGCGACATCAGCTTGTCGATATAGGCAATTGCAACGGCTGAAAATACGAAAGTCATGTGGATGATTGTCTGCCAGATCAGCACTTTGTCAGTCAGGTTTTCTGCGTTGATAAAGGTTTTCAGCAGGTGGATGGATGAAATGCCGATAATTGCAGTTGCCAGTTTGACCTTGAGCAGGTTGGCGTTTACATGTGAGAGCCAATCGGGTTCATCCGGATGGCCTGCAAGATTGAGGCGCGAAACAAAGGTTTCATAACCGCCCACAATCACCATGATCAGCAGGTTCGAGATCATCACCACGTCAATCAGGCCCAGTACGATCAGCATGATGTCGGCTTCAACCAGGTGGTTTGCTTTTGCAACCAGGTGAACCAGCTCAACCCCAAAGAAAAATACATAAACAGCCTGCGCAATGATCAGGCCTAAATAAAGCGGCAATTGCAGCCAGCGGCTGCCAAACAGGATGTTAGTCATCACGCTGCTTTGTTTGTAGGCAGTTGCTGATGGGGTTTTCTTGTCTTGCATATTAATCAAAATCCTTAAGGTTGTTTTTAAATCGGTATTTATTGTATCAGCACATCATTAAATTATTATTTAACTGATATGGCTTTCCAGTGTGAAATGCGCAGTTTCATCCAGTGCCAGCAGTTCGGTCAGCGGCGCCATGGTTTCATTGAGCGTGCTGGGCAGTGTCCATGGCGGATTGATGATGAACAGGCCGCTGCCATGCATGCCGAAGCCTTCGGCAGAAGGCGCGTGTATGGACATGGAAACATGCAGCCAGTCAGGCACATTCAGAGCTTTGAGACTGTCGACCATCTCTTCAGGTTCCCCGCGCTGCAATATCGGGTACCATATGATATAAGTGCCGGTAGGGAAGCGCCGCAGGCTGTCTTTGATCATGTCGACGACATGCGTGTAATCCTGCTTGTCTTCGTACGGCGGGTCAATCAGCACGACCGCGCGGCGCGGCGGTGGCGGTAAACAGGATTTAATGCCGGCAAAGCCGTTCTGCATTTCTATTTTTACCTGTTTGCCGAAACTGCGGAAGTTTTCGTCAAGGATCTTGTAATCATTAGGGTGCAGCTCGAACAGGCGCATTCTGTCATCGGCACGCAGATATAATTCCGCAATGGATGGCGAGCCGGGGTAAAGCGCCAGATTGCCGGTATTGAATGACTGGACCTGCGCTACATAATCGGCAAGCGGTTTGGGCAGGTTTTTTGCGTTAATCAGTTTGAGTATGCCATCTTCAAACTCTGCGTTATGTGTGGCATAGCCTTCGCGCAGGCTGTACATGCCGGCGCCGGCGTGTGTATCGATATACCAGTAGGGTTTTTCTTTCTGTACGGTATAGGCAAGTACCAGCCCGAGTACGTAGTGTTTAAGAACGTCGGCGTGGTTGCCTGCGTGAAAGGCGTGTCGGTAACTTAACATGGGATAAGGCTAGAAATAAAGTTTCAGTATTATAGCTTTTAATGGTTTTTGAATTTTGACTAATCCACCATTGGCTTGAATAAATGGTTCTTAAAAACAAACTTAAACACCCTAAAGCGCCGCATTTTCAGTTAGCATTTCATCTGTAAATTACTATTTAAGATATTCGATATATGTCAAAGCACAGCCACGGTCACGACCATCACACCCATGCGCCTCCACACGATGACCACGATCATTACTTTATTCCATTTGCCCTGATTTTTATTTTTGCAATTGTTGAAGCGGTGGGTAGCTGGTATACCGGCTCGCTGGCTTTGCTGAGCGATGCCGGGCATATGTTCTCGGATGTAGCTGCGCTTGGGCTGGCGTGGATGGCAAGTACGATGGCGAGAAAGCCGCAGGTTGCACGCCATCAGTCCGGCGTGAGCTACGCAGAACTGGCGGTTTCTATCTTTAACGCCGTGACCATGCTGCTGGTGATTGTTTATGTGGTGGTAGAGGCGATAGATCGCTTTCAGAATCCGCATCAGGTGCGGGGGCTGGGGCTCACGATCATCGCGACGCTGGGGCTGATCGTCAATCTGATCGTTGCCAAGCAGCTGCACCATCAGGCTGAACATCATGGGGAGAGCCTGAATAACCGTGCGGCATATCTGCATGTGATCGGCGACCTACTCGGTTCAATCGCCGCCGTTGCAGCCGGAGTGATTATTTATTTTACCGGCTGGATGCTGATCGACCCGATCTTATCGCTGCTGATTTCCATACTGCTGCTGGTGTTTACCCTGAATTTAATCCGCGACATTGTAAAAACATTACGCGCAGATAATAAGTTGCCGCAAGGCAGTGGTTGCCCGCATGGTCACTGATCCGGTGTTTGATATCAATTGCCGCCAATGCCCGCGGCTGGCAAATTTTCTGGATGAAGTCAAAAGCAAACACCCGAGCTACTTCTGCAAGCCGGTACCGGCGTTTGGTGATGCCAATGCACGGCTGGTCATCGTAGGCCTTGCGCCCGGCATGCACGGTGCCAACCAGACCGGACGCCCGTTCACGGGTGATTATGCCGGTGTGCTGCTGTATGAAACGCTCTACAAATATGGCTTTGCCACTAAGCCAATCTCCGTGTCGGCGGATGACGATTTAAAACTCATAAACTGCCGCATCAGCAATGCCGTGAAATGCCTGCCGCCGGACAACAAACCGCTACCTGCGGAAATTGCCACCTGCAACCAGTTCATTGCCGCAGAGCTTAATTTGATGACCAAGGGCAGTGTGGTTTTGGCGCTTGGCAATGTTGCACACACAGCGGTGCTAAAAGCATTCGGATTGAAACTCAAGGATTACAAATTTGGTCACGCCGCGCGGCATGTGCTGCCTAATGGTTTGGTGCTGTTTGATAGCTACCATTGCAGCCGCTACAACACGCAAACCAAGCGGCTGACTGAGGCGATGTTTCATGGGGTTTTTGCGGAGATAGTGGGGGAGTTGGGAGGGTGTTAGCGCAATCTAGGTATGCGATTCAACATATGCATCAACTAATCTGCGAATCATGCGCTGATATTGGGTATGGTTTTTAATGGCTTCAGACTTGAAAAAATCAACACTCTTTTTACTTAATGCTAAAGTCACTTTTACGGCTTCTTCGTTGAATGCTAGCTCAGCAGGTGAGGGTAAAAAGTCTTTAATTACCTTTATCTCACCAAGCGGTTCATTCGTGTATTTTATTTTCTCTTTCATAAATTACCTTTCCCTTGCGCCAATAACCAGCACCAATAATTCGAATCACTGAGTCGCGATAAGCGAATCGAACCGTCAAAACTCCACCTTCAACTTCTCCGAAGCAATAAAAGCGTTCTTCAGTTTTGCTGTGGGTAATGTCTTTAGCAATCACGCGGTTTGGGTCTGCAAAAGCATATTGTGCAATATCAAAAGATACGCCATGTTTTTCTTGATTAAGTGCGTTTTTCTCCACATCCCATTCAAATTGGGTCTTCCCATATATTTCAGACATTATCATTGTAGGACTGTTCTGTATTTATTACCATATATTTATATGGATTTAATGATAGCCAGTAAGACTCTTTTGGTTGCTTAATTTACGGCATTCCAATTGAGACGGACCCTTTTGAATGCTATTCAAAACACAAGGTCGAGCTTATTGCTCGAGAATGTTTGGAACAGCAACTTCATACACAATACACTCAGCATGAATTTTCATAATTGCAGATTTTCTTTCGTCATTGGTCTTTGATGCATCTGCTGCAATAACCATCTGCTCCTTGATATTTTTGATTATCGTATTTCTAGTTTCCGCAATTGAAGCACCACTAAGTCCAGATGTTTTCAGTGACTGCCCAGCAAAGTTAGTGGCTCCGGACCAGCCACTTAAGGCTGATATCCAAGACGCATTTGCTCCGGCATTTGCGGATGCCAAGGCTGGAGCAAAAACAGAACCAGCAACTAAGCCTGTCATAGATAACCAATAGGCTTTTTTAGCTTGATCAGCCGATTTTTGCTCAAAACCAGATAAACGAGGCTGGCAAAATGAAAGTGTTTCTCTAAGGCTAGTTTCAATTTCTTTTTGGGCCTTATCATTATCGTCATCGCTAGAAGCTGGAAATCGATTATTCTTTATTTCCGAGGCAGAGGCCGCTGTTGCCTTGGAAAAACTGCCTGATTGCAATCTAGTTTCTTGCTGAGTGGAGCATCCTGTGATTGTGATAAGTATTAGCATTAGTGTGACATGTAATTTCATTAGTCTTCTCGTTATCAATTATTTAGCGTTAATGAATAGGGTTGGATTCCGTTAATTCTCTTGCACTCTTAATGTACCAATTTGTGGGAATATTTTCCATTTATATTTCATGTTTTAAATAGTTTGTTGAAGTTTTTAAAACGATTAATTAACATTAACTTGCATACATCAATCTAAAGGAGCCTTAACCATGCCATACGTCAACATCAAACTCGCTGGTGAAGTGACCCGCGAACAAAAGGCGCAAATTGCCAAAGAAATTACCGAAACGCTGGAGCGCGTAGCGCACAAGCCAAAATCCTATACCTACATCACGTTTGAGGAAGTGGCTTACGAGGACTGGGCCATTGCGGGGGAGTTGCTGGATTCCTGATAATTTTCATACAACACTGTCTAACAAGTCTGTATATTCTCAATGCGCCTATGAATTTATAGGCGCTATTTTTTTGTTCAACATTTAATTCATTCTTGAGAGGTTTATGAGCAAGTTTTAAGCTCCGGAATGTCAAGGATGGCATTTTTTCCTGCTGAATATTTGTTGCTCCTGATGCAATCCATTCAAGTCATGGGCTGTTAGAATATGCCTATGTTCGATCCTAAACCTATCCTGAAAAACCTGCCCAACCTGCCAGGCGTGTACCGCATGATCAACGCTGTGGACGAGGTGATTTATGTAGGCAAGGCCAAAGACCTTAAAAAACGCGTTTCGTCGTATTTCAATAAAAACCTGCCTAGTCCGCGCACGCGCATGATGGTGAGCAATATTGTCAAAATAGAAACCACGGTGACGCGCAGCGAGGCAGAAGCTTTGCTGCTGGAAAACAACCTGATCAAAGGGTTGATGCCGCGTTATAACGTGCTGTTTCGTGATGATAAGTCTTACCCTTACATTACTTTAACCGGGGACGAGTTCTCGCGGCTGGCATTTCACCGTGGTGCGCAGCGCAAGGGTAATCAGTATTTCGGGCCGTTTCCCAATTCGGTAGCGGTACGCGAGAGCATTCAGCTGTTGCAGAAAGTGTTCAAGCTGCGTACCTGCGAGAATACCGTATTCGCCAATCGCAGCCGGCCTTGCCTGCAGCATCAGATCGAGCGCTGTACCGCTCCGTGTGTAGGGTTGATTTCAGGTGAAGATTATCGCAATGATGTGCATCAGGCTGCCATGTTCCTGCAAGGCAAGACGAGCGAAGTGATGGATGCACTTGGCGAGCAGATGAATAAAGCGGCAGCTAACCAGGAGTATGAGCAGGCTGCGCTATTCCGTGACCGCATACAGGCTTTGCGCCAGGTGCAGGCCAAACAGTTTGTAAGCGACTTTAATGTATCCGATGCTGATGTGATTGCCTGTGCGGAATTGCAGGGGCAGCATTGCATTAATCTGGTGATGATACGCGGCGGCCGTCATTTGGGTGACCGCAGTTATATGCCGAAAAATACTGATGGCGAAACGCTGGAAAACAGTGTTGAAGCCTTTATCGGCCAGCATTACATGGCGCAGAATACACCGCCCCTGATCGTGACCGGTGTCAAAATAGAAACGGCTGTGCTGGAGGAGGTGCTGAGTGAGCAGGCCGGGCGTAAAGTGAAGATCAATACCAACCCGGTCGGCGATAAGCGCGTGTGGCTGAAAATGGCACAGACCAATGCCGAACTGGCGCTGGGGCAGCGCGCGGCAACTTCGGCGAACCAGGCTGCGAAACTTGTGGCACTGCGCGAAGCGCTGCGTTTGCCTGACAGCACCGAGCGTATAGAGTGCTTCGATATCAGCCATACCATGGGTGAGGCGACTGTCGCCAGTTGTGTCGTGTTTGACCGCGGCGATATGCAGAATAGCGAATACCGCCGTTACAACATCACCGGTATTACCCCAGGCGACGATTACGCGGCAATGCGTGATGTGCTGACCCGGCGTTACAGGAAAGTGGCGACAGGAGAGGGCGTGCGCCCTGACCTGATATTTATTGATGGCGGCAAAGGCCAGCTCGGTGTGGCAATGGAGGTCATGGCGGAAGTCGGCCTCGATGACATTCTGCTGGTAGGCATTGCCAAAGGCGAAGAGCGCAAGCCAGGCCTGGAAACCATGATTTTTTCCGACACCGGTGAAATGATCAACCTGGAAAAAGACAACAAGGGCCTGCATCTGTTGCAGCAGATACGCGATGAATCACACCGTTTTGCCATCACCGGGCATAGGGCGAAGCGCGGCAAGGCCAGGATGCATTCCAGCCTGGAAGATATAGAAGGCATAGGCGCCAAGCGGCGCAAAGCCCTGCTGACTCGCTTTGGCGGGCTAGATGGCGTAAAAAGTGCTAGTATTGACGAAATCGCCAATGTTGAAGGCATCAGCCAGGCGCTGGCTGAGAAAATATACGGAGAGCTGCATTAGCGGCGATATGCAATTTATTGAACAGAGGTGCGCTTAAATGATTTGTAATGTCCCAACCATGCTGACATGGTTACGCATTTTATTGATTCCTATATTTGTAGGGGCATTTTACTGGCCTGAGAACCTGCGCACATTAGGTGAAATGCCATCTCACCAGGTTAATGTCTTTGCCACCGCCGTTTTTATCATTGCCGCGTTGACCGATTGGCTTGATGGCTACCTTGCGCGTTACCTGAAACAAACCTCCTCGTTTGGCGCTTTCCTGGACCCGGTTGCCGATAAATTGATGGTGGCCGCTGCGCTTATCGTGCTGGTTGAGTTTGATCGAGTGGGCGCAATCGTATCTTTGATCATCATCGGGCGCGAGATTGCAATCAGCGCCCTGCGCGAGTGGATGGCAGGTGAGGGGCAGCGCAGCAGCGTGGGCGTTGCGATGATAGGTAAAGTCAAGACAGCAGTGCAGATGCTGGCTATTGTGCTCTTACTCTATTGGAATGATATTGACCTGGGAGCATTGGGAATATTCAAGACCAAAGATGTTGGGCATGTGCTGATTGTTGTTGCGGCATTTTTAACATTGCTATCAATGGCTTATTATTTACGGGCGGCGATGCCGAAAATGAAGCAGAAATAAACTCGTGAAAATTACGTAAGTTCTGCTTGACGAGAGGCTCAAAATCTCTATAATGGCGCCTGTCTTAACGATGACACAACGTAATGACAACGCGGGAATAGCTCAGCTGGTAGAGCGCAACCTTGCCAAGGTTGAGGTCGCGAGTTCGAACCTCGTTTCCCGCTCCAGATATCAAGAACGGCGAATGCATTTATGCTTTCGCCGTTTTAGTTAGAATGGTGGCACGTACTAAAGATTTATTTTGGCTTATAATGCTGAAATATAATGGCGCGATAGCAAAGCGGTTATGCCGCGGCCTGCAAAGCCGTTTAGACCAGTTCGACTCTGGTTCGCGCCTCCAGATTTTTTTGTAATGAAAGTAAGTAATACGCGGGAATAGCTCAGCTGGTAGAGCGCAACCTTGCCAAGGTTGAGGTCGCGAGTTCGAACCTCGTTTCCCGCTCCAGATATAAAAAGCCGAAAGCATCATGCTTTCGGCTTTTTTATTTTACCGGCATTGCCATGTTATCCATATCAGTTTGGTTTTGCCATATAAGGCTTAAGGCTATGCCGCCTTTTGTCTGCGGCGTGCCAGTAAATGACGCCATTGGGTTTTGAGTTCCTGCAGCGGATGCTTCGGGGTATAGGCCAGAATAAACAGGATGCCGGCAAGGCTTGCCAATAACCAGCGGATTTCAAAACCCGCCTTGTCCTTGCGTACGGGTTTCTGTTTTTTCATGGCACCGAGTACGTCATGCACATTGTTGCCGCGAACATACAGGCCGTTCACTTCCTTCGCCAGTTCTTTCAGGTATTCTTCATCCAGTTTGGACAGGTAGCGGTCACTGGTGCCGCCGGCTACGTTGTCATCCCTGACGCCGAGGTTGGATTCGGAAATCTGAGCAATCCCCGGCTGCATCGCAAAGCTGTCGCCTGACCAGTAGCCGATCAGCTGGTTATGTTCATCAAATTTAGGGATCGGAGTGCCGGCATCGGAGCCAATACCCACGAACAGCCAGTCTTCGCCGCCCTGGAATGCGGTTAAATCGGTTCTGTTGAATACATGCAGCTTGGGTGCTTCTTCACCGTCGGTAAAGAATACAACCTGTGCCGGCTCGGGAAACGAGCGTATGGTTTTAGCCAGAGTGATCATGCTTGCACGTACACGGCTGTTGCCAGACCATGCTGTGCGCCAGTCGAGGTGGTCGATCGTATCGTTGATCGCGTCAAAGTTTTCGCAGACCTCAATCGGCGTATACAGTGCCGCAACACTCACGCCAGCAAACAGGCTGATGCTGACATTGGTGCCGCATGGCAGTTCGCCTATCATCCTGTGCATTAAATCCTGCATGAATACCATGCGCGATACCGGCTTGCCATTCAGGGTCTTATCCACCGTATTCATGCTTTGTGAGATGTCGGCTATCAGCATGTAGCTGTAAATGTCGCGTTTGATCGGTATTTTCGGGTTGAACAGCGCAATGAGCAGCAGCAATAGCGCGGCGGCCAGCAGCGTGACATCGCGGCGGTGGCGGAAATAGTTGTATAAGTTATGCATGGCCGACTATCCTTTAAGGCAATCCAACCGGAATATTGCCCATGATCAGGCCCGGGGTGTCACTTTCACCCACGCCTGGCGTTGGTGTGGCAGGCAGCATCGTGAGCAGGCGATCCAGGTTGTGGCGTGCGCCCCAGTTGGAGTTATCAAGCCTTAACGATTGCAGATAGGCCGTTTTTGCCTGGCGCAATAAATATTCCGCTTCATCGCGTACCGTCATGCTGGTGCCATTGATGATCAGGCCACGCAGAAAGAAGATATTGCCCAGATTGTAATGAATAGCCGCTTTCTGTTCGATGGTAGCGCCATTGAGGGCTTTGTTAAAAAGCAGCGTCGCTTCCTTATAGCGTTCATTTTTTGCCAGCCAGTACGCCGTGGCAAATCTTGCTTCGAAACTTTGCAGGTCTGATTTTGGCGGCTTGCCTTCGCTGATCGCATGATTGAATGCTTCGATCTGCTGCATGCGACTGAAGTTATACACAACAGAAGCCGTGGCGATAATCGCGATGAGTGCAAATAGCCATGTGAGCTTTTTCACGGTAAAGAAACGATGAAATTTAGCCGTCGCCAGTGTTTTTGAATTTAGTGCCATGTTCTAACCTCTAAGTGTTTCACGCCCAGTAATAAGCCGATCATCAGTGCTGCGATAATAAAGCAGACATTTGAATATTCATGACCCGGTATTTTTTCAAAATATTTAATTGGCTTTTTTTCGCGATTATTAATGTCATTCATCGCCAGTTGCAAGGATTTGGGGTCTTCGGCCTCATAAGCTTTAAAAGGCGTTTTCAGTGTTTTAAAAAACTCGTTCAGTTCAATTTCCGGTGGCAACGGCTGATCTTCAACGGGTTTGAAATTCGGGTCAAAGATGCTGATGCCACCCGGCTGGCGCAGCACGATCCAGTACAGGCTGATGTGCATGCGGTCAAACCAGTCTTTGATCTTCTGCTGCGTATTGGCGTCCACACGGCCTGCGCCGTCAGATAACAGAATGACCGCGCGTGAACCAGAGTCCGGGATCTTGTCGAACAGGGCGGCGCTGCTGGTCAGCCCGCTGCCGATATTGGTCTGGAATAGCGCATTGCCGCCGGTGGCCTGCACGGCAGCGATGACGGCTTTTTTGTTCTCACTGAGCGGCAGCACATACATGGCAGAGTTGCTGAAAGTGATCATGCCGAACATGTCCTGCTGGCGTGATTTTACAAACTCGGTAATCAGCCTTGCCGCAGCGACCGATTTTGTCTCGCCCACGGTGGTGTTGCCGGCGGCGCTGGTGGTGCCCGAGAACGGGTCATCCATACTGGCGCTGCGGTCGAGTACCAAGGCGATTTGTGCGCCTACGCCGACGCGTTCTACTTTGGTCTCGGTGGTGTGCGGTGCAGCCAGGCCCAGGATGATAAAAACCAGGGTCAGCACTGCCAATATTTTCAAGATAAGACCGATTAAATCCGATAAAGGGTCTTTGGGCAGCATGTCGACCCAGGAATAGTGCCTGGCATGCGCACGCTGCAGCAGCAGCGGAAGGGTCGCCAAGGGTAGCAGCCACAGCAGCCATGGGTGGGAAAAAACCATGCCTTATGCTCCTGCTTTCATCGGTTCCGGAATCAGGCCGCGCTCGCAGTCGCGGCAGTGGCGTGCAAAGCGGGTCAGCCATTGATGGGGATTCTGGTCTGCAGTATGTTCGCCTTCCAGCTTGTAAGAAGGCTCGAAATAAACGCGGCGGGATAAGCCGAAAAACTCTTCTATCTCGGTTCTGATCGGGTAAAAATCAGGATGGTTGTGCAGGAAAGCAGATAAATTGTCGCTGAAAACGCTCATGCCCGCCGTCGTATTCAAGCCCTGATGCAGGGTTGAAATCGCCTGTTTTATGCCTTCATCAGTATTGCCGGTTTTACGCACGGCACGGTAAGCCTTGGCAAAAGCGCCGCCCATGCGCGGGAGCCATGCGCTTTTACCCAGGATATACAGCAAACCGATCAGGCTCAGCGCAATCGCTGCCAGTGAAATTTTCAGGTAGCGCATCTCTTTGTCTTCTGTCATCAGCAGGGGGCCGAGTAGCGGGCTCATGTTGTTTTCAACCTTGACCTGGCCGAAGATGGCAATCGGTGAAATAGCGATAGTCAGGCTGGGTACGCGATATTTCACCAGTTCCTTTTTATCGGTAGCATTGATCAGGTTCAGGTATTCGGGCCCTAATGCGGCATTTTTTGCCACAACGTTATTGGTAAATACCTGATAGGCGAGCTTGATGTGGTGAACCGTCTGTTTTTTGGATTCTTTTTTTACGTGATTGATGCTTTTAAGCTCAATGCCGATTAATTGCCCTCTGTAGCGTTTTTCGTAACCCGGGATCGGCAGTGAAGTGTCAATCAGTTTGTAGGGGGCTTTGATGGTCAGGGTGACTTCGCGCTCTATGACGTCTCCCACGGTGTAACCAACCAGTTTTACCGGGTCTTTGGTTTCAATCGTGACGATGCCTTCTTTAACATCCGGCAGCTCCTGGCTGTCCAGAGCGAATGCCGTTAATGGAGACATGCACATGAACAGTATCAGTGCATATTGGCGAATGGATTTTTTCATAGTGATTCTTACTTAAATTAAGCCGCTACAAATTGGTGAAAGTATTCTGTAAGTGCATCTGCATCGAACTCGCCCTCAACGTAAAAAGGCGGCATATCAAAACGCATGAATAATTCATATATTTCATTACGTCTGTTCTCAAAGGATTGCACGATTTTTTCGCGTAATTCCTTACGGATGAACAAGGTGCGTTTCTCGCCGGTTTCTGCATCCGTGACATTGGCCAGGCCAAATTCAGGCAGGTTCCTGTATTCGGCGGCATCCCACAGCACGACAGGTACGATGTGGTGGCGCAGCAGGTTGGATAGCCCTTCTTCCAGCACTTCGTTCGGCATGTGGAAGTCCGAGATTAAAAATACCAGCGAGCGCTCACGTGGCAGGTAGCGGTAGACTTCGGTAATGCCTTTGCAGTCAACCGGTGCCGGGTGGAAGTCTTTCAGTGATTCCGCCATTGCAATCGCGTGATGTGATTTGAATGAGGTCGTGCTGATCCAGTCTTCACGTACTTTTTCGTCAAAACCGATAAAGCCGAATGGGTCATGATGTTCGCTGGCCGACTGCGCTACCGATTCCGCGATTTCAGCGGCAAGCTTGATTTTACGTTTTTTTGCGCCGAAATTCATGCTGCCTGATAAGTCGCAGATTACAAATACAGGCGTGGCACTTTTCTGGTTGAACAGGCGTACATAGACTTGCTCCAGCGGATCGCGGATCGTCTGGCGAATATCGATGCGGCGCGGGTCAGGGTATGAGAGCAGCGTGGTATGCCCGCGAAACTCCATGCCCATGCCGCGTTGCGTACTGGCATGGCGGCCGGGGTTGCGCCCGCGTGAGCGCCAGCCTATGTGGTAATCAAAAGACTTGATGAGTGGTAGAGTCATGTTTTATTTTATTAAGGTGCAGAAACGGCATTAATAATGCCAGATAGCATTTCACGTGCGATTTCTGTACGGCGCATTTCATATACAGGGCTGAATACAAGCCTGTGCGCAATCGTGGAATGGAACACTGCGTGGATATCATCCGGCAATACTGCGCTGCGGTTGTTCAGCCATGCATTTACGCGTGCTGCACGCAGCATCATGCTCATGCCACGTGGGCTGGCGCCGGAAAGTACCAGGCGATTCATGTCTACGCCGGATACTTTTACGCCGTAATCAAGCGGTGCTTTGGTCGCTTTCCAAAGGTTCAGTGCATATTTTTTAAGCGTGTCGCTGGCTTCAATACTGTTTTGCAGGATGCCGGAAAAACCATTCAGCTCATCAAACTGTAGAATATCCGCTTTAACCGTATCAACCAGCGCATCCACGTTATGGAATTTGGTGTCAAATACCAGTGCCTGCATGATGTCATCATCGCTCGGTACGACAATCGGGATCTCCATCATGAAGCGGTCACGCGCTGCGGACGGGATTTCGAAAGTTTCTTCTTTTTCAACCTGGTTGCGGTCCGCAAACACGATCATATGCGGGAAGTAGTGCTCGGCATTGAATGCAGACAGGCTGCGTTCGGCCATCACGCGCAGCAGCAGGGAGTGTACCTGAGGGCGTGCACGGTTGATTTCGTTGAAGAAGAACACCGACAGGTTCTCGCCCGACATCAGCAATGGGCCGGCGCTGACGTGAGGCTTGCCGTCTTCGCCAAGGTAGGTGTGGTAAACCAGGTCGTTAGGCATGAGGTCGATGGTGCCTTCAATACGCTGGTAACCGCCGCCGATACCGCGGGTGAATGCGCGCAGCAGGGTTGTTTTGCCGACGCCGACGTCACCTTCAAGCAATACGTGGCCACGTGCAAAAATTGAAGTGGTAATCAGGCGCACGGGAGTATGCTGCCCCACGACTACTTTGTTCACTTCTGTTTCTAAGGTCAGCGCGAGATCGCGCCAGTCGGCTAGTTGTGCGTCACTCATTGAAATTTCCCGTATTTTTATAAATAGTTGAATTTAAGCTAGGTGCATAGTAAACGTTTTTTTACCGGGGGTAAACAGATCTGTATACCCCCTTGTGCATATTTATTTTAAATTGTTTGAAAAAATGGTAAAACGCAGCTTAAGTGTGAATAGTGCTTTCGTAAAAATTGATTTCCAGCGAAAATAGCGTAAGTTAGATTAAATTTACAGATTAAATCAAGTTTATCGGTTTTTCGCGACTTTTAAATAAAAGCAAAAACCAGTTCAGAAAACGATTAAAGAAATAAAATCATGCAAAGACAAAATAGCTTTACAAAAGAAGAATTACTCAAATGCGGCCGTGGTGAAATGTTCGGTGCAGGGAATGCCCAATTGCCATTGCCACCTATGCTGATGTTTGATCGTATTGTTTCAATTACTGAAGAAGGCGGCAAGTACGGCAATGGCCAGATTGTTGCGGAACTCGATATCAATCCTGATCTGTGGTTTTTTGACTGCCATTTTACCGGTGATCCGGTGATGCCCGGCTGTTTAGGTTTGGATGCGATGTGGCAACTGGTTGGTTTTTACCTGGGCTGGATGGGCGGTCCTGGCCGTGGCCGTGCTTTGGGTGCGGGCGAAGTCAAATTCACTGGGCAGGTGCTGCCTACGGCAAAGCTGGCAACCTATACCATCGATCTGAAACGTGTCATCATGCGCAAACTGGTGATGGGCATCGCAGATGCGTCAATGCAGATTGATGGCCGCGAGATTTATGTTGCAAATGATCTGCGCGTTGGTTTGTTTACACGTACAGACAACTTTTAACTTATCGAACACAAGAAGTTTAAAAACACTTAAGTTAAAATACGGTTATTGATTAATTTATTAGGAGTGCACGATAATGCGTCGTGTCGTTATTACTGGGATAGGGATTGTTTCCAGTCTGGGAAACAATAAAGCCGAGGTTTTAGACAGCCTGCGTCATGGTCGATCAGGTATCACTTATCAGCCTGAGTATGCAGAGCGTGGACTACGCTCTCACGTGGCCGGTTCGATCAAGAACCTGAATATTGAAGAACTCATCGATCGTAAATTGCTGCGATTTATGGCAAAAGGCCATGCCTATGCCTGGCTGGCAATGCAGGAAGCGATCGCAGATGCGACCCTGCCGGAAGAGCTGGTGTCCAATGTACGTACCGGCCTGATCGTCGGTGCCGGCGGCACTTCAACTGAAAGCATGCTGGAAGCTACCGACACGCTGGCTGAAAAGGGCATTCGGCGCGTTGGCCCATACATGGTGACCAAGACCATGTCCAGCGGTGTAGCGGCTTGCCTGGCTACAGGCGCTAAAATCAAGGGTATCAATTACGGTATCAGTTCAGCCTGTTCCACCAGCGCACACTGTATCGGCGCTGGTGTCGAGCAGATCCAGCTCGGCAAGCAGGATGTGATTTTTGCCGGTGGTGCAGAAGAAGAGCACTGGACCATGTCATTCCTGTTTGATGCGATGGGTGCCTTGAGCAGTAAATATAACGATACGCCAGACAAAGCTTCGCGTACTTATGATGCTAACCGTGATGGTTTTGTGATTTCCGGCGGCGGCGGTATTGTGGTGCTGGAAGAGTACGAGCACGCTAAAGCGCGTGGTGCAAAAATCTACGCCGAAGTGGTGGGTTATGGCGCCACTTCTGATGGTTACGATATGGTAGCCCCAAGCGGCGAGGGTGCTGTGCGCTGCATGAAACTGGCTCTGGAAGGCGTTGAAGGCAAAATTGATTACATCAATACCCATGGTACAAGTACGCCTGTAGGTGATGTGAAGGAACTGGAAGCGATCCGTGAAGTATTCGGAGAAAACGGCCTGAAACAGAATCCGGCGATTGCTTCAACCAAATCCCTGTCAGGCCATGCGCTGGGTGCGGCTGGCGTGAATGAGGCCATCTATACCTTGCTGATGATGGAAAATGATTTCATTGCCGCTTCTGCCAATATCGAAACACTTGATCCTGCGGCTGAAGGTCTGAATATTGTGCGTAAAGCGATCGAGAATGTGAAGATAGAAACAGCGCTGTCTAACAGCTTCGGTTTTGGCGGCACCAACGCAACGCTGACTTTGTCACGCAGGGGCTTATAAACGATAATGTGAGTGGCTCGGTTGCTTAAGATTTCATACCTAAGCAGCCGATTCGATCGTATTGTTAGTGTTTTGGGCCACCATCTCATTATGTTTTGCCAGGTTGGCAAGTATTTGCGCTTTAATGACCGGATGTTCCATCAGTGCGATATGCTCATGGTTGTTCGGTATGCGTAACTCTTGCCCTGGGTAGATGCGATCAGGTTCGTTTTTGAGTATGTTTTTATTCAGCGCGAAAATTTCCATCCAAGTATGACCGGTTTTTTTGCCTATCATTGACAGCGTGTCGTTCTGCTGCACCGTGTAGAGCGTTCTTTCCCGCCCGGCAGGTTTAATATCTTGTGGCTGTGTATGTTTTTCTGGCACTTTTGCTTGCTGCTTCACTAGATATACGTCATTACTTTTTTCTGCCGGTTCCAGTACGGATTCAATATTGGCAATAGCCGTGCTTGCGATATTACTCACAACTTCAATCTGCTGATCGATAATACGGCCTATCTGTACCGCAGGAATTGAAGGCAAGGCATGGTTGGCGATGATTTCCCATTCTTCAAGACTGGGGCCATCTGCCTTTACTTTCTCGATAATGGGCAACATGACATCGGGAATGTTAAATGTTGCGCTATTTCCAAAAAAATACCCGCCGGTTGCCGTAGATAATGGCCTGAATGTTTTAGAGCTTTGATAGCTGAATTCCGGAGCGGCGCTAAATGTCCTGTTGCCATTGCAGTCACTGAATGTGCCTTTAACGCCAGCCCTTTCATGCACCAAACCAATGGGTGAAGATAATACCGTTGCACTACAGCCCCAGTGTGGCTCGGTATTCAAGTTTCCAGACTCTATTTTGACTGAGAGGGGCGAGAACTGCACATTGAATCTGCTGCTCATCAAGCCGAACCCAATATAGTCAAGACTGACCTGTAAATCTTGTGTGCCTTCCGGGTTGGGTACTTTTTCTGCGCTTGCCTTAAACGTAAAGCCAAGATCCTGCTGCGTAGATCTGTCGATTTTGGCTAAAATTTTGTTAAGTGCAGGCAAGCCTGGAATTACAGTAAAAGGCGTATTTACCGTGATGGCGTTAGCCTTCCCCTCATCAACAAAAGTGTTGCCGCCATTATCTGTTGAGGGCTTGAGCTGATATTTATTTTTTTGCGCAGTAATTTCAGTTTGCCGCACGGGCGCAGGCGATTGCTCATTGCGTGTGTTCATTGAATCATCCTTCAATAAAACCATATTTGTTACATGGATATATTGAAGGTGGATTGTTACCTCCATGTGAAGCTTAAATGACAGTGATGAAAATAAAGATTTTTTAAAAATGACGACAGATTATCGTGTCTGCAAGGGGATGATTTTAAACAACTAATATTTATAGAGCCAACAACACCGCTGCCGCATTGCGGCCTTCGCTCATTAGAATGTTACAAGTGCTGTGAGAGTGCGCCGCATGAAGCTGGCTCTGAAAAGCGTGGATGGCATATTGATTGCATCAACACCCACAGCACCAGTACCCCAGTGGGTGAGGTGGAAGCGAGGGCGTTTTTTTATTGCGCTTAGATTATTCTGATTACTGTTGATTTCCTAACAGCGGCTGTCCAGTGCCGTATTGATTTGTACAGGTAGAGTATGAACGGGTGCTTTATCTAGAATCCTATAGTTAGCGTCAAGTTGCTTTAAAAGCTGCCGAAAGCCTTCCGCCTCCATTGCCGCTACCCTGTTTACAGTGTCGGCAGGGATCCCTTGTTCCGCCAGAAATTGGTGTAATTCCTTGCCCAGCTGCTTATTTTCTTTGGCAAGCAGATTCTGCTCGTAGTCTGCTCTCAGGTGGCTTTCAAATCCCGCATCTATTAATGCATGGTCAATGCTGTAAGCCAGTATTGTTGCTGACATTGTAGGCATTTTATTGGAATGCTCCATGATTAATTGATCGATTATGGCAGCCTTTGCAAGTCCATTTTCATCCACACCGTTAGCCATGGTGATCTCCTTATAATCATGTTTTAGATTTAAACAAGCAACTAAATTATACATGAAATATAAATTATGTGGGAATTTTTCCCCTTTTATTTTACGGTGTGAATGGCGGGGATAAATTAAATAAGCTATGTAAGTCGCTGGTTAGCAGGGAATATATTCAGATTATTTTTTAGATATGTTGTTTGCTTGATAATGGCTTTAGTTGTCGTGGTGGTAGCGTCCAGACGCCATGTTGCTACTTAACATTAATATGTCGGTGAGTATCAAATTGGGGTGCAGATGCTGCGCTGGAGTTGAGCTATGCCATACGCCGCAAATACGATGGTAAAGCATGTTCGTGTTTAGATGACTTTCGGGTAAGGCGACGCGAGCTTATTTTGTTTAAAGAATCAGTGCTGCCGCAACGTTCCGGCCTTCGCTCATGAGTATGTTGTAGGTGCGGCAGGCTGCCGCTGTCGTCATGCATTCCAGCGCAATGCCGTTATCAGTCAGGTGCTGATAGTGTTTCGGGTGTAAAAACAGATGGCTGGCACCCGTGCCTAGCAGAACCACTTCCGGTTTCAAGTCCGCAATTTTCCGGAAATGCTCATTGGTCAGATCTGCAAAGTTAGTGGTCGCCCAGTCGTGGATTAATGACTCAGGCATCACGATCAGGTTTTGAGTATAACGCTGCTTGTTAACCTCTATATATTCTGTGCTATAGGCGGTAATCAGGTTGTTGTTTTCAGCTGTTGTCAGGTGCAGTTTCATGGGTGATATTGCCTGTAATATCCAGGCTTTAATTGAACGAATACAGCATTCTAATGTAAACTAGCACCTTTAACTATTATGCTTTCCAGCGCTAAATTCACGCATCATGCAGCCCATACTCAAATCCAGTAAACTTAATAATGTCTGCTACGATATCCGCGGCCCTGTTTTGCAGCGTGCACGCGAGATGGAAGAAGACGGCCAACGTATCATCAAGCTTAATATCGGCAATCCGGCGGCCTTTGGATTTGAGGTGCCTGAAGAGATCCAGCAGGATGTCATCCGCAACATGTCGAAGGCGGGCGGCTATACCGACAGCAAAGGTTTGTTCGAGCCGCGCAAAGCCATCATGCATTATACGCAAGGCAAGCATATTCAGGGTGTGACCGTCGATGACATCATTATCGGCAATGGCGTATCAGAACTGATCGTGATGGCGATGCAGGGCTTGCTGAATAATGGTGACCAGATTCTGGTGCCGATGCCTGATTACCCGTTATGGACGGCTGCGGTGAATCTTGCTGGCGGTACCGCACGACATTACCTGTGTGATGAAGCAACGGGCTGGATGCCTGACCTGAAGGATATTGAATCCAAGATTACCGCCAATACGCGCGGCATTGTGGTGATTAACCCGAATAACCCAACGGGCGCTTTATATCCGCCGGAAATTCTGCAGGGAATTATTGATATTGCCCGCCATCATGGCCTGGTGATTTTTGCCGATGAGATCTACGATAAAGTCTTATACGATGGCAATGTGCATACCTCAATCGCTTCACTGGCGAATGATGTATTGTTTGTAACCTTTAACGGGTTATCAAAAAACTACCGTACCTGCGGCTACCGTGCCGGCTGGATGATCATCAGCGGTGAGAAAAAACACGCTAAAGATTACATCGAAGGCCTCAATATGCTGGCATCCATGCGCTTGTGCGCCAATGTGCCAGGCCAGCTGGCCATTCAGACTGCACTGGGCGGTTACCAGAGCATTGATGACCTGGTAGCGCCGGAAGGCCGTTTATGCAAACAGCGTGATATTGCCTATGAAATGCTCAATGCGATTCCGGGCGTGAGCTGCAGCAAGCCACAGGCTGCCATGTATCTGTTTCCGCGGTTGGATCCGGAAATTTACCCGATCAAGGATGACCAGCAGTTCATTCTGGATCTGCTGCTGGAGGAAAAGGTATTGCTGGTGCAGGGTACCGGGTTTAACTGGAAGACGCCTGACCATTTCCGCGTAGTGTTTTTACCGAATGTGGATGATCTTGCCGAGGCGATCAGGCGTATTTCCAGGTTTCTGGAAAACTATAGAAAAAAACATAACACGAACAACATTGGAGCAAAGGCTTGAAACAGTCAGAGAATAAAGTCTTAAGCGTAGGCATATTGGGCTTAGGCACGGTAGGTGGCGGTACCTATACGGTTTTAAAACGTAATGCGGCAGAGATCAGCCGCCGCAGCGGTGTTGAAATTAAAGTGGTGCAGGTTGCCGATAGAAATATCGAGCATGCAAAGGCCGCAGTTGCCGGCAGCGTCGACGTGACGGATGATGCTTTTGCTGTAGTCAATAACCCAGACGTTGATGTCGTTGTAGAACTGATTGGTGGTTACACTTTAAGCAAAGAACTGGTATTGCAGGCGATTGCCAATAAAAAGCACGTTGTGACTGCCAACAAGGCGCTGATCGCGTTGCATGGCAACGAGATTTTTGCTGCCGCAAAAGCGAACAATGTGATCGTGGCTTATGAAGCGGCCGTTGCCGGCGGCATCCCTATCATTAAAGCGTTGCGCGAAGGTTTGGGCGCAAACCGTATCGAATGGGTCGCCGGCATCATTAACGGTACCACTAACTTTATTCTTACCGAAATGCGTGAAAAAGGCCTTAACTTTGCAGACGTATTAGGTGAGGCGCAACGACTGGGTTACGCCGAGGCCGACCCTACATTTGACGTGGAAGGGATTGATGCCGCGCATAAGCTGACAATCATGTCAGCAATCGCTTTCGGTATGCCGATGAAATTTGAACAAGCCTACACGGAGGGCATTACCAAGCTGCAACAGGTAGATATCAAATATGCCGAAGAGCTGGGTTATCGCGTTAAATTACTGGGTATCACCAAGCGTACGGATGACGGTGTCGAGTTGCGTGTACACCCAACCCTGATCCCGGAAAAGCGCCTGGTTGCCAATGTGAACGGCGCGATGAACGCCGTGGTGGTGAAGGGCGATGCCGTTGGTCCTACGCTGTACTATGGCGCCGGTGCCGGTGCAGAGCCGACAGCAAGCGCAGTAGTAGCGGATTTGATGGATGTAGCGCGTCTTATGGATGCAAGCAGCGCGCAGCGTGTACCGTACCTGGCATTCCAGCCTGAGCAGGTGCAGGATCTGCCTATCTTGCCTATTGATAAAGTCAAGAGCGCTTATTACCTGCGTTTGCGTGCCAGTGATAAACCTGGCGTGCTGGCTGACGTGACAAAAGTCCTGGGTGACCGTGACATTTCGATTGATGCCATGATGCAAAAAGAACCGGATGAGAATGAGACGGAAGCTGACATCGTGATCCTGACGCATATCACGGTTGAAGAAAACATGAACGCAGCAATTGCAGCGATTGAGGCACTGCCTGCCATTGCCGGAAAAGTCGTGCGTATCCGTATGGAAGAGCTGGCGAAATAGGCCATGTTCTGTCATTCCAGCGCAAGCTGGAATCCAGGTCACCATGCAGCCTTGTATTTATATTCTGGCGAGTAAGAAAAATGGCATTTTGTACGTTGGAGTTACGTCGGATTTAATAAAACGAGTATGGCAGCATAAAAACGATTTGGCAGAAGGTTTTACCAAAAAGTATGCCGTGCATGAATTGGTGTATTACGAAATCCATGAAACGATGGAATCGGCAATTGCTCGAGAGAAGAATATAAAAGCGTGGAAACGTGCCTGGAAGATTGAACTTATTGAGCGAAGTAATTTAGTTTGGCGTGATTTATATCACGACCTATTGTAACTGGATTCCAGCTTGCGCTGGAATGACGGAAGTTTGAGAGATTAGTATGAAATATATCAGTACCCGCGGACAGTCACCTGCACAAAGCTTCAGCCAGATCCTGTTGGGCGGTTTAGCGCCGGACGGCGGTTTATACCTGCCTGAAAGCTACCCGCAATTCACCGATGCAGATTTGACCGCGATGCGCAGCCTATCTTATCCGGACCTGGCATTTGCGATTCTGTCGCGCTTTGTGGATGACATTCCTGCAAATGACTTGAAAGCGATCATCGATAAAACCTACCGTGCGGATGTCTATGCCTATACCCGTAAAGGCCAGAATGCTGGCGATATTACGCCGACATTGAAGCTGGAAGATCATCTGTACCTGTTGAGCCTTTCCAATGGCCCGACATTGGCATTTAAAGACATGGCAATGCAGCTGCTGGGCAACCTGTTTGAATACGTGCTGACCAAAGAAGGCAAAACGACCAATATTCTGGGGGCAACTTCCGGAGATACCGGTTCAGCAGCTGAATATGCGATGCGCGGCAAAAAAGGCATCCGCGTGTTCATGCTGTCGCCGCACAAGAAAATGAGCCGTTTCCAGACCGCGCAGATGTTCAGCCTGCAGGATGACAACATCTACAATATTGCCGTGAATGGCGTGTTTGATGACTGTCAGGATATGGTGAAGGCTGTTTCTAATGATGCGGCATTCAAAGCTCAACATAAAATCGGCGCAGTGAACTCTATCAACTGGGGTCGTATCGTGGCACAGGTGGTGTACTACTTTAAAGGCTATTTTGCGGTGACGCAGAATAATGCGCAGAAAGTCAGTTTCTCAGTGCCCTCAGGTAACTTCGGCAACGTGTGCGCCGGCCACATTGCCCGTATGATGGGATTGCCGGTTGATAAACTGATTGTGGCCACCAATGAGAATGATGTGCTGGACGAGTTCTTTAAAACCGGCGTTTACAGTCCGCGCGGTTCAGCCAATACTTACCACACATCGAGTCCGTCTATGGATATCAGCAAAGCGTCGAATTTTGAGCGATTTGTGTATGATTTAGTGGGGCGTGACAGCGATAAAACCCGCGCTTTGTGGAGCAAGGTAGATAGCGGCGGCAGTTTCGACCTGAACGCAGATGGCTATTTTGCGAAAATTCCTGAATACGGATTCGTTTCCGGCAGCAGCAACCATGCTAACCGCATACAGACGATACGCGAAACCAAGAAAAAATATGATGTAGTGATCGATACGCACACTGCGGATGGCCTGAAAGTCGCGCTGGAGTATTTTGACCGGCAGACGCCGATGGTGGTGCTGGAAACGGCATTGGCCGCCAAGTTCGAAGAATCTATTGTCGAGGCATTGGGCACAGTACCTGAACGCCCGGCTGCGTTGAATAACATTGAAGATTTACCGCAGCGCTTCACCGTGATGGACGCAGACGCTGCGGCAATCAAACAGTTTATTGTCGAGAAAACGAGCTAGGACGCTATGCAGGTTTATCATGAGCTGCTGCGCCATGTGTTAGAGCATGGTAACAAGAAGGAAGACCGTACCGGTACAGGTACAACCTCGGTATTCGGTTACCAGATGCGTTTTAACCTCGCCGATGGTTTTCCCTTGCTCACCACTAAAAAACTGCACCTGAAATCCATCATCCATGAATTACTGTGGTTTTTGCAGGGCAGTACCAATATTGCCTACCTCAAAGAGAATGGTGTGCGTATCTGGGATGAATGGGCGGATGAGAATGGCAACCTTGGTCCTGTCTATGGTTATCAGTGGCGCAGCTGGCCTAAGCCGGATGGAACGCATATAGACCAGATTACGCAAGTCGTTGAATCCATCAAAAAGAACCCGGATTCACGCCGTTTGATCGTATCGGCCTGGAATGTGGCTGATGTCGACCAGATGAAACTGCCGCCTTGCCATGCGTTTTTCCAATTCTACGTTGCAGATGGCAAATTGAGCTGCCAGCTCTATCAACGCAGTGCGGATATCTTCCTGGGCGTGCCGTTTAACATTGCTTCTTATGCCTTGCTTACCATGATGGTGGCGCAGGTGTGCAACCTGAGGCTGGGTGACTTTGTGCATACGCTGGGTGATGCGCATATTTACTCCAACCACATGGAACAGGTGGCCGAGCAATTGAGCCGAACCCCGCGTGCATTGCCGACGATGCATATTAATCCTGACGTGAAGGACATCTTCAGTTTTAAATATGAAGATTTCACTTTGGAAAATTACGATCCATATCCCGCCATTAAAGGTCAGGTAGCGGTCTGAGGCAAAAAAATGGTTGCCTTGTCGGGAATACAAGGCAACCTAAACTTGCAACTTACAGGGGATAAGGATAAGTCACAAGAAATGCAGAAAAACTATTACTACTTAACCATTAGTTCGTTGTGTTTGCGCCCTCCTTATTCATTGTAGACAAAGCTGATTTATAGTTCAGATACTCATCTGCTGATACCATGCCGTCGTGGTCGGCATCGGTCACATCAAAAACATTGGCTAAAGTTTTGTCTTTGACCGCTTCTTTTAGCGATATCTTTCCGTCTGTGTTGGCATCCAGTTTCCTGAAATCAGCATCAGCTGTTTTGTTTGCTGCTGACTCAACCTTTTTGCTGTCTGCTGCCTTGTTGTCAGCGAATGCCAGGGTGCCAACACTGCTGCCGAAAAATATGGCCATCGTTCCGGCAGTCATTAGGCGTACTGTATTATTTGATAAATTGAATTTCATTAATCAACTCCTGAATGTTTTTAAGATCACTGCAAATTTAACTACAATTGATAGTTAGCGATTATCGTGCCAAGTTTTTTTATCATTAATAATCATGTAGTTACGAATTTATGCGGATTTTATGAATCCGCCATGATGTCGCTTAACAGCGACATGTATATGGGGTGCTAGCCTAACTGCATGATTTTAATGCGTTAAGTTTGTCTGTTATCAGCGACAGTCAGGTGTGTCTGTATCTGCATGAATGGACGCGCTGCATAGCCATGATTGATCCTTAAGGCCTGGTTTTTACGGCCTGCCTGCGTTTCTGCGTTATTTTTCATTGATGTGAGCCAGCTGTTTTAGCTCCTATTTCTATTGGCATGGATCATGCATATTGACCACTACCATCAAAGTAGATGATTAGGAGGTAACTAAATGAATAGATTGTTAAAACGAACAGCACAGCTAGTGTGCATAGCATTGGCAGCAGGAACGCTTACGGTATTTGCCAAATCCAGCCCGACATTTGATATTCATACCAGCGTGGTATCAAAGGCGGCAGAAAGTGAAAAGGGTGTCGTGATGGTGGTTACGCCGCGCGGCAACGCTGCGGCTGAAGCTGCATACCTGTTGTTGGCACAGGTTAAGCAAAATGAAGGCTTTGCACCGTTATTGCTTACGGTCGAAAATGAGAAAGTGGCCGGGTATAAAGCGGCTTTGGGCTTACCTAATTCCGGGCTGCCTGCTGTTATCTTCTTTAATAAATCGGGTAAGGAAATTGCGCGCGTAGTGCCCGCCAAGTCCGCAGCCGGCAAGTCCACAACCGCTAAGTCTGCAATGACCAGGACTGCGGCTGCCAGAGCTGCAACAGTCAGGTATAGGCACATGCAATATCAGCTTACTTAGTGCATATGGCTGAGATCTGATCGTAATTTATTGGGTATCAGGCAGTCATCTACCAGGCCTGGCGTGGTTTGCTGGATGATTGCCATACGCTGTATGGCAGCGTGTCATTCAGCATGCATCACCATTCTGTATGCTTAGTTTTTGAAGGTGTTTGCCTGTATATGATGCCGTTCCAGCAGGCGGTAGAACTCGGTGCGGTTGCGCTGCGCTAATTTGGCTGCCTGGGTCACATTGCCCTGGGTCAGTTTTAACAGGTTGATCAGGTACGATTGCTCGAAATTCCGACGGGCTGAATCAAAAGAAATGATTCCATTTGATTCATCCTGCAAGGATTTCTGCACCAGGCTTGCAGGCACGATCTGTGTCGTTGCAAGTACTACCATCTGTTCAACCATATTCTGCAGCTGGCGCACATTGCCTGGCCACGGTGCTGCAATCAGCGCTTCTAGGGCATCTGGTGCAAAGCCGTGCACTTTTTTCTTGTATTTTTTATTGTAGATGCCGATAAAGTGGTTGGCCAGCAGGCTTATATCCTCGCGGCGGTTCGCCAGGGAAGGTATTTCAAGTCCCACCACGTTGATCCGGTAAAACAGGTCCTCGCGAAAACGCTCATTCTGCATTTCCACAGACAGGTTGCGGTGGGTGGCTGAGATGAGCCTCACATCGATTTTGACGTCAGCGGTATTGCCGACAGGGCGGATGGTGCGTTCCTGCAATGCCCTTAACACCTTGACCTGAAGAGGCAGCGGCATGTCGCCGATTTCATCCAGAAACAGGGTGCCGCCATCTGCACTCTGGAATAAGCCAATATGTGATTTTGTAGCGCCCGTGAATGAGCCTTTGCTATGGCCGAACAGTTCGGACTCGAGCAGGTTTTCAGGAATGGCACCGCAGTTGATCGCTACAAACGGTTTGGAGTGGCGCGGACTTGCATGGTGAATTGCCCGCGCCAGCAGCTCTTTGCCGGTGCCGCTTTCGCCCTGGATAAAGACGCTGGCATCAGTGCCAGCAACAAGTCTCGCCTGCCCAAGCAGACTTTCCATTTGCGGGCTGCGTGTGATGATCTCTGCACGCCAGTCATTATTTTCTTCCGTATCGGACTGAGCCGTGTGTGTGCCATTCAGGCGCAGTGCCGTGGCTACCTGGTGCAGCAGCTCCTTGCTGTCGAACGGTTTGGTCAGAAAGCCGAACACGCCGCGCTGGGTGGCGCTTACGGCATCCGGTATCGAGCCGTGAGCTGTCAATATGATGACCGGCAAGGCTGGGTGCGCGTGATGTACAGCCTCCAGCAAGGCCATGCCATCCATGGCCGGCATGCGCAAATCGCTGATGACAACGTCGGGGCGTTGCAGCGCAATGGCTGACATGGCTTCAACGCCGTTATTGGCGGTCGCGGTGTCGTAGCCGGCAGCACGCAGGCGTATGCTGATCAGTTTCAGTATGTCCTGGTCATCATCTACGATAAGTATATAGGGCTTATGCATGTGTCTTGCCTAGTTATTAGATTTTGAATCACGGTCGTTCATGGTTTTTTCAATGTTTTTCAATTCATTCAGCTTCTGTTCCAATACTTTGTTTTTCAGTTCCAGCGCTTCGTACTTCTGTTGTGCAGTCTCAAGTTTTTTCATGTCGTCCCGGTTTCTCTGTAACTGCTTTGTATAGTCTGTCGTATATTCATACAGCAGGCTGAGCAGAAAAGCATCTGAAGGGTGCAGCGTATTTTCCTGTAATAAATCCTGAA